>NZ_JANBVH010000006.1 GCF_024273235.1 Sphingomonas faeni | reverse complement strand
CACCTCCAACGCGATAGCAGACCTGTCGAGCTTCCCATTGGCATTACGCGGCAATCCATCCCGCCACAGATACATCCCCGGCTGCATGAAGCTCGGCAGTGCCGCCCGCAACCGCGCCCGCAACGCCGTCTCCGCGCCACTATCCCCGGCCAGCATCACCACGATCGCCTGCCCCAACCGCTCGTCCGGCACCCCAACCGCGACCGCCTCGCGAGCCTCCTCGCCTGCCAGCACCGCCTCCTCGATCTCCAACGGGCTGATCCGGTTCCCCGCGCTCTTGATCATCTCGTCATCACGCCCGACGAACCGGAGCAAGCCGTCCTCACCCTCGACCACGGTATCCCCCGACCACACCGCCATGCCGTTGCCGTCAGGCGCAGGCCGAAACCGTTGCGCCGTCCGCTCCGCATCCCGCCAATAACCTTGCGCAACGAGCGGCCCGGCATGCACGAGTTCTCCCGCCTCGCCCGGCGCAGCGCGCGTGCCGTCGGGCTTCACCACCGAAACCTCCGCAAACGGGATCGCCCGCCCCATCGCATCAGGATGAGCATCGATCAGCGCCGGGTCGAGATACGTCGACCGGAACGCCTCCGTCAGCCCGTACATCGCGTACAAATCCGCCGCCGGAAAGCGCTCGCGCAGGCCCCGCACGAGCCGCGGCGTCAGCGCGCCGCCCGAGTTGGTCAGCCGCTTCAACCGCGCCGCAGTCTCCACCGGCCATTCCGCCTCCAGCAACTGCACCCACAAGGGCGGCACGCCCGCCAGCGTCGTCGCCCCGACCCGCTCGACCGCCTTCACCACGTCGCGCGCGACCAGATAATCGAGCGGCGCCACCGACGCACCCGCCGCCCAGGTCGAGAAAAGCTGGTTCTGGCCATAGTCGAACGACAGCGGCAGCACGCCGAGCACGCGGTCGTCGGGCTCCAGCTTCAGATAATGCGCAACAGAAATCGCCCCGAGCCACAGGTTCGCATGGCTCAGCATCACGCCCTTCGGCCGCCCGGTGGACCCCGAGGTGTAGAGGATCGCAGCCAGACCGTCCGTATCCGCATCCGATGGCCCCATCATCCGGTTCCCCCGCGAAGGCGGGGGTCCAGGAATCACGGGCGGTGCACTCTGCAATCCTGGCCCCCCGCTTTCGCGAGGGAACGAGAGTAGCTCCACCTCGTCCACGATCGAACACCCATCCGGAACATCGCTATCATCCAGCGTCCCGGCCCGCGCGCCCTGAGTTACCAGCAACAGCGCCCCGCTATCCCCAAGAATATGCGCGACCTGCGCCCGTCGCAGCAGCGGATTGACCGGCACATGCACCAGCCCCGCCCGCGCCACCGCCAATGGCATCAGGCACGCGACGCGCGTCTTGGGCAGCCACGTCGCCACCCGATCACCCGCCGCCAGTCCCCGACCGGCAAGCCACCCCGCCAGCGCCCCGACCCCAGCCTCAAGCTCGGCAAACGTCATCGCGCCGGCCTTGTCGACCAGCGCAACGGCGTCAGGCGCACCACGCAACGCGATGTGGTCGATAGGGTATGGCTTGGGGTCGAGCGCGATCATGGGGCCCTAATAGCGCCAAGCCCCCTTGGCGCGAACCCGTTGCCGAATTCACCCCCACACGCTAGCGGGGCCCGGTTCGTAACGGTTCAGGCGATGCTCGTGATTTTCGAAGGTACTTCCCAAGTCGAAACGACGGTACGCGCCGTCCTCGCCGACATCCTCGGCCTCAGCGCCGACCGAGTCGCGACGTTCACCGCCGACACCCCGCTGTTCGGTGCGCTGCCCGAACTCGATTCGATGGCGGTGGCGAGCGTGCTCACCGAACTCGAGGACCGGCTCGGCATCCTGATCGAGGACGACGAGATCGACGGCGAGATGCTCGAGACATTCGGCGCGCTCGTCCAGTTCGCCGCGGGCAAGGCGCTGGTCTAACCCTGACAGGTGGTCTAGCCTCCGCGGGAATGACCGGCCTCCGCTTCGATACCTATGACTGGAATGGTGGCCGCGAAGCGATGCTGCGGTTCGGGCCCGAGAGCGGCCCGATCGTCATCGCCGCCCTCCCTTTGTTCGAGGAAGCGAACCGGACGCGGCAGTTCACCTGCACGATCCTGCGCGCGCTGGCGGATCACGGCATCGGCAGCATACTCCCCGACGTCCCCGGCTCTGGCGAAAGTGTCGTAGCGACCATCGATGCGAAGCTGTCCGACCAGCGCCGAGCCTATCGCGCGCTAAAACAGAGACTTGGTACCCGTAGCTACGCGCTTTCGATAAGAAGCGGCGCGCTCCTCGATACCGACGCCGACCTCGCCGGCCGCTGGCACCTCGCTCCACAAACGGGCTGCGACCTCCTCCGCGACCTGGAACGCACCCGCGCCGCAGCGGGTAAGTCCGACCGGGGGGACGAGTATGCCGGCAACCGCCTGTCCCCCGAGATGCTCGCCGAACTGCGAGATGCCGTGCCGCGCGAGGACGGAGGACGGTACCGGGTCGTCCGCCTGGATACCGATCCCCGAGCCGCCGACGCAACCTACGCCGGAGCGCCGCTCTGGCGCCGGTCGGAACCCGGCAACGATATTGCCTTGGCGCAGCAGCTTGCGGCAGATATCTCGCATTGGATAGCATCATGCGAAGGCTGATCGGGTTTGCGTGCGAAGGCGAAACGCTCGCCGCCACGCTGGACGAAGCGCCCGGCACGACAGGCCTTCTCATAGTCTCCGGCGGCAACGAAATCCGCAGCGGCGCGCATCGCGGGATGGCGATTCTGGCCCAACGCCTCGCCGCCACCGGCACGCCCGTCTTCCGCTACGACCGCCGCGGCGTTGGAGACTCGACAGGCCACAATGGCGGCTTCCTGAGCGCAGAGCCCGACCTGATCGCAGCCGCCGCCGCGTTCCGGAACGCGGCCCCGAATGTCACCCGCCTGATCGGCTTCGGCAATTGCGACGCGGCCAGCACGCTGGCGCTGTTCGGACGATCGGCCGGCTTCGACAAGGTCGTCCTCGCCAACCCCTGGGTCATCGAACCGATCGACGACCTCCCGCCCGCCGCCGCCATCCGAGCCCACTACCGCACAGCATTGCGAGACCCAGCAACATGGCGCCGAGCGCTGTCCGGAAAGCTGAATTTCACGAACCTTATCAAGGGCTTGTTGAGGATAGTTCAGACAGATCAGGAAAGCCGAAACCCGCTAGCCAGCCGGGTCCTGACCGCGATCGCAGCTTGGCAAACCGACGCCGCCGTCATCCTGGCCCGCGGCGACGCGACCGCCATCGCCTTCGCGGCGGCAGCCGGCGCCGCCGTCCCGTCAGAGACGATCGACACCGACTCGCACAGCTTCACCGGCCCGGCGGCCGCCGCGCTGGAGACCGCACTTAGGCGTAACCTGGCCTAATCTTCTTTCCCGATAATGCCGGTTATTCAGCGGCTTCGGCAAGCTCCGCAAACTCGGCCGCCGCCAGGAAGCGCTCCGCATCCAGCGCCGCCATGCAGCCCGTGCCCGCCGCGGTCACTGCCTGCCGGTACACCTTGTCCGCCACGTCCCCGCACGCGAACACGCCCTCGACGCTGGTCCGTGTCGAGCCCGTCTCGACCGAGATATAGCCGTCCGAATCGAGATCGATATGCCCGCGGAACAGCTCGGTCGCCGGATGATGCCCGATCGCCACGAACCCGCCATCGACGTCAAGTCGCGACCGCTCGCCGGTGACCGTGTCCTCCAGCTCCAGCGCGACCAGCCCCGCATTGCCGCCGCCATCGACGAACTCGCGAACCTCCTTGTTCCACAGCACCGTCACGCCCTTGTGCGCGAACAGGCGCTCCTGGAGGATCTTTTCCGACCGCAGCGAATCGCGACGGTGGATCAGCGTCACGTCGGGCGAGTGGTTGGTGAGGTACAGCGCCTCCTCGACCGCGGTGTTGCCGCCGCCGATGACGGCCACCTTCTTGCCGCGGTAGAAGAACCCGTCGCAGGTCGCGCAGGCGCTGACGCCCTTGCCCTTCATCGGCTCCTCGCTGTCGATCCCGAGCCACTTCGCCTGCGCGCCGGTCGCGATCACCAGCGTGTCGCCTTCATAGACGTCGCCGCTGTCGCCGATCAGGCGGAACGGGCGGCTGGTCAGGTCGACCTGCACGATCGTGTCCCACATCATCAGCGTGCCGACATGCTCGGCCTGCGCCTGCATCTGCTCCATCAGCCACGGGCCCTGGATCACGTCCTTGAAGCCGGGATAGTTCTCGACATCGGTGGTGGTGGTCAGCTGGCCGCCGGGCTGGATGCCCTGCACGACGATCGGCGCCATCCCGGCACGCGCGCCATAGATCGCAGCCGAGAGCCCGGCAGGCCCCGAGCCGAGGATAAGCATGCGGGTGGTATGGGTCGTCATCATTGTTCCTTGGAGATTCGAGACTGCATCTAGGGGATGCGCGCCCGGATTTGAACCGCCGGTAAATCTGTCTCGCCTGCATCGAAAGCTTTGCCGCTTCGTTGGGGTATAAAAGCGGAGATGAGCATGAGCGACGACCGGACCGTAGAGATCGAGGACTACACGGCACCAGCGGGCGGCTGGGGCTCGATGAAGTCGCTCGTCGAGATTTCCGCCCGCGAGAAGGTCGGGCCGGAAGTGATCCGCGAACTCGCTCGCCAGAACAAGCCAGACGGCTTTGCGTGCGTCAGCTGTGCGTGGGGCAAGCCCGCGCATCCCCATGTGGCGGAGTTCTGTGAGAACGGGGCGAAGGCGACCGCATGGGAGCTGACCTCGTTCCGTGTCACCCCCGCATTCTTCGAACAGCATACCGTCAGCGAACTGATCGGCTGGAAGGATTACGATCTCGAACAGGCCGGGCGCCTGACGCATCCGCTGAAATACGATCCGACCACCGACAAATACGCCGCGTGCAGCTGGGACGAGGCGTTCGCCGGGATCGGTGCCAAGCTGAAGACCTACGACCCGACCAAGGTCATTTTCTATGCCTCGGGTCGCGCCAGTCTCGAGACGTCGTACATGTATAGCCTTCTCGCGCGGATGTACGGCAGCCACAACCTGCCCGACAGCTCGAATATGTGCCACGAGACGACCTCGGTCGGCCTCAAGTCCGCGATCGGTTCGGCGGTCGGCACCATCCATCTCTCCGACTACGAGAAATGCGACGCGATCTTCTACTTCGGGCAGAACCCCGGCGTGAACAGCCCGCGGTTCCTGCATCCCTTGCGCGATTGTGCAAAGCGCGGGGTCGAGATTGTCGTGTTCAACCCACTCAAGGAGCGCGGGCTGGAGAAATTCCAGGACCCGCAGAACCCGATCGAGATGGTGACGGGCAAATCGACGCCGATCGCCTCGCAATATCACCAGGTGAAGACCGGCGGCGACGTCGGCGCGATCATGGGCATGTGCAAATACCTGATCGAGGCCGACGACCACGCCCAGCGGATCGATGGCCTGCGCGTGCTGGATCATGCGTTCCTCGCCGAGCACACGACCGGGTTCGACGCGTTCGCCGACGTCGCGCGCAAGACCGAATGGTCGGTGATCGAGCATGAGAGCGGCCTTACTCGCGCCGAGATCGAGGCGGCCGCCAAGGTCTACGCCAAGTCGAAGGCGGTCATCGCTGTGTACGGCATGGGGCTGACCCAGCATGTCGGCGGGATCGACAACGTCCACATGGTCGTCAATTTGATGCTGCTCCGCGGCAATATCGGCAAGCCCGGTGCGGGCATGGGGCCGGTCCGCGGTCACTCTAACGTGCAGGGCCAGCGCACCGTCGGCATCACCGAGAAGCCCGAGCTCGCGCCGCTCGACAAGCTCGCCGAGCAATATGGCTTTGAGCCGCCGCGCGAAAAGGGCTGGGATACGGTCGAAGCGTGCGAAGCGGTCCTCGACGGCACGGCGCAGGCCTTCATCGGGCTTGGCGGCAATTTCGTGCGCGCGATCCCGGACCATGCGCGGATGGAGCCGAAATGGCGCGGGCTCGACTTGACCGTGCATATCGCGACCAAGCTCAACCGCTCGCACTTGTTGCCCGGCGAGACGTCGTACCTGCTCCCCTGTCTCGGCCGGATCGAGACGGATATGCAGGGCACCGGCCCGCAGAGCGTGTCGGTCGAGGATTCGTTCAGCCAGATCTACGGATCGAAGGGCAAGGCGACGCCGGCCGCCGAAACGCTCCTGTCAGAACCCGCGATCGTCGCCGGGATCGCCAAGGCGACGCTCGCACCCAATCCGAAGCTCGACTGGGATGCGTGGGTGCGCGATTATGCGCGCGTTCGCGATGCGATCGAAGTGACGTATCCGGAGCTGTTCAAGGACTTCAACGCGAAGATGTTCACGCCCGGCGGCTTCTGGAAGGGTGTGCCCGCAGCGCATCGCGAGTGGAAGACCGAGAGCGGCAAGGCGGAGATCAACGTGCCGCAATCCCTCAACGTCACCGGGTTCGAGGAGGCGGAAGGCCGTTTCCGCCTGATGACGCTGCGGTCGAACGATCAGTTCAACACGACCGTCTACGGTTATCACGACCGTTTCCGCGGCGTGAAGGGCACGCGCGACATCGTCTTCATGAACCGCAGCGACATGATCCGGATGGGGATCACCGACGGCGACGACGTCGATCTGGTCGGCGATGCGGGCGGCAATTCGGATCGCCGCCTCAACAAGCTGCGCGTGGTCGAATATTCGATCCCCGAGGGCTGCGTCGGTGCCTATTACCCCGAGAGCAACCTGCTCATGCCGGTCGCGCACCATGCCCGCGAAAGCCATGTACCGGCGGCGAAGTCGGTGCCGGTACGGATCGAGAAGACGCGCTGACCGACACGCATATCCTCGGCGTCGTGCTGGCCGGCGGGCGATCGTCCCGGTTCGGTTCGGACAAGGCACGGGCAATGTTTCGAGGGCGTACGCTGTCCGAGCATGCGCGCGACCTGCTGGTGCCGTACGTCGATACGGCGGTCATCGTTGGCAGAGACGGCCCGATCGCCGACCTACCCGGCCCCGATCTCGGCCCTTTGGGCGGGATCGCCGGAGCCTTGTCCTATGCCGGCGAACGCGGCTTCACGTCGGTCCTGACGATCGCCTGCGACATGCCGGTGCTCCCCGACGGCTTGCTGGCCGCGCTCGCAGGTGAAGCGCCCGCCTATTGCCCGGATGCGCCGGTGCTCGGCCACTGGAATACCGCGTCGCTGGAGGCTCTGCTCGAGCATATCGCGACATCGCCACGCCGGTCTGTTCGCGGTTGGGCGGAGGCGATCGGCGCCGTGCCGATCGCTGCGCCCGCGCCGATCCCCAACATCAATTCGCCGGAAGACATCGCTGCCCTATGACGACCTCTCGCACATTGCCGATCAAGATCCTTCGCCCTGATTCGGTCATGGCGGGAGAGCGAACGATCGCGGTCGAGGTGCCCGTCGCGATCGAGATCGACGGGCTCGGCTATGCGGTGATGATGATGACGCCGGCCGATCTCGCCGAGTTCACGACCGGGTTCCTGCTGACCGAGCGGCTGGCCGACAGCGCCGAGGACGTGCGCGACATTGACGTGTTCGAGGCGGAGGCGGGCTGGATCGTCCGCGTCGGCCTGTCCGAGCGGTGCAAGGGGCGCATTCACGACCGTGTCCGCCATCGGACCAGCGACACGAGTTGCGGGCTTTGCGGGATATCCGGGCTCGAACAGCTCCGCAAACCTGTCCCTCGAACGCCACCGAAGCCCGACACGCCTGTAAGCGCGTTGTTTGCCGCACTCAGTGGCTTGCGCGCGCATCAGCCGCTCAACGCCGCCACGGGCGCCATTCACGCGGCAGCGGCATGCGATCGTGAAGGCCAGGTCGTTGCCGCCTATGAGGACGTCGGTCGCCACAACGCGCTCGACAAGCTGGTCGGAGGACTGGCGATAAAAGGCCACGCGATCGACGGGTTCATCCTCGTCACGTCGCGGATCAGCTTCGAGATGGTCGACAAGGCGCTGATCGCCGGCGCGCCGATGCTGGTCGGGATCTCCGCACCGACCAGTCTCGCGATCGATCACGCGCGCGCGCATGGCCTGACGCTGCTCGCCCTCGCGCGCAGCGATGCGATCCTGGTGGTGAACGATCCCTGGAAGGTCTTCGACTAGCCGCAGACGATGCGGCTAGTCGAAGCAGGCCTCACTTGGTGGCCGTCACGACATCGGTCTTGGCCGCCACGAGATAGCCTCCGACGACGAACACCAGCCCGCCGATGATGTTGCCGACGCTGACGATCGCGAGGTTGCGGATCATACCCGCCATATCGATCGAGGCGTTCGGGACGAGCAGCCCCAGCGTCAATGCAGTCATGTTGGCGACCGAATGCTCGAACCCGGCCGCTACGAAGGCCAGCAGGATCCAGGCCATGCCGATGCACTTGGCGGCATCGCCGGTCATGCGGGCCGCGGTCCAGATCGCGAGGCAGACGAGCCAGTTGCAGAGGATGGCACGTGCCAGCAGCGCAGTCGCATCCACGGACACCTTGTGCTGGACATAGCCATGGAACATCGCATCGGCGTTGGCGAAGATCGCGCCGCCGCCGCCCGCCGCAAATACGAGCGACAGCACCACACCGCCGACGAGGTTACCGATCCAGACGACGACGGTCAGCTTCACGGCGTCCGCGACGGTGATCGTCCGCTTGGCCAGACCGAAGCCGAGATACATCACATAGCCGGTGAAGAGTTCGGCGCCCGCGAAGACGGTCAGGATCAGCCCCAACCCGAAGGTCGCCCCCATCACCAGCGGGCGCACGCCCGGTTCGAGCCCCGACCCGGTGCTGAGCGCGAGGATCATCGCGATACCGATATACGTACCCGCAAGGATCGCCCCGGCGAAGAACCCTGCCGGAGAGCGCCGGAGCGCATCCGCCTTGGTCGCGGCGAGGGTAGCGTAGGTGTCGATCGTCGACGTGTAACCGGTGCTCATGCGCCAATTTTGCTTTTCTGGCCGACGATCCCGGCACGCACCACGCCGCGATCCGAACCCATGTCGGCCGCCGCGGGACGGACGGTCACCGGAATGGATTTGTAGGAGGGTGTGAAGCTCTGCGGATCGTGATCCTCGAGCGCGATCAACGGCTGCGTCTCGGGGTAGTAGGAGGCGACGCAGCCATCGGGCAGCGCGTACCGGACCAGCATCAGCTTCTGCACGACGCGATCGGGCCGCGCGAACTGAAGCGCGGTGGCGATGTC
This sequence comes from Sphingomonas faeni, assembly GCF_024273235.1. Classification (GTDB taxonomy): domain Bacteria; phylum Pseudomonadota; class Alphaproteobacteria; order Sphingomonadales; family Sphingomonadaceae; genus Sphingomonas; species Sphingomonas faeni_A. The sequence continues at coordinate 148,370 of NZ_JANBVH010000006.1, read as the reverse complement.
GACGACGTCGCCTTCCTTGTGTCCAAGCCGTGCCATGTCGCGCTCGTTCATGAACAGGATGTCGCGACGTCCGAACACTCCGCGATAGCGATCGTCGAGGCTGTAGACGGTGGTGTTGTACTGGTCGTGCGCGCGCAGCGTGGTGAGCCGCAGCACGGTCGGATCGCCCGCGCTCTCGTCCTTCTCCACGCCCTGGGTGACGATGAAGTTGGCCTTGCCGCTATCCGTCTTCCACTCGCGCATCGCCGCCGAATTCGGAAGGTGGAAGCCGCCCGGCTTGCGGATGCGTGCGTTGTAATCGGCAAACGCCGGGAACACCGCTTCGATCTTGTCGCGGATCAGGCTGTAGTCGCCGACATAGGCATCCCAGTCGATTGCGATCGGCGCGCGGCCCTTGGCGGCGAAGGTCGCCTTGGCGATCTCGCCGACGATCCAGATCTCCGACTTCACGTTCTCGCCCGGCGGCATCAGGAAGCCGCACGAAGCGTGGACCATCGACATCGAATCCTCGACCGTCACCGCCTGCTGGCCGGTCGCCTGCATGTCGAGTTCGGTCCGACCAAGACATGGCAGGATGTACGTAGACTTCGCCATCAACAGCATCGTGCGATTGAGCTTGGTGGTGATGTGCACGGCAAGATCGAGGTTGCGGAACCCTTCCGCGCAGGCCTGCGGATCGGACGAGGCGATCGCGAGATTGCCACCGAGGCAGACGATCGCCTTGGCCTTGCCGTCGCGCATCGCGGCGATGCTCTCGACCACCGAATGGCCGTGCTCGCGCGGTGGCTCGAAGCCGAAGACGTCACGCATGTTGTCGAGCAGCATCGGCATCGGCCGCTCGGTGATGCCGACGGTGCGGTCGCCCTGGACGTTGCTGTGGCCACGCAGCGGACAGATACCCGCGCCCGGCTTGCCCATGTTGCCACGCAGGAGGAGCAAATTGGCGATCTGCTGGACGTTGGTGGTGCCGGTGCGGTGCTGGGTGACGCCCATGCCGTAGCAGCAGATAGCCGCTTTCGACTTCGAATAGGCGAGCGCCACCTCTTCCAGATCGGTGCGCGAGAGCCCGCTGGAGCGTTCGATGTCCGCCCATTCGGTGGTCGCGAGGTCGGCGATATAGTCGTCGAGCCCCGCGGTATGCTCGGCGATGAACGCGTGATCGAGCGCGCGTTCGCCGCCCGACACCTTCGCGGCCTCGTCGAGCGCAACAAGCGCCTTGGCGATACCCTTCAGCGCGGCCGCGTCGCCGCCGACCTTCACCTGGTAATAGCTGCTGGCGATCGGGGTCGCCGACATCGTCGCCATCTCGACCACCGACTGCGGCGATTCGAAGCGTTCGAGCGAGCGTTCCTTGAGCGGGTTGAAGACGATGATCTTGCCACCGCGCTTCGACACTTCGCGCAGCGTCGCCATCATCCGCGGATGGTTGGTGCCGGGGTTGTGGCCGATCGACAGGATCAGGTCGGCGTGGTCGAAATCCTCGAGGCTGACGGTGCCCTTGCCGATGCCGATCGACTTGGGAAGGCCGACCGAGGTCGCCTCGTGGCACATGTTCGAGCAGTCGGGGAAGTTGTTGGTGCCGTACAGCCGCACGAACAGCTGGAACAGGAACGCCGCCTCGTTCGAGCAGCGGCCCGAGGTGTAGAATTCCGCCTGGTTCGGGTCCGGTACGGCGGCGAGGCCAGCGCCGATCCCGCGCATCGCCTCGTCCCAGCTCACGACCTCATAGTGATCGGTCGCGGCGTTGTAGCGAAGCGGCTCGGTGACGCGGCCCTGGTCCTCGATCCAGTGATCGCTCTGCTGCCAGATGTCGGAGACGCTATGCGCGGCGAAGAAATCGGCGCCGATCGTCTTGGCGGTCGATTCCCACGCGACGGCCTTGGCGCCGTTCTCGCAGAATTCGAACGACGAAGTATGTTTCGGGTCTGGCCAGGCACAGCTTGGGCAATCGAAGCCGTCCGGCTGGTTCGACTTGAGCAAAGTCTGGCCGCCGCGCACGACGATCTGCTGCGCCTTCAGCGAGACGGCGACTGCCTTCAGCGCTCCCCAGCCGCCGGCCGGACCCGTATAATCGGCGATCCCATCAGGGCGCCCATCAGGGCGTTTGTCACGCATACTCGTATCTCCCGTAAGGCCGGGCCGACGCGTGCGCTCGAAATGCGGCACACAGGCTGACCATTAACCCAAGGCAATAGAAGCGCATTTTGCGATTGCGAAGACGAGTTTCCCGCAGTTGGTGATCGCCTGCGTCGGTCTGCGGGAAATATGCCGGCGGCGCCTTGCGCCAGGTCCGAAATGGTAGCGAAGGAGGGACTTGAACCCCCGACCCCAGGATTATGATTCCCGTGCTCTAACCAACTGAGCTACTTCGCCGTACCGTCCGTCAGGGAAGCATTCTTCCCTGCGAGGCGCGGCCTATAGGAAGCGGTTTCCAGACGGTCAAGCGAACATATGCCGGGAAATCGCTTCCCACGGTCCGCCGCGATACCACCATGCGCCCAGACCGGCGATTTCGACGTCCTTCGGGGCGAAATCGCGTTGCAGATTGCCGAGCAGGAGCTTGGCCACCTGGGGGCTGACCTTGTTCTGGATCGTGACGTGCGGCCGCCAGCCGCCCGCGTCCTGCGGCGTCAGCATGCCGGTGAACGCGTCGGCGAGGCGCGCGCGGATGCCGACGAGGTCGGGGGATTCGATCCGATAGGCGACACCGCGGCCGAGCGACATCAGGCCGCCGATCCGCGCTTGCGGCGCGCGGATGCCGCGGGTTTCCTGGTTGAGGCGGTGCTTCAGCTCGTCGAGCCCTGAGGGCGGCAGGTGGTGGAACAGCGTCAGATGCGCGTCGAGCTGGTTGCGCTCGGGCGGGAAATGCTCGCGGCGCATGGCATCGAAGAACGCGGTGTCCTGGCGACCGAACAAGGCGGTGACGATGATCGGGGCGACTTCGGACGGACCCGTCATGGGAGAGCCACCCCCCCGGCGAAGGCCGGGGTCCAATTGGGAAACGTCAATGACGAAGGCCGCGCTCCGTTACGGCAACCTCTCCAATTGGGCCCCGGCCTCCGCCGGGGGGGCGCAAACGTCTGGAGGATAGGCGCGCCGAGCGAGTCCGGGATATCGACCAAACGAGCCATCAAATCTCGACCTGGCTACCCAGCTCGACAACGCGATTCGTCGGCAGCCGGAAGAACTCCATCGCGCTCTCCGCGTTGCGCAGCATCCACGCGAACAGCTTTTCGCGCCAGATCATCATGCCGGGCTTGTCGGACGCGAGCAGCGTCTGGCGCGACAGGAAAAAGCTCGTGTCCATCATCTTGAAGTCCGCACCGCAGCTATGGACCTGGCGCAGCGCCGCGGGCACGTCGGCATCCTCCATGAAGCCATAGCGCAGGATCAGCCGGTGGAAGCCGTCGCCGAGATCCTCGCGCACCGCACGATCATTGGCGGGCCAATAAGGCTGGCCGACGATCTTGACCGTCAGCAGGATGACGCGCTCGTGCAGAACCTTGTTGTGCTTGAGGTTGTGGAGCAGCGCGTGCGGCACGCCATCCGCCGTCGAGGTCATGAACACCGCGGTGCCGGGCACGCGTGACGCCGACCCCGCCGCCGACCCGATGAACACCTTGATCGGCATGGCGGCCTCGTGCATCCGGTCGATCATCAGCTGCCGCCCCTTCGACCAGGTCGTCAGGAAGGTGAAGATGATGAAGCCGACCAGCAGCGGGAACCAGCCGCCCGCCGGCACCTTGGTGAGGTTCGCCGCGAAATAGGCGCCGTCGACGGTGAAGAAGATCGCGAGCAGCGGGATCGCCGCGATCTTCGGCCAGTTCCAGAGGCGGAACAGCACCACGCCGAGCAGGCAGGTATCGATGAACATCGCCCCGGTCACCGCGATCCCGTACGCGCTGGTCAGGTTCGACGAGGTGCGGAAGAACAGCACGAGCAGGATCACCATCACCATCAACGCGCCGTTGACGAGCGGGATGTAGATCTGGCCGGCGGTGGAGGCACTGGTGTGCTCGATGCGGAGGCGCGGGATGAAGCCGAGCTGGATCGCCTGCTGGGTCACTGAGAACGCGCCGGAAATGACCGCTTGCGACGCGATCACCGCAGCCATCGTCGCGAGGATGACGAGCGGAAGCTGGAGGCTTTCGGGCGCGAGATTGTAGAACGGACTGACCAACGCCGCCTGCCCGTCGCGGAACAGCAGCGCGCCCTGCCCCATGTAATTCAGGATCAACGCCGGCAGCACGAAGAACAGCCACGAGATGCCGATCGGCTTGCGGCCGAAATGCCCCATGTCCGCATACAGCGCCTCGGCACCGGTGACCGCGAGCACGACCGAGCCGAGTGCGAGGAACGCGCGCTCCGGGTCTATGATGAAGAACTCGACTGCATAATGCGGCGACAGCGCCCAGAGCACGCCGGGGGTTTGGACGATGCTGAGGATGCCGAGCACCGCAATTACGCTGAAATACACCAGCATGATCGGCCCGAACACGAGGCCGATGCGCGCGGTGCCGCTCTTCTGCACCCAGAACAGCGCGATCAGGATAACGATCACGATAGGCAGCACCAGGCCGGCAAAGGCTGGCGCTGCGACGGCGAGACCTTCGACCGCAGACAGCACCGACACCGCGGGCGTAATCATGCTGTCGCCGTAGAACAACGCCGTCGCGAACACGCCGAGCAGGATGATGCCCTTGCTCCAGCGCCTCGTCTTGGTCTTGCCCGAGACGAGCGCGAGCAAGGCGAGGCTTCCGCCCTCGCCCTTGTTGTCGGCGCGCATGATGATGATGACGTATTTGACCGTCACGACGATCATCATCGACCAGAACATCAGGCTGATGACGCCCATGATGTGCGCCGCGTCGAGCGCGAGCTTGTGGTGGCCGGCGAAGGTCTCGCGAAAGGCATAGAGCGGGCTCGTGCCGATATCGCCGAAGACGATGCCGATCGCCCCGAAGGCGAGCTTCAGCATGCCGTCCGAATTGTGATGCCCCGTCTCGAGATCGAGATTGGCGGGTGGCACGGTCGAAGCCGCGGCGGTCTGGTCGACGCTCACTGGACGGTGAATCGACCCGGAAGTGCAGCAATCTTCATCGAATTTCCGATTTCACCCTGTGCCCCAAGCGCGCGCATTTAGCATGAGGGGTAAAGGGCGGCAACGGCGGCGCGGTTAGCGTGGATTAACCGGGGCTGATCACTCATGTTCTCCTGCGCACGCAGGAGCCCAGGGTAACGGGGGATATCGCTCGTGATCCTGGATTCCTGCGTGCGCAGTAAAACGTCAGCGGGAGAAGTTCTCCCCTCCCTGAAAGGGAGGGGTTGGGGGTGGGTCGGTCCGCTTGTGCCGCCGACGTCCGACAATACGGAAGCCGACCCACCCCCGCCCCTCCCTTCCGGGAAGGGGAGAAGAGCCGCGGGCCTTCAACGCGTGACGACCTCGCGGATCACGAAGTGCGACGCCAGCCGCGTCACCCCCGGCAGTTGCGACAACGTCTCGCGGTGAATGCGCTCGAACGTCTCGCCGTCGCGGATCTCGACATGGAGCATGTAATCCGCCTCGCCGCTCATCAGGAAGCATTGCACAACCTGCGGGCAGTCGACGATCTCCGCCTCGAACGCGGCCATCGTCTCCTTGCGCTGGTCCCGCAGCGTCACGTTGACGAGGACGATGCTCGGGTCGCCGCGCGCGGCCCTCGACAGGACGGCACGGTAGCCGGTGATCGCGCCGCTCTCCCGAAGCTGCGCGACCCGGCGATGCGCGGCGCTCGCCGAGAGGCCGACCGCGTCGCCGAGTTCGGCGCTGGTCAGGTCGGAATTGGCGGCGAGCAGGTCCAGAATCCTGCGTTCGATCGTAGCGCTCAAGATTCTCTCGTTCTGATGGCGATTGATGCACGCATCTTGCAAACGCGCTACCGTATCGAAACGAGTTTGCGAACCCTTCCCGTCCAAGGCGCGCTAGTATCGCGCAAACGATAATGGAGTGGAATCAATGCGCGTCGGTGTCCCCAAGGAAATCAAGAACCACGAATATCGCGTCGGCCTGACGCCGCCGTCGGTCGCCGAACTGGTCGCCGCCGGTCACGAGGTCGTCGTCGAGACGCAGGCGGGTGCCGGCATCGATTTCGAGGACCAGGACTATATCGACGCGGGCGCGACGATCCTGCCGACCGCGGCCGCAGTGTTCGCCGGTGCCGACATGATCGTGAAGGTCAAGGAGCCGCAGCCGGGCGAGATCGCGATGCTCGAACCGCGCCACCTGCTGTTCACCTACCTCCACCTCGCCGCCGACAAGCCACAGGCCGAGGGGCTGATGAAGTCCGGCGCGACCTGCATCGCGTACGAGACCGTCACCGACAATCGCCGCGGGCTGCCGCTGCTGAAGCCGATGTCCGAGGTCGCAGGCCGCATGTCGGTGCAGGTCGGCGCGCATTATCTCGAGAAGGAGCAGGGCGGACGTGGCGTCCTGCTCGGCGGCGTGCCCGGTGTCGCGCCGGCCAAGGTCGCGATTCTGGGCGGCGGCGTCTCGGGCGTCAACGCCGCGCAGATGGCGGTCGGCATGCGCGCCGACGTGACGATCTACGACATCTCGAACGACCGCCTGGCCGAACTCGACATGTTCTTCTCCAGCCAGATCAAGACCGCCTATGCCTCGAAGGCAGCGATCGCAGCGGCGGTGAAGAACGCGCATCTGGTGATCGGCGCGGTGCTGGTGCCGGGGGCCGCTGCACCGAAGCTGGTGACACGCGAGATGCTCAAGACGATGAAGCGCGGCTCGGTGCTGGTCGACATCGCGATCGATCAGGGCGGGTGCTTCGAGACGTCGCACGCGACGACGCACGAGGATCCGGTGTTCGAAGTCGACGGCGTGATCCATTACTGCGTCGCCAACATGCCCGGCGCGGTCGCACGGACATCGGCGTTCGCGCTGAACAACGCGACGCTGCCGTTTGCGCTGAAGCTCGCGAATCTTGGCGCCGAGGCCGCGATGAAGGCCGACCCGCACCTCGCCAACGGGCTGAACGTCTACAAGGGCAAGATCGCCTACAAGGCGGTCGCCGATGATCTAGGTTTACCTTACGAGGCATGGGCCGGCTGACTCGGGAACGGATACGGAACACGGGTGTTGGACAGGGGAAAGGAATTACCCATGTCCGACACCCCGAACCCCAAGTCCGAACCGTTCTCGAACGCCGAGAAGGACCCGGACGACTGGACCACCGGCGACGAGAAGATGACCGGTGCGCAGGCGAGCTACCTCAAGACGCTGTCCGAGGAAGCACACGAAGAATTCGACGAGACGCTGACCAAGGCGGATGCGTCGAAGAAGATCGACGAGCTTCAGGCGAAGACCGGCCGGGGACAGTAAGGGGCCGCCAGCCAGAGATTATCGCTACCCGGCCCCGGACCTTCCCCAATGCCGTCATCCCGCGGAGGCGGGGATCCATAAACTCCAGACTCGGTGATCGATCGCCATAGTTTGCCAATATGGATCCCGGCTTCGGCGGGAATGACGAGATCTTCAGGGTCGTCCCGGAACGTCCTGCGCCGCCAGCAATCGATCGAGCAACGCCAGTCGCGTCGCGATTTCGCCACGATACGAAATGTCAGCCGGCGTCAGCGCCAGTGCCTTCGCCCAATACGGCCGAGCCTTGGCGAACTCCCCTGCTCTGACATACGCCAGCCCCAGAAAGAACGGCGGCGCGGGATGTTTCGGGGCTAGTCGCATCGCCTGCTGAAACGCAAACAACGCGGGCGGCGAAACCTGGTTCGCATCATGTGCGGACAGCGCATTTGCCAACCCCGTCCACAGCACCAAGCTCTTCGGCGCGATCCGGATCCCGCCGAGCAATACCTGCACCGCCGCGCGGCGGTCGCCGATCCGCGTCATCGCATCGGCAGCCACCAGATATGCCGCCGCACCGGTATACCGCTCCAGCATCTGGTCGCGCAGCTCGAGCATCGCGCCATCGTCGGGCGTCGGCGCAAGCCCGGTGGCGACTGGATGCCCGGCGAGCCCCGGCTGCCCCTGCAACGCATAGCCCGCCGCGCCCAGCATCAAAGCCGACGCAACCATCGTCCACAACAGCCGATCGACCTTCAGCACCGCGAGCAGCGCAAACACGCCCGCACCGATCACGGCAAGCCATACCCAGCCCATCAGCGTGTCCTCCGCCGGAAGCTCGACCGCGCGATCCAGCCGCCGACGCCCAGCAGCAGGATCGGCGCGAGCCACAGCGGCCATGTCAGCCCCGACAGCGGCGGATCATAGGTCACGTAATCGCCGTAGCGCGCAATCAGCCAGTCGCGGATCGACGCGGGCTTCTCCCCACGCTCGATCCGTTCGCGGACGAGCGCGCGCATGTCGGCGGCCATGTCGGCATCGCTGTCGGCGATCGACTGGCCCTGGCAGACGAGGCACCGCAGCGTCTCCATGAGCGCGCGCGCGGACGCTTCCTTGGCGGGATCGGCGAGCTGCACGTTTGCATAACGGGCTGGCGGCGTGACCGGCTGCGCGAATGCAGGCGACATGCACAGCAACAGCGCCGCAAGAACCTCCCCTCCCGCTCGCGGGAGGGGTCGGGGGAGGGCATGACGCGAACGCGCGCTCGTTAAGCGGGGAGAAGCCCCTCCCCTAACCCCTCCCGCAAGCGGAAGGGGAACTAGGTTACGCCCGTTCACCGCGCGTCCTTCACAGCTTGCACGATCTCCGCCACATTCTCCGGCCGGATATCGCCGATGATCTGCTTCACGACGATTCCGCGACCGTCGATCACGAACGTCTCCGGCACGCCCGACGAGCCGAGTGCCAATTGCACCTGGCTCGCCTTGTCGCTGCCGATCCGCTCGTAGGGATCGCCATTACGCCGCAGGAACCCGGCGATCGCCGGCGCGGTATCGCGGATCGCGATCGCGTCGACCGGCACGCCCATCGCCTTCAGCCGCATCAGTTGCGGCGCCTCGGCGATGCACGGGATGCACCAGCTCGCGAACACGTTGAGCAACCGCGGCTTGCCCTGCCGGAACGATGCGCTGCTCAAGCCCGGCTTGCCGGGGACCATCGCCGGCAACGCGAAATCGGGGAGCGGCTTGCCGATCATCGCCGACCGCACCACCTTCTCCGCCGGCCGGAACAGCCCGCTCGCCACCACCGCGAACAGCAGCGCAAAGATCGCCAGCGGCGCCCAGAGTACGAACCGCTTCATGCCCATTGTGTCCGCATCGTCGCCCGCCGCTCGCGCCGCACCCGGCCGAGCAACGACAGCATGCCGCCCAGCGCGATCAAGACGCCGCCGAACCAGATCAACGTCACGAACGGCTTCCACCACAGTCGAAGCTGCCACCGTCCCTGCCCGTCCGGCTGGCCGAGCACGGTATAGAGCTGACCGTCGAGCACCGTCAGGATGGCGGACTCGTTGGTGCTGGTCGGCGGATTGGCGAAGAAGCGGAGCTGCGGGCGGAGGATGCGCTCGCTGCTGCCGCGCGTCGCGGTAAGGCGCGCTTCCAATGCCGACCAGTTTTCGCCGATCACCGGCGCGATGCCGTCGAGCGTCACGGTGTAGGGACCGACCCGCGCCGGCTCGCCCGTGCGTACCGCGACCAGGGTTTCCTGGGTGAAGGCGCTATCCGAGGCCATGCCGGCAAGACTGACCGCGATGCCGAGATGCGCGATGACCATGCCGTAGGTGAACAGCGGCGTGCGCTTGAGATTGCGCTTCCACAGCGGCGCGACGCTGGCGACCGCAAGACCGGCTGCAAGCGACAGCCCCGCCCAAGGTAGCACGCCCGGCCAGACGAACAGCAGTGCGATCGCCGCGACCAGTGTCGCACCGATCGGCACCATCACACGGCCGAGCACCGCCTTCGCATCGTCGCGTCGCCAGCGCAGCAGCGGCCCGACCGCCATCACCGCGACCAGCAGCAACGCGATCGGCCCCGCCGCCTTGTTGAAGAACGGCGGTCCGACCGATAGCTGCACGCCAAAGCTCGCCGCGACGATCGGATAGAGCGTGCCGATCAGGACGATCCCGAGAATCACCGACAACAGCAGGTTGTTCGCGACCAGCGCGCCCTCGCGGCTGACCGGATCGAAGGTCGTGCCGGCGCGGACGGTGCCGATCCGCGCCGCAAACAGCGCCAGCGCGCCGCCGATGTAGATCGCCAGCAACGCCAGGATGAACGCGCCACGCTCCGGATCGACCGCGAACGCGTGGACGCTCGTCAGGATGCCCGAGCGGACCAGGAACGTGCCGATCATCGACATCGAGAACGCGACGACCGCCAGCATGATCGTCCACGCGCGCAGGCCGTCGCGCGTCGCGAGCACCGTCACCGAGTGAAGCAGCGCGGTCGCCGCGAGCCACGGCATCAGGGAGGCGTTCTCGACCGGATCCCAGAACCACCAGCCGCCCCAGCCGAGTTCGTAATACGCCCAATACGACCCCGCGGTGATGCCCAGCGTCAGGAATATCCACGCGATCAGCACCCAAGGGCGCATCGCTTTCGCGAACGCTGGCCCCACATCACGCGTGACAAGGGCACCAACCGCGAACGAGAACGCGACCGAGAGCCCGACATACCCCGTGTAGAGCGTCGGCGGATGGAACGCCAAACCGGGGTCCTGCAGCAGTGGGTTGAGCCCCAGGCCATCCGCCGCCGCCGGGTTGAGCCGCGCGAAAGGGTTCGAGGAGAACAGCAGGAACGCGTAGAAACCAAGCGCGATCGTCGCCTGCGCGCCAAGCGTCGCGGTCAGTGTACGTTCGGGCAACGAGCGCTCGAAAATTGCGACCGCCCCGCCGGCGAGCCCGAGAATCGTCACCCAGAGCAGCATCGAGCCTTCGTGATTCCCCCATGCGCCGGCGAACTTGTAAAGCCAGGGCTTGGCGGAATGACTGTTCTCGACGACCAGCTTCACCGACATGTCAGACTCGAGGAACAGCTCGATCAGGAGCGCCATCGCCAGCAGCGCAAGCAGCCCCTGGACGATCGCCACAGGTCGTACCGCCGCCGCCACATCGTCACGATCGCGCGCGATGCCGATCGCCGCCATCACCAGCTGCAACGCAGCCAGCGCGCCCGCGAACCAGAGCGCGGCGAGGCCCGCTTCGGCGATCACTGCTTTGCGTCCGGTTCGAGCGTCTTGGTCTCGTGCATCTTGCCGGCCATTTCCGGCGGCATGTATTTCTCGTCATGCTTGGCGAGTAGGTTCGAGGCGACGAAGCTACCGTTCGGCTGGAACTGGCCCTCGGCGACGACGCCCGATTTCTCGCGGAACAGGTCGGGGACGATGCCGGCGAACACGACCGGCGTGGTTGCCTGCCCGTCGGTGACGACGAAATGGACGGTGATGCCGTCGGCTGCGCGCTTCACTGAACCGCCCTCGACCATCCCGCCGAGGCGTACCGCGCGACCGAGCGGCAGTCCATCACGACGCACGTCGGACGGCGCGTAGAAGAATGCGGCCTGGTCCTTGAGGGCCGACAGCGCCAGCAGGCCTGCGACGATGACGGCGCCGACTGCGAGCAGTGCAAGGGTGAGACGTTGATGCTTGGCCTTCATTTCTCGGCCCTACGCATCGCCACATAGCTCAGCAAAGCGATGATCGCGCCGCCACCCAAAGTCACGACATAAGCAGCGGTCACAAACGGCCACGGGTTCATGATCTGGCCATCCGGCGCATGCGGGCTTCGGTTTTCGCAACGGCGAGCATCGTCCGCATCCGCATCAGCACGATCCCCGCGAACACGAAGGTGAAGCCGGCCAGCATGATCGGCAGCGGCCACAGGATCGAGCCGTCGATCGTCGACTTGGTCAGCCCGATGCTGGGGCCCTGGTGGAGCGTGTTCCACCACACCACCGAATAGCGGATGATCGGCAGCAGCACCGATCCGGCGATCCCGTAGAGTGCCGGCACGCGCCCGTCGCCGCCTCGATCCGTATCGGCCTTCGCGAGCGCCATATAGCCGAGATAGACGAAGAACAGCAGCAGCATCGAGGTCAGCCGGCCATCCCATTGCCACCACGTTCCCCAGGTCGGCCGCCCCCAGATCGAGCCGGTCATCAGGCACAGCGCCGCGAACACCGCGCCGGGCAGCGCGATCGCACGCGCGGCGACGCTGGCCAGCGGATGGCGCCAGACGAGGAACATGATGCTGGAAATCGCGATCCCGCTCCATCCGCCCATGCCCAGCCAAGCGGCGGGGACGTGGATGTAGAGGATGCGGACCGTCTCGCCCTGGAGATAATCGGGCGGGGTCTGGGTAAGGCCCGCCCAGCACCCGAGGACGATGAGCGCGACGCCGGCCCAGAAGAGCAACGGCGTCAACGGCTTGGCGATCTTCAGGAAGCGCGCGGGGTTTGCGAAGGCGTGTAGGGTGGCCACTGGGTGTAGCCAATATGGCAACAATACGAGGCTGTCACCTCGGACTTAGTCCCCTCTACCCACCGAGCGGGAGGAACCCATTCCCTGCACGCCGTCATCCTGACGAAAGTCAGGATCCAGAGTCGCACAGGGTGGCGCTTCGTTTATCTGGATCCTGACTTTCGTCAGGATGACGGGACGAGTTGGAACACCCCCCAGCAGGCGGGGTAGGCTCCCTTGTTTTACCTTCCGATCAGGCGCTTGGCGATCGAGTCCGCGACGTCCGACGATGGCTCGCCCGAGCGATCGCTTTCGTCCCAGACCTGGGTCAGACGCTCGGGGATACGCGCGATCCGTGCCTTCACCTCGGCCTCGTCACCATGACCGAGATATTCGAGCCCGACGTTGATGATCCCGCCCGCGTTGATCACGTAGTCCGGCGCGTACAGGATACCGCGGGCATGCAGGCGCGCACCGTCCTCGCGCACGCTCAACTGGTTGTTCGCACCGCCTGCAACGACCTTCGCCTTCAACGCCGCGATCGACATTTCGGTCAGGATCGCACCCAGGGCGTTCGGGCTGAAGATATCCGCCTCGGTCGTCAGGATCGCCTCGGCCGCAACCGCGGTCGCGCCGAGTTCACCGGCGAGCTTCTGCGCACGGCCTTCGTCGACATCGGCCAGCGTCAACACGGCACCGTCCTTGGCAAGCAACCGCGCGAGACCGCCGCCGACCGAACCGACACCCTGGATCGCGACGCGGATGCCCTTCATGTCGGTCGCGCCGAGGCCACGCTGCGCCGCCGCCTTTACGCCGAGATAGATGCCGAGCGCGGTGTACGGCCCGGGATCGCCGCCGGCAGCGCCGCTCGCGACCGGCAGCCCGGAGACGTAGCGCGTCTGCGTGGCGATCACCTTCATCCGCTCTTCGGACATGCCGACGTCTTCCGCCGTCACATAGCGTCCGCCGAGCGAATCGACAGCGCGGCCGAACGCCTCGAGCTGCGCCGTCGTGATGACATCGCCGGGCTTGGCCGCGAGGACCACGCCCTTGCCGCCGCCGAGTTCGAGCCCAGCCATCGCGTTCTTGAAGCTCATGCCGCGCGACAGGCGCAGCGCGTCGGTCACCGCGCGACCGTTATCGGCATAATGCCAGAAGCGCGTGCCGCCAGCAGCCGGCCCGAGCTTGGTGGAGTGCAGCGCAATTACCGCGCGCAGGCCCGATTCGGGATCGGTGAAGGCGTGTACGCCCTCGTGGTCGTCGAAATCGGGAAGGTCCCAAACCGCTGTCATCGCCGGCTCCTGAGGAGGAATAAAATTACCGGGAGGCGAAATATTATTTTCTGGGGCGTTTGACCAGCCCAAAGCGCCCGCGGCGCGGGGGCTCGTCGAAAATACTGAGATAATGGGGCGACCGACGGGACTTGAACCCGCAACATCCGGCATCACAAGCCGACGCTCTAACCAATTGAACTACGATCGCCGCGAAGGCGTCGCCCCTAGCGGGGGTCGTCGGTCCCCGTCAACCGCCGACTTGCACAAACGCGTCAAAATCGTCCTTCGATCGCGAGCCGGTAGCCGTTCGGGCCGTTTACGAAGCCGGCCTGTTCGAGCTTCTGGACGGCCAGCGGATCGGACGGGCGCAGCGACAGTTCGGCGCGGTAGGTCCCTGTCCCTTCGATCCTGAGCGCGATGCTTTCGGTCCCGGCCTGGCTGGCCAGCGGCAGGAGCAAAGCGGTGCCGTCGCAGCGCGCGGTGCCGCTCACCGACTGCGGCAGGGCGATCCCGCCGACGTCGCCGGCCAGTGTCGCACGGACGCGGCCCTCAGCGGCTTCGCACTGGCCATCGCGGAAGCGAACCGACACGTCGTCCAGATCGAGCGCAGAGACGGGCACCGGCGCGAACAGCCGGCCGGTCGCGACGGTGGCGGTCATGTGGTCGACGCCGAAACCGTGGCGGCTGACGCTCGCCGACCCTTTGAGAGGTTTGGCGGATACCGATTCGGGACCGGCGAAGACGATCGTCGCGCGACCGACCAGTAGCGGCAGGGGCGACAGCCGTGCGTGCAGGTTGCCGAGCGCAAGATCGCCGAACCGTGTGTCGGTCAAAGTCGCGCCCCAGATCGTGCCCGACACGCGCCGTGCAACCAGACCCTCGTCGCCGACACCGACCCAGCCGAGCACTGCGCGCATCGGCATGAACACGATCAGCGCAATCAACAGCATCCCGCCGAACAGCGCGGCGGGGCCGGTGCGCAAACGAATCCGCCTCATGCCGCACGTGCCTTCAACGTGAGTGCGACGCCGACGGTCTTGTCGCCCTTGTCGGTCATTGCCACCGAATCGACCAGAATCCCGAGCCGTTCGAGCCGCGCGAGCCACGCGGTCAGCGCGGCGGGCCGAGCCGACTGGATACCGACACGGACGCGGTCCGCACCATCTTGATCGAGCGACGCGAGCGCGAAACCGGCCTGGTCGGCCTCGGCACGCACCACGTCGGCGAGTGCCCCGGTCAGCGGCGTCGCGCGCGTCCGCTGGATATCGCGCAACGTGGCGACCTGTGCGCGAGTCTCGCCGAGACGCGTCACTGCGCTGGCATGACGCTCGCGGGCGCTCGACAGGCCATCGCCGACCGGACGGATGATCACCGCCCACAGCACCGTCAGCACCGCGAGCGCGGCCATCACGAGCAGCAGGCGCCGCTCCCTGAGCGAACGTCCTTCGAACCATGTCTTCAGGCCAGTCATCGTCCGCTCCCCGATGCTGGACTGATCGTAAGTTCACCCGTCACGCGCCCGGCCGCCGCCTGGAACACGCCAGCGCGAACGGTAAAGCCTGCCGCCTCCAGCGCGCGCTTGAGATCGGTAGCCAACGCCTCGCGCTCGACCGCTACCGACAGTCGCAGGTCGCCGTTCGCCTGGAAATCGAGCCCGGTGACTTCGGTGCCGGGCGTGGCGCGCACCGCCGCGAACGCCGCCGCGGTCGTATTGGTGAAACCGAGCCCCGGCCCGCGCACGCGCGACAGGCGCTCGTCCAGCTGGCGGGCCGCGTCGACCACGGTCTCGCCGCGCGGCAGGCCGGTGACGGCCACCGTGTTGGCTTCCGCCTCCAACGCATCGGCGCCGAAGCTGTATTTGGCGATGCGGACGAGCGAGATGGCCAGCGTCACGGCCAGGATCGTCAGCGACAGGAGGGCAAGCCGCCGGATCAGCCGCCAGTCGATCGCGAACCTGCGCCGCCGCGCGAACGGCCCCTGCCGCAGGTCGAGCGTTGGCGATGCGGCAGCGGCAACGATCGCCGCCTCCAGCGTATCGCGGTCGATCGTCGCCGGCGCGGTGCCGCCGGTCACGAGCTCGGTCAGCCGCGCCTCGTCGGCGAACCCGCTCGACATACCGCGCACAACGCCGCTGCCGGCAAGCTCTGCCCGCGCGTACCCCTCTTCCGGGCGCGGCAGGAGCATCGGCGCGGGGATGACGGCGACCGGATCGACGCCGGCCTCGGCGAGCATCCGCAGCCAGTCGCGCATCGTGGCCGCGCCGACGACGCCGATCGGACGGTCGCTCGCGCCCTCGTCCCCGACCGCGACATGGAGTTCGGCCAGCGGCGATGCGCTAGCCTCGGCCGCCAGTATCCGCGCGGCGGCGGTCGCCTGCGCCGTCGAGCGCGAGGGTAATTCCGCCCAGTGCAGCGTTACCGCATCGGCCGGCGCCACCGCGATCATCTCTTCGTCGATCGCGGCGGGGATGCCTTCCCCCTCCCCGACCACGCGCGCGTCCACGACGCGCATCCAGCGATATCCGGTCTCGCCGGCGGGAAGGAACAACAAAGTGGTCATGATGGCTCGCCCCATTGCCGCGATACGAGCTGCGCGGGAACCCGGCTAGCGTCGATCAGCGCACGTTCCTGCATTTGCGTGCGCCCCAGCGTCACGTCGATATCGAGCGTGAACCATTTCGAGACGACCGTGGCTTCCGCGCCTGGCCCGATCGCCGGCGCCCCGAGCAGCGACAGGCTCGTCTGCATCTGGCCGATCTCGCCATAGCCCTGTACCGGCCGCCGCAGCAGCGCCTGCTGCGCGTTGCCGATCGACAGCGTATCGGGATACATCATCGCCAACAGCACCGCCTGTTCGGGCAACAGCGTATTGACGTTGATCGGCGACGGTTTCGCGATCGGCAGCGTGCAGATCCAGGGCCGCAGCCTGGCGTAGATCTCAGGGGTCATGCCGAGCACGGCCCGCAACTCGCTCGGGTCGGTCATCAGCGTACCCGCGGTACGATACGGCGTCTCGCGCCCCAGATAGGCGCCATCCTCCGCGCCCATCTGCTCCTGATCCTGATCGGTGTCGATCCAGTCCGCCGTGCCTGCCGCGACCTGTTCGGCGACCTGTACCGGCACGTCGAGGAGCCGCATCAGGCGGACGAATTGCGGGCGGGCCTCGCGTTGCGTCGTGTAAACGCCGGGTCCGGTCATCCGCACCAGGCTGTTGAGGTTGAAGCAGTTCGCACCATCCCGCACGCGCGCGGTCGCGAAGCCACCGGGGACCGGCAGACCGAACGGGGTATTGCTCCAATTACCCGCGAGCGTGACCCGCTTCGAGCTCTGGCCGAGCAGATTCGAGATGCGGGTGAGCGCCATCGTCTCGGCGGCCAGCGCATAGGCGCGCGCCTGCTCGCCGGTCGCGGCATTCCCCGCCAACCGCGTCGACAGCCGCAGCTTTTCGAGCGCGGCGCCCGCCATCACGGCGATGATCGCGACCAGCATCAGCACGGTCAGCAACGCGGCGCCCCGCTCCGGCCCCCGCTCAATACCGCGCGATGGCAAAGGGTCAGTTTGCACCGGACGCCCCCTGTTGCGAGGCGGGGGTCGCCGGAGAACCAGCCTCGCTGATGTCGGCGGGCATCGGCGTGTAGCCGGTGCCGACCAGGAACATCTGGCGAAACTGCGTCCCATCGTCGCGTTGGACACGCAATTCCATCGCGTCGGGCAAGGGCGCGCCGCCTGCTCCGTCCCAGCGATCGCTCCAGCCGCCGGCGATCCGGTATCGAAGGCCGACCTGGCGCACGCGCGTCAGCAGCGCGGCCGGCGGCAGAGGCTGGGCACCGTCGATCATCGGATAGGCGATCCGCTGGAGCGTGCCCGCATCGACGCGGTAGGCGACCTTTTGCAGGTTGGACCGTGCGGTACCGTCGATATTGCTCCAGCCGGCGCGGACGAGGCGGAGCATCGGCGTGACGCCCGATCCGCTCTCGCCGACGAACGCCGGTATGCGCGTTCCGGCTTCGTCGCGCGTGACGCGATTCGAGGCCTGGGCAAGATCCGCGGAGAGGATCGACATCGTTCGGGTCAGCGCGCTGATATCGTCGAGCTTGGCGCCGGTCGAACTCTGTGCTCTGACGCTGAACGACAGAATGGCAACGCCCGCCGCGGCGATCATCCCGAAGATCATCAGCGAGACCATGACCTCGATCAGCGTAAAGCCCGCCTCGCCTGCCGACGTCGCCACCTCGTCCGTACCGATCGCAGTGTTGCGACGACCCCGGCTCATGATGTGGCCGCCTGCGGGGTCGCGACGTTCGGCGCGGGGCGGACCATCGTCAGGCGGCCGAGTTGGGTGCCGGTACGGTCGGCGACCACCACGTCGATCCGCAGCACGCGCGAGCCGCCGAGCGCGCTGACCTGCCGGGTCCAGGTCCAGGCCTGGCCGCCGTTCGTCTCGACGCCCGTGACGCGGCCTGCGGTTGGCGGTTGCGCGTCGGTCACCGCCTCGATCGCGACGTTGCGGGCGACCATCTGCGCAACGAGGGTTTCGTCGAGGATCGAGGCGCCGCGGATCGTCGCGCTTTCCAGACGCACGAGCGCCATCGCCGCGAGGCTGAAGACGGCCAGCGCGACCATAATTTCTATTAGAGTAAAGCCGCGCTCAGCCTGCATCGGCGCGCACGCTGCCGTCGGCGTCGATATGCACGGTCGCCGCAACCCCGCCGCGGTCGAGCCGGATTTCCGCGGGGCGATCGACAAGTCCGGTCGGGTCGAAGGTTACGCGCATACGACCGCTGGCGTCACCGATGCTGGCCCTGGTGCCGTCGTTCCAGCGTTCGACGCGCATCGGTTTCTCGGCGATCGGCGTCCAGCCCCCTGCCAGCCGTTGGTCGAAGCCATAGCCGCCGCCGGTGACCCAGACGCTGACCGGACGCGCGTCGACGATTGCCGAATCATGCGCGGCGCGGGTGCGCAGGGCGAAACGCGTCGCCTCGTCGAGCACACGGCCGCGCGGGTCGGGCATCACGAGCACGGCCACCGCCGATGCGAGGCCGATGATCGTGACGACGACCATCAGCTCGACCAGCGTGAAGCCGCGTTCGGCGTAGCGCCACGGAGGCGTGAAACCACTTTCGCGCCTCCGCGAAAGTGTCCCCGCGTCGGCGGGGACCCAGTCCAAGGACTTACTGCCAGCTGCCGATATCGGCATCGATCCCCTCGCCGCCTTCCTTGCCGTCGGCCCCGAAGGTCCAGACGTCGGCCTCGCCGTGCGTGCCGGGTGACGCGTAGAGATATGGGCGACCCCAGGGATCGTTGGGCAGCTTCTTGAGATAGCCGCCGCGCTGATAGCGCGAGGGATCGGTCAGGCCGGCGGGCGCGGTGACCAGCGCGTTCAACCCTTGCGAGGTGTTGGGGAAGGTCATGTTCTGGAGCTTGTACAGTTCAAGCCCGCCCTCGATCTGGGCGATGTCGGCCTTCGCCTTCTGAATCCGCGCGGTGTCGCCCGAGGGCAGCACGTTGAGCGCGACGATCGTCGCGAGCAGGCCGATGATGACGATCACCACCATCAACTCGACGAGGGTAAAGCCGGCCTCGCGGCGCTTCTTTTTGTCTTCTGGACGCATGTACGACCTCATTGTCCGGCCAGCGTGTTGAGCTGGAGGATCGGGAGCAGGATGGATAGCACGATCGTCGCGACGATGCCGCCCATCACGACGATGATCAGCGGTTCGAGCAACGAGAGTGCGGTGGCGGTGAAGCGGTCGAACTCGCGCTCGAGATAGTCGGCGGCGCGCTCCAGCATCTCGTCGAGGCGACCGGCGGCTTCGCCGCTCGCCGCGAGATAGGTCAGCAGCGGCGGGAAGACGCCGGCGCGGCGCATCGCGGCGGAAAGGCTGCCACCGCCGCGGATCGCGTCGACGATCTGGTCGGATGCCTGGCGCAGGCGGCGGTTGTGGATCGTGCTGGCGGTGAGATTGAGGCCGTCGAGCAGCGGCAGGCGGCTCGCGACCATCGTGCCAAGGGTGCGCGCCATGCGGGCCGCATGGAGGTCTCGGATCAGCCGGCCGAGCATCGGAATGCGGAGCAGCCAGCTGTCGAAAGCGAGGCGGAAGGTAGGGTCCTTGAGGGCGCGCCACAAAAGAAGGTTAGACAGGGTTAGGCCAAGAGCGATCACCCACCAATAGCCGACGAGGAAGGCGGAGAAGGCCATGACCATGCGCGTAAGTAACGGTAATTGCTGGCCAACTGTGTCGAATTGCTCGACCACCTGGGGCACGACGAACATCATCAGGGCGGTCACTACGCCCAGCGCGACGAGCGCGAGGATGGAGGGATAGGCCAACGCGGTGATGAGCTTGCCGCGGATTTCGGCCTGGCGTTCGAGCAGGGCAGCGAGGCGGTCGAGGATGGTCGGAAGCGAGCCCGAACTTTCGCCGGCCGAGACCATCGCGCGGTAGAGTGGCGGGAAGCTCTTGGGTTCCCGTGCCATTGCGTCGGCGAGGCGGCGGCCTTCGACGACGCCGGCGTGGACGTGCTGGACGATCGTGCGAACGCTGTCCTGCTCGGTCTGGCGGGTGATGGTACGGAGCGATTCCTCGAGCGGCGAGACGCGGTTCAGGGTGGCGAGCTGGCGGGTGAAGAGGGTGAGGTTCTTGCCCGACATCTTTGGCGTGCCGAGCTGGAGACCGAAGAGCGGGCGGCCCTTGGTTGCCTGTGGGGGCGCGCCGGGGGTGATCTTCACGACGTAGAATTTGCGCGCGTCGAGGGTAGCGCGCGCGACGTCGATGTCGGGCGCGGCGACGTGGCCGCGTCGCTCGGCGCCTTTGGTGTCGATCGCGATATAGTCGAAATCAGCCACGACCTGCTCCCCTCCCTGGAAGGGAGGGGTTGGGGGTGGGTTGGTTTATGACGCGGGGGGCGGTGGCCCGAGCCGGCCTACCCACTCCCGGCCCCTCCCTTTCAGGGAGGGGGGAAGAGGCGTTACGCATCGGTCACCTCGGGCACGACTTCGGTCGTGTCGCGGCGGGATACTCTTACCGCTTCTTCGGCGGTGGTCTGGCCGGACAGGACTAGGTCGCGCGCCGACTGCGCCAGGTTCGGGGATTTCGCGAAGGCGTGCGCGGTGATTTCGGATTCGTGGCCGTCGGTGTTGATCAGGCGGCGGATGGTGTCGTCGATGCGGACCGCTTCGAAGACGCCGATGCGGCCCTTGTAACCGGTCTGGTTGCAGTCGTCGCAGCCTTGCGCGACGTAGACGATCGCCTCGGGGGCGATGCCGAGCAACGGGGCGACGGTGTCCGAGGCGGGGACGGCCTTGCGACAGGTCGGGCACAGGCGGCGGACGAGGCGCTGGGCGATCACCGCGCGCAGCGTCGAGGCGAGCAGGAAGCTCTCGACCTTCATGTCGCGCATGCGGGTGATCGCGCCGATCGCGTCGTTGGTGTGGACGGTCGACAGCACGAGATGCCCGGTGAGCGATGCCTGCACCGCGATCTCGGCGGTCTCGCGGTCGCGGATTTCGCCGACCATCACGACGTCGGGATCCTGGCGGAGGATCGCCCGCAAACCTGCGGCGAAGGTCAGGCCGACCTTCGGGTTCACCTGAGTCTGGCCGACGCCGTCGACGGCGTACTCGACCGGGTCCTCGACCGTCAGGATGTTGCGGCTGCCGTCGTTGAGCAGGCGGAGCGCGGCGTAGAGCGAGGTGGTCTTGCCCGAGCCGGTCGGGCCGGTGACGAGGATGATGCCGTTGGGTTCGCTCAGCGCTTCGTTCAACAGCGCGAACAGCGCGGGCGGCAGGCCGAGCGCTTCGAGATCGATGCCGGCATTCTCCTTGTCGAGGATACGCAGCACCACCCGCTCGCCTGCGCGGCTCGGCAGCGTCGAGACGCGGACGTCGAGCAGCTTGCCGCCCAGCGTCAGCCCCATGCGGCCGTCCTGCGGCACGCGGCGCTCGGCGATGTCGAGGCGCGCCATCACCTTGATGCGGCTGACGACGACCGGCGCGACGTTGGGCGGCATCCGCAGCGTCTCGCGCAGCACGCCGTCGATCCGCATGCGGACAACTAGGCCGGTCTCGTAGGGTTCGATGTGGATATCCGACACGCCGTTGCGCGCGGCGTCGGCGATGATGCCGTTGATGAGGCGGATCGCAGGCGCGTCGTCGGCGGTGTCGAGCAGATCCTCCGCGGTCGGCATGTCGCCCGCGAGTAGGTCGAGTTCGTCGCCCATGCCGACCGCGGCGAGCGCGTTGGCCTGGCCGTCCATCGCGTAGACGTTGGACAGGAGGCGGTCGAAGGCGATCTGTTCGACGAAGGTCACGTCGAACGGGCGGGCGAGGTAGCGGCGGAGTTCGAGCAGGACTTTCGGGTCGGCGCCGGCGCGCATCGCGATCGTCAGGTGGGAATCGGTGTCGGTGTGGTCGATGACGACGCCGAATTTTCGGGCGAACGCGTAGGGGATGGTGATCTGGGGGATGTCGAGGCCACCACCGCTGGAGAAGACCACATCACTTCCCCCCTCCCGCAAGCGGGAGGGGCCGGGGGTGGGCTCGCGCTCTCCTTCAACGATACCGATCGAGGAGGTCGGGCGCCCACCCCCGGCCCCTCCCGCTTGCGGGAGGGGGGAAGGAAGAGCGTCGATCTCGTGGCCTTCGCGGATGATCATTTCTTGGGCCGGACGACCATCGTCGAGGTCCGTACCGGGACCGCGATGCGCGGGTCTTCGATGCTGCCGGGGGTCGGGCCGGACGGAATCGGCGGCGCGGCGCCCATGTAATCGCGGACGAGCTGGTCGATCGACGGCTCGGCGCCCGGCTCCTGCAAGCCCTGCTGCAGCCGGACATAGCCGTAGCGCTGCTCCGTCAGCTTGCGGCTGTCCTCCGCGGTGCGCAGGATCGTCGGGCGGATGAAGATCATCAGATTGGTCTTCGACCGCTGTTTCGCCTTCGACGTGAACAAATGGCCGAGCACCGGAATGTCGCCGAGCAGCGGGATCTTCTCGATCGTGCGGCGCTCGTTGTCGTCGAGCAGGCCGCTGATCACTGCGATCTGGCCGTCGTCGACGGTGCGGACGGTCTCGACCTCGCGCTTGTTGAGAATCAGGTCGCTGTTGTCGCTCGACACTGGACCGGCGATCGAGCTGACCTCGAGGCGGAGGTTCAGTTTCACCGTGCCCGACGAATTGACCTGCGGGCGGACGGTCAGTTCGATACCGACGTTCTGGCGCTGCGTGGTGCGGAAGGCGTTGTCGAAATTGGTGCTGAGCGCCTGCCCCGTGGTGATCGGGATTTCCTGGCCGACGAGGCTGTGCGCCTCCTGGTTGTCGAGCGTGACGAGGTGCGGAACCTGGAGCAGGTTCGAGGTGGTGTCGCTCTTCACCGCGTTGATGATCGCGCCGAAGAACGTGCTGCCGATCTTGCCGCCGAAACCGCCGAAACCGCCCGTCGCCGCGAGGATCGAGCTGATCGCCGACTGTTGGAGCGTGTTCGCGGCGTCGCTGGTGGTGTTGGTCGTCGTCGTGCTGCCGTCGGTGTTGACCGTCGTCGTGCTCGACGTGTTGAGCTGAGTCGCGCCGATCGCGCCGGCGATCTGCAGGATGTTGGGCGCGGAGTTGGAGAAGGTCGACGCGCCGAACGCGCCGCCGCTGGGGTCGCCGACGATGAACTGCGCGCCGAGCGTGCGGGCGGTCGAATCCGACACTTCGGCGACGATCGCCTCGACCAGCACCTGTTCGCGGCGGGTGTCGAGCTGGCGGACGACGTCGTTGAGCTGGCGCTGGATCTCGGCGGGGGCGGCGATGACGATCGCGTTGGCGCCGGCGAAGCGCGTCACGACCGCGGCGGTCTTGCCGCCAGCCGCGGTGATCGCGGGCTGGCCCGATCCGCCGCCCCCGCCGCTCGGGGATGGCCCCGACTGCGGGATCTGCGGCTGCGACATGTTCGACTGGCCGCCGGACGCCCCGTTGGTGCTGCTCGATCCGAAGTTCGAGCGCGACAGAGCCGTCTGCACGGGCTGGGTCGGGGTCTGGCCGACGAGTTCCTGGAGCACCGGCAGCAACTGCTCGGCATCGGCATTTTCGAGGAAGACGACCCTGATCTCGGTGCCGTTGCGCGCCTTCTGATCGAGGTCGGCGGCGACCTGCGCGAGGCGGGCGACGGTGGTCGGATCGCCGCGCAACGCGACCGCGTTCGAGCCTTCGACGGCGACGACCGAGGCGCTGGGGCCGGTCGCGGCTGCTCCGCCCTGCCCGCCCCCGGTGCCCGCGCCGATCAGGCCCTGGAGCGCGGTCGCGATTTCCTTGGCGCTGGCGTTCTTGAGCGCGACGACCCGCGTCGACGAGGTGTCGGTGTCGATCCGGCGGAGGACTTCGCGGATACGGCGGATGTTATCGGCGAAATCGACCACGACGAGGCTGTTGCCGCCGCGGTTCGCGCTGACCGAGCCTTGCGCGCTGACCAGCGGGCGGACGGTCTCGACCGCGGACTGCGCGTCGATCGCCCGGAGGCGGACGATCTCGGTGACGTAGCTGTTACGCGCGGCCCCCGCGACGCCGATCCGGCTCGGCTGCGAGGCGGCGTTGTCGAGCGGCTGGACGCGGAACGCGCCGTTCGAGGTCGGCACCGCGACGAGGCCGTTGGCGCGCAGGGTCGAGAGGAAGACCTCGAAATATTCGGAGCGCGACAGCGGGCGATCGGTGACCACGGTCACCTTCCCCGCGACGCGGTTGTCGATGATGAAGGTCCGCCCGGTGACCTTGGCGGCATCGGCGATGAACGCGCGGATATCGGCGTCGCGGACGTTGAGCGTGGTCTGTGCGTGGACGCTTGCCGCGAGCGCTAGCGCAACGACCGGACCGAGGATCAGTTTTTTCATGTGGCCGTTTTCATTTGGGTGGCGCGATCGTGATGGCGAGCGGCAGGGTATCCTGGCCGCGTTCTACGGTGATGGGGACGTTGCCGCCGCCCGCGAAATCCTTGGCGATCCGGTCGAGATCACCGGGGCCCGAGACGGGGCGCCCGCCGATCGAGGTGACGACGTCGCCGTCCTTGAGCCCGGCCGAGCGGAAGGCGTTGCCGGTGCCTTGCGCGCGGACGGTGAGCCCGCTGATGCGGCCGCCGTCGATCCGCGGGATGAAGCCGATCTCGCTGCGGAGCTGCGCGACCGGGATGCCGACTGCGGGAGCGCCGGACGACGCGGTTAGCGCGCCGACCGGAGCGGCACCGGGCGCGACCGGAGTGACGGCGCCGGACTGATCGAGGAACAGGTCCTCGTCGGCGCCGCCGCGATCGATCGTGACATGGTCGAACGCGACCGCCTTGAGCCGCACGCCCGGCTGGATCTCGTCGCCGATCGCGACGCTCTGCTGCACGCCGTCGGGGCCGGCGATGATCGCGGAGCTGCGCCCCATCGCCTCGTCCATGCGCGTGCCGAACAGGGTCAACTGGAGCGACGTCACGGTAGCCGGTGCTCCAGGCGCGCCGCCGAGCCGGAAGAACGGGTCGAAGCCACGGAGGAGGTCGGCAGGCGAACCGACCACCATCGCCGCGGCCGGACGCCAGTCGCCGAGCGGCGTGATCGGCGTCACGATCGTCCAGGCCAGCCGCGCGCACTGCACCGCCAGCCCGGCCAGCAGCGCGAGTTCGACGACACTATAGACATTCACGACCGGCATACGCCGCAAGATACGGCGCGCCCGCGCGTCCAGCTTCAATCGCATCCGCGACCCACCCCATTTTCCCGCATCTCGTCGCGTAGGCATGCCATGTTACAATTCCGCGTCAATGGCTTGCGCGTTGGTTGCCGCATTCCGATGGGGTAGCGCATCGCGTCCGGGGTTGGCAGAAGACGCGGATGTCCGAGCATCTCCCCTCCAGCGGCTCCGGCCTGCCCCCCGAACCGGTCATCGCGCGGCTGTCCGCCCCCGGCGTGCAGCGGGTGCCGAGCGCGAAGCTCGACCTGTTCGTGCGGAAGGACTTCCTGCCGCCAGAGCTGTGTGCGGCGCTGATCGAGCGGATCGATGCGGTGCGGCGCCCGTCGACGATCTCCGATTCGAACGGCGATGCGAGCTATCGGACGAGCGAGACGGGCGACCTGTCGGCGGAAGACCCTGCCGTGATCGAGGTCGAGCGTCGTATCCTGGCGCTGACCGGGCTCGATCCTGCGCACGGCGAACCGTTGCAGGGGCAGCGCTATGCGGTCGGGCAGGAGTTCAAGGGACACACCGATTATTTCGAGCCGAGCGGCATCGATTACCAGCGCTATTGCGGGGTCGCGGGAAACCGCACGTGGACCGTGATGGTCTATCTCAACCAGCCCGAGGCGGGCGGCGCGACGCGGTTCAAGGCGATCGACAAGATCGTCCAGCCGGAGACGGGCAAGCTGCTCGCGTGGAACAACCGTCGCGCGGACGGGAGCCTGAATGCGGCGACGCTGCATCACGGGATGAAGGTGCGCGCGGGGGTCAAATACGTGATCACGAAATGGTTTCGGGAGAAGGAGTGGGGGTGATGCGTCGGGCGTCAAGGTAGAAGCACCACCCCGGCGAAGGCCGGGGCCCAATTGGGACACGGCAATAACGAAGCGCATCGCTTCGTTATAACCACCTTGCCAATTGGGCCCCGGCCTTCGCCGGGGTGGAAATACGCTACGGTGTTCCGCCTTTAGAACTGCACGCTCGCCCCCAGCGTGAAGACGCGGCCCAGCTTGTAGCGGTTGATGTCGACTTCGTTGCCGTTCGAGAAGGTCTGGTACTCGCGGTAGCCGGTGCCGGTCAGGTTGCGGGCCTCGAACTTCACCTCGATCTGCTTGCCCGCCACCGGGATGCCCTGGCGCGCGACGACGTCGAAGCGGATGCCGGGCTTCTCGATCAGGTCGGGCAGGCGAACGCCGCCGCCGCCGCCGACCGGGCCGCGGTTCGTCACGCGGTCGCTGGCGTAGTTGAACAGCAACGTCAGCTGCGACAGGCTCGCCTTGTCCTCGATCCCGAGCTGCAGATTGACGAGGTGATCCGACTGGCCGGTCAGCGCCGCGCCGTCCTGGAACAGCACGTTGGCGGGGCGCAGGCTGGCGGTCGTGCCGTTGGACTGGATCGGGCTGGCGATCAGCTCGTCGCCAACCTGCAGCGCCGAATGCGTGTAGGTGTAGTTGGCGATCGCGACGAGGCGACGGGTCGCGAAGAAGTCCCCGTTCAGGCCATCGAGCGGGATGTATTTCTGAAGCTCGACCTCGCCGCCGTACAGGTCCGCGCGCGGGGCGTTGGCGAAGCCGGTCTGGAGCGTGTCGCTGCCGGCCGGGAAGAACGCGACCGCCTCGATCGGGTTGTCGATGCGCTTGTAGAAGCCCGCCAGATTGAACTTCTGGTCGCGCGCGAAATACCATTCGTAGCGCAGCTCGCCGTTATACAGCTGCGAGTCGGTCAGGAACGGGTTGCCGAAGAACAGGCGATCGCTCTCGAAATCCTGGTAGAGCTGGGGTGCGAGTTCGCGGAACTGCGGCCGGGCCAGCGTCTTCGACATATGCCCGCGAACCTGCATGTCGGACGCGAAATTCCACGTCACCGTGACGGCCGGCAGCCAATAGGACCGTGCGAGGTTAGTCTGCGCGAACGAGACGCCGACACCACCGCCCGGCAGCACCGTTTCCAGCGCGTCCTCGTAGCGGATGCCGACATTGGCGCGCAGGCCGTCGGTGATCTCGCCCTCGACCTGGGCATAGGCACCGTGGATCCGCAACGACGCATCGTAGGTCGGCGCGCAGGTCGGTGCGACGCAGGTGTTCGCGAGGCCGATGCCATAGGTCTGGAGGTTGAAGTCCGACAGCAGGAAGTCCGGGCGTTCCTGGGCGACGGCATCGTCCAGCGCGACGTTGCCCGCGGTCTGGTAGCGGAAGGTGTAGCGGCTCGAGGTACGATCGGTATCGCTATAAGCATAGCCGACCGACAGCGCGAACGGGCGGTCGAACGGCACGTTCCAGGTGAGGTTGGCCTGTCCCGACCACAAGGTCTCGTCGAGTTCGCTGAACGCGACCGTCGCGCTCTGCAAGCCGCTGAGGTTGTTCGTGTAGTCGCCGACATTCTCGTTATATTGATAGGTGAACTGGCGCTCGTAGGGCGAGTTGCGCTCGGTCTTGGCATAGCTGCCGCGGGTATCGAGGGCGAAATCGCCGAACTTGAACTCGCCGACCAGCTGCGTGTCCATCAACTGGCGTTCGAACCAGCTGGTGTTCTGGACGATGAACGGCTGGATGCCGGCGACGTCGCCGATGTTCGACGTCGAGCCGGTGCTGAGGCGACCCTGCTTCAGCGTGTCGTGGATGTAGAGGTTGGTCCAGCGGATCTTGTTCTCGCCGAACTCCGCGCCGAAGCCGAGCAAGCCGTTGACGATCGACCGGTTGTCGGTCAGCACCGTGCGGAAATCGCGCGTGAGGATGCCGCCGACGTCGTCGGTCGACTGCTGGATCGTGTCGCGCGTCCGCCACGTGTTGCTGATCCCCGCCGCGGCGATCACGCCGACCCGGGTGCTGCCGATATCGGCCGAGGTGCCGAAGCTGGTCTCGCCCGACAGATTGGCAGGGATCTGGTTGTTCTGTTGCAGCAACGTCGTCTTGGCGTTCGACAGCGCGGTGATCTGCGCGCCGGTCAGCGACGTGCCGTCCGCGCCCGCCGTCTTGATGAAGCCGGGGACCTTGCGCTCGCCACTGTCGAAACCGGTCCAGTCGTGCTTGCCGCCGTCATAGACATAGCCGAGTTCGCTGGTCGTGACGGTATCCGCGCCGACCGAGCCGCCGAACTGGAAGAACGTCTTTTCGGGGACCGCCTTGGTCGTCAGGTTGATGACGCCACCGCCGAATTCGCCCGAGTAATTGACCGAATAGCTCTTTTGCACGACCGCCGATGCGATCACGTTGGTCGGGAAGATGTCGAGCGGGACGACGCGGCGCAGCGGCTCCGGCGATGGCAGCGGCGATCCGTTGAGCAGCGACGACGAATAGCGATCGCCGAGACCGCGGACATAGACCAGGCCGTTGCCGACGACCGACAGGCCGGTCACGCGCTGGAGCGCGCCGGCGATATCGCCTTCGCCGGTCCGCGCGATATCGGCGGACGACAGCACGTTGACGACTTCGGCGGTGGCGCGCACCGCATTGGGCACGTTGCGCCCGATGACGACGATGTCTTCACCGCCCGAATTGCCGCCGGGGGTCGAGATCTCGACCTGCTCCTGCGCCTGAGCGGCCTCTGCCGTCGGGTTGGCACGGTCTTCGACCGGCGTACCCGCCTGCGGCGAGACGACGCTGCCGGCCGGAGCGCTTTGCGCGAACGACTGCGCCGGGACGAGCGTCGTCGTCGCGAGCAGGACGGAGACGAGAACGGATGACTTCATGGCTGCCCCGGCAACAAGAGGAATTCGGTAGGTAAAAGGCTGCGCGGCGGGCCCCCGCCCGCCGCACAGCCTCAGGCTTGCGTCGGTATCAGCTGGTCGGCAGCGCGGTGCAGGCGGTGCTGGTCGTACCGAAGCTCGCGCGGTTCGAGTTGCAGGTCCAGCCACGATACCAGGTATCGGTGCTGCCGTTGACCGCACCGACATAGCTCGTGTTCACGAGGAACGCGGAGCCCGACGGGTTGAGCGTCGCCGCGTTGAACGCGGTGGTCGTGGTGGAGACGCCAGCCGGGAGGAACGTGCCCGTGACGGCCGAACCGACGGCCGCGCTCTCGGTGTTGTTGGTGCCGGCACGGAACAGCGCCTGCTGCTCTTCGGTCGTTACGGTGACGCCGTTGACGGTGGTCGTCGCGTACGGCGTCAGGCAGCTGAACACGACCGAGTTGAACACCGGCGGGCCCTTGTCTTCCAGCGTCGTGCTGGCGGGCCGGATGGTCGTCTTGCCGCCTGCATCGGCGCCGGCGATGACGTTCAGGCATGCGCTGCTCGGGTTGCTGACGATGCCGTTGACGAAGGTCGCATCGGCACCACCGCGCAGACGGATCGCGGCGTTGGTCGCGGTCGAGGTCTGGATGAAGGTGAAGTTGGCGAGGTTGTAGGACTGGCGCGGCAACGCGTCTTCCGAACCGTTCGAGTCGATCTCGGTCGAGTAGTTGTCGGTCTGCGTGTTGGTCGGCTTCTGGATCGCGAGCACGAACTGCACGAAACCCTGCCAGCCGACATCGGTATCCAGGCCGTCGTCATCCGCGCCGGTGATCGCCAGATAGCGCAGGTTGCTGCGGCCACCGAAGATCTCGATGCCGTCGTCCGAGCTGTTGTGGATCTGGATGTGATCGAGCACGGTCGCGGACCCGGTGCCGCCGAGCGTCAGGCCCTGAAGCTCGTTGTTCGGGCTGATGACGGTGCCCGAATAGCGGATCTGGACGTAACGGATGGTGCCGCTGTTGTCGGTCGGGATCGCGCCGCCGTACAGCGCGGTGCTGGTGCCCTCGACGACGTTCTCGCAAGCCGCGTTACCGCCGGGGACGGTGGTGTTGCAGTTCGAGATCGGCGCGCGACCGGCGAGGATGATGCCGCCCCACAGGCCCTGCGTTTCGTCGGTGACGCCGCCGGTCAGGTTCGCCTGTGCGGTGAAGATGATCGGCTGAGTCTCGGTGCCCTCGGCGATCAGCTTCGAGCCGCGGTTGACGACCATGTAGTCGTTGTCCGCGTTGGTGGTGTTCGCATAGACCAGCGAGCCGGCGGCGATCGTCAGCGTGGTGGGGATGCCCGTCGGCGAGGTGCCGGCACCACCGATGTCGACACCGACATCGACGCGGCCGTTGATCTCATAGGCGACGCCCGCGACCTTCGGCAGGCTGAGCGCGGAGGTGATCAGCGACGGCAGGCGGCACGAACGGTAATTGCCGAGCACGCCGACGTCGGTGGTACCGGTCGGGCACGACGTGGCTGGCGTACCTGGGGTCGGCGTCGGCGTCGGCGAAGGGGTCGGGCTCGGCGTCGGCGTACCCGGAACGACGATCACGCCCTCACCCGGCGAGGCGACACTGTCAGCGCCATCGCAGGCCGAGAGTGCGAGGCAGGCAGTACCCGCCAGCAGAACGATGCTCGTGCGCTTGAAGATGGTCATTCGAGAGACTCCCGGTCGAAATCGTTGATCTGATGGATCGACTCAGGCTCCCCCCTGCCGACCTCGATTAGGCGACTATGCGGGGCGCGTGACGTTACGATGCGATTTGCGTGACGCTTGCATGACTGGGATATGACCGTTCGATGACAGCGCGCCCGGCAAGGGGGTGAAGCAAGGGGTTGAAATCGGCGCGCACGAACACATCTCTTCCGATCCGGCGCGCGATGATTTACAGGCGCAGCCAGAGTCACCGCTGGCGCATCCCTGCGACCGTGCGGCCAGACCATCATTACAGGATATCTCGACAACAATGGCCTCTTTCAAGGACCCCAGTTTCCAGGACCGCACGAGCAGCGCAGCCGCCGCCAAGCAGAAGGCGCTCGAAGCGCTGAAGGCGAAGCCGCCGATCGACGAAGCCGTCGTCGCCGAGCGCCTGGCTGCGCGCGAAGCCAAGGAACTCGCCGAGCGCGAGAAGCGCGCCGCCAAGCGTGCTGCCGAGGACGAGGCCAAGGCCGCCAAGAAGGCCGAGGCCGAGGCTGCTGCTGCCAAGAAGCGCGAGGCCGAGGCCAAGGTCGAGCTGACCGACGCCGAGAAGAAGGCGATTCGCGACGCCAAGTATGCGGCGCGGAAGAACAAGAAGAAGTGATTTTGGGGCGGCCGTGGTGCCGCCCCTGGGCTGTTGCCGATTGTGAAGCTACACCGGCGCTAGAAGTTGAGACCACCCCGGCGAAGGCCGGGGCCCAATTGGGAAACGTCGATGACGACGGGCTGTGCTCAATCACACGGGCCTCACCAATTGGGCCCCGGCCTTCGCCGGGGTGGTGTTGGAAAACGACGCAAATCCCTGACCGCCTTGTTCTCCCGCCTTCGCGGGAGAACAAGGCGGTCAGGTAAAATGGAATGGTAGAGGGTGCGCGGCCTACTCCGCCTGCTCCCAATCGCCCCTCAACGCCTCGAACAAAGCCACCGTAAGCTGCCGCCGTTGCGCATCGACTACGGCACGCGGCGACGCCGCGTTCCGGCGGCGTTCGACAGCGGCGCGAGGTATTCGGGCGCCGAGCAGGCGATCCCCGTCGCAATTCCGCCTCTCGTCGCCGTGACGAATGAGACGAAGGACATCTTGAACCACACCGACAGCGCCGTGGTCCGGCCGGAGAACTTCTCCGACCGGTTGCTCGGCTGCGCCGGTTGCGTGGCTTCGACGGAAACGTCCGACCCGGCGCCGCCGCCAGCCGGCGCGCTGGATCAGATCGAATTGTGCAACCGCATCTCGGCCAAGCTTCTCAATCGCCTGCGCTATCTGGTGGATCGGCTGGAAGCGACGGCGTGACGCCCGGTTTACCACCCCGTTTTGCGTGTACGGCGGGTGTCTGATCTGAATGATAAAGGCCACCAACTCATTGAGCTGGTGGCCTTTTTAGTGGTGGGCGCGGCTGGGATTGAACCAGCGACCCCACCCGTGTGAAGGGTGTGCTCTACCACTGAGCTACGCGCCCGAAACTCGTTCGGAAGCGGGCCTTTAGGCAGGGGACGCCTGCCTGTCCAGCCCTTAAGTGGCGATCGATTCGATCCTCCCCCGCAAGGGGCGGTGGCGGGCGCTTGCCAGACGGAGGGGGAGGAAAGAAAACCAGCCGTTCCGTGTCCTCCCCCTCCGTCGCCTCCGGCGCCACCTCCCCCTGGCGGGGGAGGATTTTAAGTCGCTTTAGTTGACCGCGTCCTTCAGGCCCTTGCCGGCCTTGAACTTGGGCTGGGTCGAGGCCTTGATCGTCATCGGCTCGCCGGTGCGGGGATTGCGGCCGGTCGACGCCTTGCGCTTCGAGATCGAGAACGTGCCGAAACCGACCAGGCGAACCTCGTCGCCCTTTTTCAACGATGCTTCGATCGCGTCGAACACCGCCTCGACCGCCTTGGTTGCGTCGGCCTTTACGAGCCCAGACGTATCCGCAACCGTCGCGATCAGCTCCTGCTTGTTCATATAATCCCCCGGGAAAAAACTCGAATCGGCCGCGATGGACTCGCGACCGCACTCAGCGCGCAATAATGCGGCGGCTCCGTCTGCTGTCAAACGAAACCGCCGCGTCGTCGCTTACGATCCAAACATGGATCAGTGGTGAAGGCCACCCCCGACCGGTGCGATCGGTGCCGGCGGCAGGGCCGCAAGCTCGTCTGCATCCGTCCACTCGATCGCCTCGAGCGGCTCCGTCAGCGCCAGACGAAGCACCTCGTCGACATGCTTGACGGGAATGATCTTGAGCCCGGCCTTGATGTTCGCCGGGATCTCCGCAAGGTCCTTCTCGTTCTCGGCCGGGATCAGCACCGTCTCGATACCGCCCCGCAGCGCCGCGAGCAGCTTCTCCTTGAGCCCACCGATCGGCAGCACGCGACCGCGCAGCGTGACCTCGCCGGTCATCGCAACCTCGCGCCGAATCGGCACGCCGGTCAGCGTCGATACGATCGACGTGACCATGCCGATCCCTGCCGACGGACCGTCCTTCGGCACCGCACCCTCGGGCAGATGGATGTGGATGTCCTTGCGCGCGAACAGGCTCGGCTTGATCCCGTAGCTCGGCGCGCGGGCCTTCACATAGCTGAACGCGGTCTCGATCGACTCCTTCATCACGTCGCCGAGCGTACCGGTGAGCTTGGCCTGCCCCTTGCCCGCGACCGTCACGCTCTCGATCGTCAGCAGTTCGCCGCCGACCTCGGTCCAGGCGAGCCCGGTGACCGCACCGATCTGGTTCTCGGTCTCGCCGAGGCCGTGGCGATACTTCTGCACGCCGGCATATTCGCCGACATTCTCGGGCGTGATCGTGACGCTGGTCGTCTTGTTCTCGAGGATCTGGCGCAGCGCCTTGCGACACAGCTTGGCGATCTCGCGCTCGAGCGTACGCACGCCGGCCTCACGCGTGTACTGCTGGATGAGCGTGCGCAGGCCCTCCTGCGTCAGCGTGAATTCGCCCGGCTTCAGGCCGTGCGCCTCGATCTGCTTCTCGATCAGATGCCGCTCGGCAATCTCGACCTTCTCGTCCTCGGTGTAGCCTTCAAGACGGATGATCTCCATCCGGTCGAGCAACGCCTGCGGCAGGTTGAGCGAGTTCGCCGTGCAGACGAACATCACGTCCGACAGGTCGATATCGACCTCCAGATAATGATCCTGGAACTTGCCGTTCTGCTCCGGGTCGAGCACTTCGAGCAGCGCCGACGCCGGATCACCGCGGAAATCCTGGCCGAGCTTGTCGATCTCGTCGAGCAGGAACAGCGGGTTCGACGTGCCGGCCTTTTTCAGGTTCGTGACGATCTTGCCCGGCAGCGAGCCGATATAGGTGCGGCGATGGCCGCGGATCTCGGCTTCGTCGCGCACGCCGCCGAGCGACTGACGGATGAATTCGCGTCCGGTCGCCTTGGCGATCGACTTGCCGAGCGAGGTCTTGCCGACGCCGGGGGGACCGACGAGGCACAGGATCGGCCCCTTCAGCTTGTTGGTGCGCGCCTGCACGGCGAGATACTCGACGATCCGGTCCTTGACCTTCTCGAGCGCATAATGATCCTCGTCCAGCGTCACCTGCGCGGCGGCGATGTCCTTCTTGATCTTCGACTTCTTGCCCCATGGCAGGCCGAGCAGCACGTCGAGATAATTGCGCACGACGGTCGCCTCGGCGCTCATCGGTGCCATCGTCTTCAGCTTCTTCAGCTCGGACGTCGCCTTGCCGCGCGCTTCCTTGCTCATCTTGAGCGTCGCGATCTTCTGCGTCAGCTCGGCGATCTCGTCGCCTTCGCCCTCGCCGTCCTCGTTACCGAGCTCGCGCTGGATCGCCTTCAACTGCTCGTTCAGGTAATATTCGCGCTGCGTCTTCTCCATCTGGCGCTTGACGCGGCTCTTGATCTTCTTCTCGACCTGCAGGACGCCCAGTTCGCCCTCCATCGCCACCATCGCCATTTCGAGGCGCTTCGACGGGTTGGTCTCGATCAGCATCGCCTGCTTCTCGGCAACCTTGATCGCGATGTTGGCAACGACCGCGTCGGACAGCTTCGATGCGTCCTCGATCTCCGACATCTGGACCGCGGTCTCGGAGGCGAGCTTGCGGTTGAGCTTGGCGTAATTCTCGAACTGCTCGACCACCGATCGCATCAGTGCGGTGACCTCGGCGCCTTCGACCTCGGCATCGGCGACCGTCTCGACCGTGGCGGTCAGGAAGTCGCCGCTCTCGTCCAGCGTCTCCAGCGTCGCGCGCTGCTTGCCCTCGACCAGCACGCGGACGGTGCCATCGGGGAGCTTCAACAGCTGGAGCACGGTCGCGGTCACGCCCATGGAATACAGGTCGTCGCGCGAGGGATCGTCCTCGGCGGGGTCGACCTGCGCGACGAGATAGATCTCCTTGTCCGCCGCCATCGCCGCTTCGAGCGCGGCAACGGACTTATCGCGGCCGACGAACAGCGGCACGATCATGTGCGGGAAGACGACGATGTCGCGAAGGGGAAGGACGGGGTACTGGGTCATGAACGCTCCGGTGGGTGCCTGCATGGGGGCATTGTCTGTAGCTTATATGGTGAGGATGAACCGTCCATCAATTGGTTGGTGGCGGTTCTGGGTTTTCGCGCGGTAGCCTAGCCCAACCGTTCTCCTGCGAACGCAGGAGTCCAGGGTAACGGGCCACAACGTTCGTGATCCTGGGCTCCTGCGTTCGCAGGAGAACCGAAGAGGCGGGATCGCACTTGTGTGCGGGCCCCCCAGGCGCGAGAACGCCGCATGATCTCCCGTCTCCTGCTCGCCGCCAGCGCCACCGCGCTCCTTGCCGCCGCTCCGTTGCCGAAGAAGGGCGAACCGGCGATCACCGCGCAAACGCAGCGGTCCGGTGGGGTACTGACGCCGGAGCAGACCGCGCTCCGGTTCGACAGCGCAGACCTCGCCTTCGAAGTGCTGCCCGAGACGGAGAGCCTGAACGGTATCGCCACGCTGGTCTTCACCGCCAAGGCACCCCTCACCCGGCTACCGATCGACCTCGACCGTAATCTACCCGTCACCGCGATCACGATCGACGGCGTCCCGCTCGCCACCTCGGCGTGGAGCAATCCCGAGGGTCGGCTGACGATCACGTTGCCAAAACCCGTCCCCGCCGGCGGCAAGGTGACCGCGAAGATCACGTATGGCGGCACACCACACGTCGCGGTGAAGGCGCCGTGGGACGACGGGATGGTCTGGTCGAAGACGCCGGATGGCCGGACCTGGTTCGCAACGACCGCGGAAGGCTATGGCTGCGACCTGTTCTGGCCATGCCTCGATTTCCCGACCGGCGAGCCGGCGCTGGTGACGCTGCACATCACCGTGCCGAAAGGTCTGAAGGCGCCATCGAACGGCGTGCTGCTCGGCGTCGGTACGCTGGCGGATGGGCGGACGACCTGGAACTGGCGCGCCAAGCATCCCAACACCTATTGCATCGCACTCAACGTCGGGCCGTATGAGGAGATCAGCGGCGCGTACAAGAGCCGCTTCGGCAACAGCATTCCGATGTATTACTGGTACCTGCCGGGCGAGAAGGCGCAGGCGGAAAAGCTGTTCGCGGAGTTCGCGCCGACGCTCGATTTCTTCGAGAGCATGATCGGCCCCTACCCGTTCGGCGACGAAAAGCTCGGCGTGGTCGAGACGCCGCACAAGGGCATGGAGCACCAGACGATCAACGCGTACGGCAACGGCTATGAGAAGGCGCCGGAGGGGTTCGACTGGCTGTTCCAGCATGAGTTCGCGCATGAGTGGT
Organism: Sphingomonas faeni; assembly: GCF_024273235.1. Taxonomy (GTDB): domain Bacteria; phylum Pseudomonadota; class Alphaproteobacteria; order Sphingomonadales; family Sphingomonadaceae; genus Sphingomonas; species Sphingomonas faeni_A. The sequence continues at coordinate 111,923 of NZ_JANBVH010000006.1, read as the reverse complement.
TCGGCAACCAGCTGACCGCCGCCAACTGGGACGATTACTGGCTGCACGAGGGCTATGGCACGTACATGCAGCCGCTCTATGGCCAGTGGCGGGAGGGGCGTGCGCGCTATGCGGCGATGATGCAGGGCGAGCGCACCTCGATCATGAACCGCAAGCCGATCACGCAGCAGCGCGTCACCACCGAGGAGGAGGTGTACGAGCTCGACAAGGGCGGCGCCGGGCAGGACATTTATTACAAGGGCTCGTGGATGCTCCACACGCTGCGCGGGTTGATCGGGGACAAGGCGTTCTTCGACGTCACGCGGCTCGCGGTATATGGCCGCGCGGATCCGAAGCCGGGGAATTTCGCGCCGCGGTTCGGGTCGACGAAGGAGTATGAGGCGCTCGTCAGGAAGGTGACGGGGAAGGACTATACGTGGTTCTTCGACGTGTATCTCCGTCAGGCGGCGTTGCCCGAACTGGTCGAGACGCGGACGGGGAATATTTTGTCGCTGGCTTGGAAGGTGCCGGGTAACGGCCCGTTCCCGCTGCCGGTCGAGGTGCAGATCGATGGGAAGACCCGGACTCTGCCGATGACGGGCGGGAGGGCGAGCTTGTCGGTCCCGGCGGGCGCGCATGTCGTGATCGATCCGGACGCGCTGGTTCTGCGGCGGAGTGTCGCGCTGGAAGACGTGGCCGCCTGGAAAGCCGCGCAAGCCGCGAAGGCCAAGCCCCAATGACCTCTCCGCCGTTCCCCCGCGAACGCGGGGGCCCAGGAATCACAAACGCCGACCCGCGTGACCCTGGGCTCCTGCGTTCGCAGGAGAACATCTGGGGATCCCGCGCGGCGGAGATGGCGGCGATCTTCATGGTTGGGGACGGCCTCATCGGCCTGCTCCAGCCGCGTCGGCACGTCGATCTCTGGAAGGACGACGCACTTGGCACCGAGAAACTGGTGAAGCCGTTCGTCGGTCGGCCCGGTCGCCGCCGCCTCTATGCGATCGTGCAGATCGCCGCAGGCCTTGCCTTGGCTGCACGCCAGAGACGATGAAGGCCGCGGGTTGGCTCCTGCCGGCGCTAGCGCTCGCCGGGTGCGGTTCGGGCCCCGACGCCGGCGCGACCGACGAGATCGCGCGGGGCAAACGCGTGTTCAGCCGCTGCACGGCGTGCCACACGATCGGGCAATATGCTGGCGATACCGACGGCCCCAATCTCTACGGGGTGATGGGCGGCCCGATCGGTGAGCGCCGCCCGCGCTTCTCGTACACCGCCGGACTGAAGGCGCCTGGCGGCAAATGGGACGCGGAGCGCATGGACCGGTGGCTGGCCAACCCGCGCCGGATGGTGCCCGGCACGACGATGGCCTTCGCAGGGGTGCCCGACCCGAAGGACCGCGCCGACGTCATCGCTTATCTCTCGACGCAAGGTCCCTGAGGTTACGGCACCACCGTCGTGAACAGATACGCGGCGAAGATCACGAGGTGGACGACGCCCTGCAACACCGTCGTCCGCCCGGTGCCAAGCGACAGCGTGGCGACGAACAACGATAGCGCGAGCAGCGTCATGCTCTTCGCATCGATGCCGAGCGCGATCGGCAGGTCGAGCACCAGCGACACGATCGCCACGCTCGGGATCGTCAGGCCGATGGTGGCCAGCGCGGAGCCGAGCGCGAGGTTGAGGCTGGTCTGCAACCGGTTGCGCCGTGCGGACTTGTACGCGGCGAGGCTTTCGGGCGCGAGTACCAGTGCGGCGATGATCACGCCGACCACGGTCAGCGGCAGGCCGGCGCCTATGACTGCGGCTTCGATCGTCGGCGATAGGGTTTTTGCGAGCAACACCACCGAGACTAGCGCGACGAGCAAAGCCGCGAAGGCGATCCCGGTCGCGCGGCCCGATGGCGGCGCGGCGTGATCGTCCTTGTCGTCGGTCGAGGGCAGGAAATAGTCGCGGTGGCGCACCGTCTGCACCAGCACGAACGTCCCGTAGAGGACCAGCGACACGACCGCGACGAAGATCAACTGCGACGATGCGTAGGTCGGCCCCGCCGTCGACGAGGTGTAGTTCGGCAGGATCAGCGACAGAACCGCCATCGCCGCAAGCACGCCGAGCGCCGCGGTCATGCCCTTCAACGTGAAGCGCTGTTCGTGATGCCGCACCGCGCCCGCCAGCAGGCAGATGCCGATGATGAAGTTGAGGATGATCATGATCGCCGCGAACACCGTGTCGCGCGCGAGGGTGGCCGCGTCGCCGGCGTTGGACAGCATCAGCGAGACGATCAGCGACACCTCGATCACGGTGACCGCGATGGCGAGGACGAGCGTGCCGAACGGTTCGCCGACCTTGTGCGCGATGACCTCGGCATGATGTACGGCGGCGAGCACGCTGCCGATCAGGACGATCACGGCCGCCGCGGTGCCGAGCGTGCCCATCTTGGCGAGCCCGATCAGGACCGCGACGAGGCCGAGGCCCGGGGCGATCAGCGTCCAGATCGGAAGCGCCAGGCGGTCCGGCATCGTCTCCGCCACGTGTTCGTTCGGTCGGTCGGCCACTTCGATCGTCATGCATGCTCCCTCGTTCCACTTGGATAACGAATGCGTGAGGGCCGATAAGGGTCCGAGTCGGGGTGATTGCGGCGCGAGGAGGATCGCGTAGGTTGCGGCGATGTTGGCTCCCGATCTTCGCGAAACGCTGGTCATGGTGGCGGAAGCGATGCGTGATGCGCAGGACCCGTGGTGGGTCATCTCCAGCGCGGCGGTGGCGCTTCGCGGTGTCGGGCCGGTCGAGGTTGGCGATGTCGATGTGGTGGTGAGCGCGTGGTCTACGTGCCTGACCGTGCGGAATTGGCCGAGATTCTCAGGCTGTTCGGACGTCCCAAGGATCTGGAGCGGGTTCGGCTTTTGACCTGAGCACCGTAGTGGCGGCGACAGCCGCACGCGGGTCACGACGTCGTCTCCGCGGACCCTACAAGGTCCCCTAGACAGAAGAGACGCCAATGGCGTTGTGGGTGAAGACGGAGCGTATCGACCGTTCTCCATGGGTCAGGTCACATCCTACCGTTCCCCCGCGAAAGCGGGGGTCCAGGAGTCACGACCGCTATCGCCTGGTACCCTGGGCCCCCGCCTTCGCGGGGGAGCTGTCAGAAGAGCGGACCACGCTCGTCGACCCAACCGAAAAAGGGCGCCGATCGCTCGACGCCCTTTCCCGTACCCCAAAACCAACCCCGCGCTTAAGCAGCGTCGCCGGTCTTCTTCTTCTCGGCGTAGACGCGGATCGGTTCCTTGCGGCCTTCGATCACGTCCTTGTCGATCATCACCTCGTCGACGCCGTCCATGCCGGGCAGGTCGAACATCGTGTCGAGCAGGATGCTCTCGAGGATCGAGCGAAGCCCGCGTGCGCCGGTCTTGCGTTCGATGCCCTTCTTGGCGACCGAGACGAGCGCGTCGTCGGTGAAGCCGAGCGCGACGTCCTCCATCTCGAACAACTTCTGGTACTGCTTGACCAGCGCGTTCTTCGGCTCCTTGAGGATCTTCACCAGCGCGTCGACGTCGAGATCCTCGAGCGTCGCGATCACCGGCAAGCGGCCGACGAACTCGGGGATGAGCCCGAACTTCAGCAGATCCTCGGGCTCGACCGACTTCAGCGTCTCGCCGGTCTTGCGCTCGTCCGGCCCGGCGACATACGCGCCGAAACCGATCGACTTGCCCTGGAGACGATCGCCGATGATCTTCTCGAGACCCGAGAACGCACCGCCGCAGATGAACAGGATGTTGGTCGTATCCACCTGCAGGAATTCCTGCTGCGGATGTTTGCGCCCACCCTGCGGAGGAACCGAAGCGGTCGTCCCCTCCATCAGCTTGAGCAACGCCTGCTGCACGCCCTCGCCCGACACGTCGCGGGTGATCGAGGGGTTCTCGGCCTTGCGCGAAATCTTGTCGATCTCGTCGATGTAGACGATCCCACGCTGCGCCCGCTCCACGTTGTAGTCGGACGCCTGGAGCAGTTTGAGGATGATGTTCTCGACGTCCTCGCCGACGTAACCGGCTTCGGTCAGCGTCGTCGCATCGGCCATCGTGAACGGCACGTCGAGGATCCGCGCGAGCGTCTGCGCGAGCAGAGTCTTGCCGCACCCGGTCGGGCCGACGAGCAGGATGTTCGACTTGGACAGCTCGACATCGGCACCCTTGGCGCCATGGTTGAGCCGCTTGTAGTGATTGTGCACCGCCACCGACAGCACGCGCTTGGCGCGCTTCTGGCCGATCACGTAATCGTCGAGGACGTCGCAGATCTCCTGCGGAGTCGGCACGCCGCCGTCCTTCTTGGACACCAGCGCGGACTTCGTCTCCTCGCGGATGATGTCGTTGCAAAGTTCGACGCACTCGTCGCAGATGAACACGGTTGGACCCGCGATCAGCTTGCGTACCTCATGCTGCGACTTGCCGCAGAACGAGCAATAGAGGGTGCTCTTCGAGTCGCCACCGCTCAGCTTCGTCATTCAATCACCTCTCGCGCATGTCGGTGCACGTGCCGTTTCCGGGGCCGCTACCGTAACGCACCCCGGAGTTCCTACAATCAAATAAACCGGCAGGGCTTACGATTCGCCCCATGCCAGTGTCGGTTAAGCGGGTTTTGCCGCATCATCCGCCGGTGCCGGACGCTTGTCGAACACCTCGTCGACCAGACCGAAATCCTTCGCTTCGTTCGCCTCGAGGAACGTATCGCGGTCCATCCGGCGCTCGATCTCCTCGATCGGCTGGCCGGTATACTGCGAATACAGCTCGTTCATGCGCTTGCGGATGCGCAGGATTTCGCGTGCCTGGATCTCGATGTCGCTGGCCATGCCCTGTGCGCCACCCGATGGCTGATGGATCATGATGCGTGCGTTGGTCATCGCGACGCGCATGCCGGGCTCGCCGCTCGCGAGCAGGAAGCTGCCCATCGATGCGGCCTGGCCGATGCACACGGTGCCGACGCGCGGGCGGATGTACCGCATCGTGTCGTGGATCGCCATGCCCGCCGTGACGACACCGCCCGGCGAGTTGATGTACATGAAGATGTCCTTCTTCGGGTTCTCGGACTCGAGGAAGAGCAGCTGTGCGGTGATCAGCGAGGCCATGCCGTCCTCGACGCCGCCGGTCACGAAAATGATGCGCTCGCGGAGCAGACGCGAGAAGATGTCGAACGAACGCTCGCCGCGGTTCGACTGCTCGATGACGATTGGAACCAGGCCTGCTTGCGTCTGCTGCAGGCCGAGCCCGGCGCTGGCCAACGGGCTCGCGAAATCGCCGGTCTCGAACGGATTGTGCATGGAAATCTCTCTTATGCCCCAGTGAACCGCTAACATCGGCTGTCCGGGAGGGGAGTTCAAGCCCGTCCTGTGCTTCCCCTCGCCCCTTCGGGGAGAGGGGGGGGCCCGCACGCACTTGCGGGTGGGAGGGTGAGGGGCGGTTGGCGGATCCCAACCTCCCCTCACCCTCCCGTCGCCGAGTGGCTCCTCCTTCCCTCTCCCCGGAGGGGCGAGGGAATCAGATGCCTGGGGCTGGGTAGGCGAGGTATGCTAGCCTTCGCACTTCGCGGCGGCCTCTTACCACGGTGTCGAGGATCAGGCCGGTGAAGACGTTGAGCGCAGCGAAGATGCCGAGGCCGGTGATCAGGATCGCAGTCGGGAAACGGGGAACCTGGTGGATCTCGATATAGGTCAGCACCAACGGGATGCCGAGGATCAGCGCGAGCAACGCAAACACGCTGCCGATCGCGCCGAAGAACCACAGCGGGCGCTCGATCCGGTACAGCGTCATGATCGTCCGCAGGATACGCCAGCCGTCGCCGTACGTGCTGAGCTTCGATTCGGAGCCTTCGGGGCGCGCGTAATAGGGCGTCTCGACCTCGCCGATCGGCATTTTCAGTTCTAGCGCATGAACGCTGATCTCGGTTTCGATCTCGAACCCGGCCGACAGCGACGGGAAGCTCTTCACGAACCGACGCGAGAACACGCGGTAGCCGGAGAGGATGTCGGTGAAACTGCGGCCGAACAGGCGCGCGAGCATGCCGGTAAGCAGCGCGTTGCCGAATCGGTGGCCGCGGCGGTAGCTTTCCTGGACCTGGCTGATGCGTGAGCCGACGACCATGTCGAGTTGCTCGTCGAGGACGCGCTTTACCAGGTTCGGTGCGGAGGCGGCGTCGTAGGTCGCGTCGCCGTCGGCCATGACGTAGATGTCCGCGTCGATGTCGGCGAACATGCGGCGGACGACCGCGCCCTTGCCCTGGATCCGCTCGGTCCGGACGACGGCACCGGCGGCACGTGCGACCTCGATCGTGCGGTCGGCGCTGTTGTTGTCGTAGACGTAGATGACGGCGCTTGGGAGCGCGTCGCGGAACCCCGCGATCGTCTGCGCGATCGCGGCTTCCTCGTTGTAGCAGGGGAGGAGGACGGCGATTCTCGGTTCGGTCATGCCCTGCCCTATTGTGTCGGAAGCTGCCTTGGAGACGCTATTTTCAGCCACCGACCACCTACAAACGCACTTCCCCGGCGGAGGCCGGGGCCCAGTTGGGGAAGGTCCATAACGGAGCTTTGCGCGCCGTTACAGCTACCTTTCCAACTGGACCCCGGCCTCCGCCGGGGAGGTGACCCGATTATGGGTTGAGTGCCTCAGTCCTGAGGCACTCAGATAGTTTTACGCCTCGGTCTTGGTCGCGGCCTTCTTGGCAGCGGGCTTCTTCGCGGCGGGCTTCTTTGCCGGTGCGTCGGCAGCTTCGGTGCCCTCTGCGTTCTCAGCGGCAACCGGCGACGATTCCGTCACGGCCGTCTCGGCTTCGACGGGAGCCGCCTTCTTCTTGGCAGGGGCCTTCTTCGCAGGCTTGGCCTCTTCCGCAGCGTCCGAGGCAGGCGCCTCTTCCGTCACGGCCGCGTCGTCGGCAGGTGCAGCCTTCTTCTTGGCGGCAGCCTTCTTCTTCGGCTTGTGATTGTCGTGATCATGCGTGTGCGTGCCGCTGGCGAAACCGTCCTCGCTCTCGATCGCGGCCTCAAGCTCCTCGCGCGTGGCTTCGCGGTCGGTGATCTCGGCCTTCTCGAACAGGAAGTCGACGACCTTGTCCTCGTACAGCGGCGCGCGCAGCTGGGCGGCCGCCATCGGCTCCTGCTGGACGTACTGCATGAACTGCTGGCGCTGTTCCGCCGGATACTGCTGCGCTGCCTGGGCGAGCAGCCGCTGCATTTCCTGGTTGGAAACCTCGACGCCGTTCGCCTGGCCGATCTCGGACAGGAGCAGCCCCAGGCGCACGCGACGCTCGGCGATCTTGCGGTAATCGTCGCGCTCGCCTTCCATCTCGGCCATCGCAGCCTCGGGGTCGGCCTCGTGCGTGGCTTCGTGCTGGAGCTGCGACCAGATCTGGTTGAACTCGGCTTCGACCATCGACGGCGGCACTTCGAAGTCGTGACCCTCGGCGAGCTGGTCGAGCAGCTTGCGCTTCATGTGCGTGCGCGTGAGGCCGTTATGCTCCTGCTCGATCTGACCCTTGAGCAGCCCCGTGAGCTGCTCGAGGCTCTCGAGACCGAGCGACTTGGCCAGATCCTCGTCGATCTTGCTCTCGCCCGCGGTCTTCACCGACTTGACGGTGATGTCGAACGTCGCCGGCTGACCGGCGAGCGACTTCTCCTGATACTCATCGGGGAAGGTCACGTTGAGGACCTTGTCGTCGCCGGTCTTCACGCCGACGAGCTGATCCTCGAAGCCGGGGATCAGGCGACCCGCGCCCAGCTCGACGCCCATGTCGGTGCCGGTGCCGCCCTCGAACGCGACGCCGTCGGCGGTCTTGCCGACGAAATCGACGGTGACGAGGTCACCCATCTTCGCCTTGTAGGTCGGCTTGGCGTCGTCCCACTTCTTCTGCTGGTCGGCGAACTTCTGGAGCTGCTCGGTGACCGCCTCGTCGGCGACGGGCACGGTCAGGCGCTCGAGCTTCAGACCGTCGATCGCGGGAGCGGGGACCTGCGGCAGGACCTCCATCTCGACCTTGACCACGGCGTCCTTGCCGAGGTCATAGCCGTCTTCCAGCTCGACCGAAGGCTGCATCGCGGGGCGAAGCTGCTTCTCGGCGACGAGCGTCTGGACGCCCTCCTGGATCGCCGCGTTCAGCGCGTCCTGGGTCAGCGCCGGGCCGTGCATCTTGCGGATGAGGTTCGCCGGCACCTTGCCCGGACGGAAGCCCGGCATCTTCATCTGCGGCGCGAGGCGCTTCAGCTCGACATCGACCTTGGCATCGATATCCTTCGCGGTGATGGTGAGCGTAAAGGCGCGCTTGAGGCCCTCGTTCAACGTCTCGACAGTCTGCATGTCCGGCCTTTGTTATAAGAGCATTCGGGATAATTCGTCGGGCGGTCGCCTCGCCTGCGCGGCGGGCTGGTGCGGGCGAAGGGACTCGAACCCCCACATCTTGCGATACTTGGACCTAAACCAAGCGCGTCTACCAGTTCCGCCACGCCCGCACAGGACATCGCCGTAGCGGGCGCGTCTATACCAACGATGCATGCCGGGGCAAGCACATAGGCAACTCCCGCTGATTACGGGCGTTAGGCATCCAGAAGGAGAGACATCATGGCTACCCAACCCCCGGCAGAATTCCCGACCCCGACGCCGCCCGTCGAGCCGACCGCGCCGCCGCCCGAGTTCAACCCGCCCGCGCCGGATATCGACGTGCCTGCTCCGGGTACGCCGTCGAACGATCCCGCACCCGTGCAGCCCGAGTTTTGAGCGTGGCCGATCCCCATTCCGGGACGAACCCCGAAACGCTGCCCGAGGATCGTGACGCGGATACCCGCAGCGATATCGAACAAGCGGTGGAGTCGCGTTCCGACGCGGTCGAGCGCGGCGAAGGCGGCGACGAGCCCGGGACGTTCACCGACAGCGGCCTGCACGACGGAGTCGGCGGGACCGGTGGTGTCGTGAAGAACCAGGACGACGACGCGCAGTAATCGTTCTTCAGCAACCATACAGGCGGGCGTGGCTATTCAGATCGTGCCACTCCCGCCAATCAGGACCCGATAATCTCCACGATCCCAACCTTCGCCGAGCACCAGAGCCTCTATATCGCGCTCGGGCTTGCCCTCTTGGTCCTGATCGTTGCGCAGCGCATCCCCGTCATCCGAACGCTCGTGAACCTGGCGATGACGCTCGTCCTCGTCGGACTGCTGTTCATTGCGGTCGACCAGCGGCGGCAATTCGACCCCTATGTCGGCAAGATCGCGCGGTTCCTGAAGATCGAGGACCAGCAGGTGGTCGGCGGCGAGGTCCGTATCCGGATGTCGCCGGATGGACATTTCTGGGCACGTGCGACGATCGATGGGGTGAGCCAGCGGCTACTGATCGACAGCGGCGCGACGATTACGGCGATTTCGGAGAAAACGGCGGAGGCTGCGGGGATCGAGGCGCGGGTTGGCGTGATGCCGATCGTCTTGCAGACCGCCAACGGGTCTATCGCGGCTAAGACGGGGACCATCGCGGATTTGCGGCTTGGCGCGATCGTTGCGCGGGATTTGCAGGTGGTGGTTTCGCCGGCGTTTGGTGAGACGAACGTGCTGGGAATGAACTTCCTGTCGCGGCTGGCGTCGTGGCGGGTGGAGGAGAACACGCTGATCTTGGTGCCGCATCATCCGCAGAAGGTGGATGCGTAGTACGCCACGCTCCCTTTCTGCTTCCGCTTCCGCTCCGACCCAACACTACCACCACCCCGGCGAAGGCCGGGGCCCAATCGGAAAGGTTGCAGTAACGAAGCGCCGCCCCTCGTTAGCAGCGTTCCCCAATTGGGCCCCGGCCTTCGCCGGGGTGGTACGTGTTGAAGCTGGCACGAACTTCACTTCTCCTGTTCCCTCGCGAACGCGGGGGTCCAGGAATCAAGCAGCGCTGCGCTCCGTTACCCTGGACTCCCGCCTTCGCGGTAGAACAGGATGTGCGGGAGAACGCATCGCCAGCCAACCGCAGGCTTACGAAGCCACCGACTCCCCAAGCGCCGTCTTGAGCAGTTCGTTCACCACGGCAGGATTAGCCTTCCCCCCCATCGCCTTCATCGTCTGGCCGACGAAGAACCCGAACAGCTTGTCCTTGCCGCCACGATAGTCCGCAACCTTGTCCGCGTTCGCCGCCATCACCTCGGCGATCACGGCCTCGATCGCCCCGGTATCGCTGGTCTGCTTCAACCCGCGATCCTCGACCACCTTCGCCGCCCCGTCGCCGGTCTCGAGCATCACCTCGAACACCTGCTTGGCGAGACTCCCCGACAGCGTGCCGTCGGCGATCAGCCCGAGCAGTTCCGCCGCCTGGGCTGGCGAAACCGGCGAGTTCCCGATGTCCCTGCCGGTCCGGTTCAATGCCCCAAACAGTTCCGACGTCGTCCAGTTCGCCGCCGCCGCCGGCTTCACGCCCGCATCGAGCAACGCATCGAACCACCGCGCCGCCTCGACCTCGGCGGTCAGCACCGTCGCCTGGTACGGCGCGATGCCGAGAGCCTCGTACCGCGCGCGCTTCGCATCGGGGAGTTCCGGCAACGACGCGCGGCACTCGGCGAGGAACGCATCGTCGAGCACCAGCGGCAACAGGTCCGGATCGGGGAAGTAGCGGTAATCATGCGCGTCTTCCTTCGACCGCATCGAGCGCGTCTCGTTGCGGTCGGGATCATAGAGCCGCGTTTCCTGGACGATCTTGCCGCCGGCTTCGAGCACCTCGACCTGGCGCTTCGCTTCCTGCTCGACCACCGCCATCACGAAGCGCACCGAATTGACGTTCTTCGTCTCGGTGCGCGTACCCAGTTCGTCGCCGGGCTTGCGCACGCTGACGTTGACGTCGGCGCGCATCGATCCTTCCTCCATGTTGCCGTCGCACGATCCGACATAGCGCAGAATCGAACGCAGCTTCCGCAGGTAAGCCCCTGTTTCCGCAGGCGAAGCCAGATCGGGCTTTGACACGATCTCCATCAGCGCGACGCCCGAGCGGTTGAGATCGACGTAGGACTGGGTCGGATGTTGGTCGTGCATCAGCTTGCCGGCATCCTGCTCGACATGGATGCGCTCGACGCCGATCCGCTTGCCGGTCGCGTCGGGGTTCTTCTCGTCGAGGCTGATGTCGATCGCCCCCTCACCCACGATCGGATGATAGAGCTGGCTGATCTGGTAGCCCTGCGGCAGATCGGCGTAGAAGTAATTCTTACGGTCGAACCGCGACCATTTATTGATCTGCGCCTCGATCGCCATGCCGGTGCGGACCGCCTGACGGATGCACTCGCGGTTCGGCACCGGCAGCATCCCCGGCATCGCCGCGTCGACGAGGCTCACCTGCGTGTTGGGCTCCGCGCCGAACGCGGTCGCCGCGCCCGAGAAGAGCTTGGCGTTCGACGTCACCTGCGCGTGCACCTCGAGGCCGACCACGACCTCCCACTCGCCGGTTTCGCCCTGGATACGATAGTCGCTCATGTTACCACCAAGCCTCTGGTCGCGCGGTAAATCCTGCTCGCTGTTCGATCGCGAGCCCTGCGTTCAGCACGCCTTGTTCGTCGAGCGGCTTGCCGATGATCTGAAGGCCGAGCGGCAGGCCCTGCTTGTCGAGACCACCCGGCACCGACATCGCCGGCAACCCGGCGAGCGACGACGGCACGGTGAAGACGTCGTTGAGGTACATCGCGATCGGATCCGCCGACTTCTCGCCGAGCGCGAACGCTGCCGACGGTGCGGTCGGCGTGAGCAGCACGTCGCACGTCTCCCACGCCTTCTCGAAGTCGCGCGCGATCAGCGTCCGGACCTTCTGCGCCTGCGTGTAATAGGCGTCGTAGAAGCCGGCCGACAGCACATAGGTGCCGATCATGATGCGGCGCTTCACCTCCGGACCGAAGCCGTCGGCGCGCGTCGCGGCGTACATGTCCTGTAGCCCCGCGCCGGTCGGCAGGTCGCGGATGCCGTAGCGGACGCCGTCATAGCGCGCGAGGTTCGACGACGCCTCGGCGGGCGCGATGATGTAATAAGCCGGCAGCGCGTATTTGGTGTGCGGGAGCGAGACCTCGACGATCGTCGCGCCGGCGTCCTTCAGCCAGTCGATGCCCTGCTGCCAGAGCGCCTCGATCTCCTCGGGCATCCCGTCGACGCGATACTCCTTGGGAATACCGACGCGCAGGCCATTGAGATTGGCAGACAATCCTGCTTCCCATTTCGGCACGTCGAGCTGCAGCGAGGTGCCGTCCTTCGCATCGAACCCGGCCATCGCCTCGAGCAGGATCGCGCAATCCTTGACGTCGCGCGCCATCGGCCCGGCCTGGTCGAGCGACGAGGCGAACGCGATCGTCCCCCAGCGCGAGCAGCGGCCATAGGTCGGCTTGATGCCGCTGATCCCGGTGAAGGCGGCGGGCTGGCGGATCGAACCGCCGGTGTCGGTGCCGGTCGCGCCGGGGCAGAGCCGCGCGGCGACTGCCGACGACGAGCCGCCCGACGACCCGCCGGGCGCGAGCGACGCATTACCGCCGTCGTTGCGCTTCCACGGCGAGATCACGTTGCCGAACGCCGAGGTCTCGTTCGACGAGCCCATCGCGAACTGGTCCATGTTCAGCTTGCCGAGCATCCCCGCGCCCGCGTCCCACAAATTCTGCGAGACGGTCGATTCATAGGTCGGCGTGAAGCCTTCGAGGATGTGGCTCGCCGCGGTCGTCGCGACGCCCTTGGTGCAGAACAGGTCCTTCATGCCGATCGGCACGCCGGCCAGCGGCTTGAGCGTCTCGCCAGCTTCGCGCGCGGTATCGGCGGCGGTGGCCGCGGCGATCGCGTGTTCGGGCGTCTCGACAAGAAACGCGTTCAACGCCTTGGCCTGGCTCACCTTTACGATGAACGCGTCGGCGACTTCGCGGGCAGTGAAACTGCCGTCGCGCACGCCGTCGCGAATGCCGGCAACGCCCAGATCGGTAAGCTCGGTCATTATTCGATCACCTTCGGCACGGCGAAGAAGCCGTGTTCGGCCACCGGCGCGTTGGCCAGCACCTGCTCGCGGATGTTACCGCCGGTCAGCGGGTCGGCGTTGACGACATCGTCGCGCAGCCGCAGCGTGTTGGGAATGACGGCGGTCATCGGCTCGACGCCGGTCGTGTCGACCTCGCCCAGCATCTCGATCCAGCCAAGGATGTTTCCGAGTTCCGGCGCCATGCGGGCGGCGTCCTCGTCGGTGATCGCGATGCGCGCAAGGCTCGCGATCCGCTTCACGGTTGCAGTATCTACGGACATGCCGTGCGGCTAGCACCGCGCGGCGCGAGGGCGCAACATCTTTGGCGTAGGTGCTTCAGGCTGGCCGATTGAAATAGGGGCGTTGGCGACTCTTCTCCCCTCCCTGGAAGGGAGGGGTCGGGGGTGGGTCGGGCTCCCCATGTTCAGACGATGGTGGCTCAAGCGGGCCTACCCACCCCCAGCCCCTCCCTTCCAGGGAGGGGAGCAGAGTTGCGACCGCGACCACCGATATGCGCGCGCGATATGTTTCCCAACCTTCCTATCCTCCCCCGCCAGGGGGAGGTGGCGCGAAGCGTCGGAGGGGGCGGACACGGAACAGAGGTTGCCCTTTCCTCCCCCTCCGTCTGGCAAGTGCCAGCCACCTCCCCCTGGCGGGTGAGGATCGTGAGGGAGCCCGTTGCAACCAGCCCCCGCTTGCGGCACGGGAGCCGGATCGCCTGCACGGAAGGTCCCGCTTGGCCCGCAAGTTTCTCTATTTCGTCGCCGCGATGATCGTCCTCGCGATCGCCGCCCTGCTCGCCTACCGCCTGTTCGGCACGCAGTTGATGCGCGCGGTCATGGTTCCGAGCGAGAATTTCCAGGCGCAGCGCGAAGCCCCGCGCAACATCTACGCGCGAAAAATCCTGTGGCTCGCCCGCCCCGACGCACCCGGCAATCCCGCGCTCTGGACGCCGCCCGGCTATACGCCCGGCAAGCCCGGCACGGGCGCGGCGATCTTCTTCATCCATCCGACATCGTACATCAACCGCGATCACTGGAACGCGCCGATCGACGATCCCGAGACCAATGCGCGCGCCGAGTTGTTCCTGCGCGGTCAGGCGAGCGCGTTCAACGAGGCCGGTGACATCTGGGCACCGCGCTATCGCCAGGCGACGTTCGGCGCGTTCCTCACCAGCGAGGCCGACAGCGAACGCGCGCTGGCGTTGGCGTATGGCGACGTCTCCGCGGCGTTCGACCGCTTCCTCAAGGAGGCCGGCCCGACCCGCCCGATTATCCTCGCCGGCCACAGCCAGGGCGCGCTCCACCTCACCCGCCTGCTCCGCGACCGCGTTGCGAGCGATCCGAAACTGAAGGCACGGATCGTCGCGGCCTATGTCGTCGGCTGGCCCGTGTCGCGCACCACCGACCTGCCGCGCATGGGGCTCGCCGAATGCCGCACCGCCGAGCAGACCGGCTGCATCCTCTCATGGGAGAGTTTCGCGGAGCCCGCCGATCCGTCGCTGATCGTCGACACCTATGACCAGACCACCGGCTTCAACGGCCAGCCACGCAAGGGCACGTCGATCGTCTGCACCAACCCGCTGACCGGCACCATCGACGCCGCTGCGCCCGCCACCGCCAATCTCGGCACATTGGTCCCGTCCGCCGACCTCAAGACCGCGACCATGGCGATCGGCAGCGTCCCCGCGCGCTGCGCCGACCGCGGTTTCCTGCTGATCGGCGAGGGCCCGAACCTCGGGCCGTACGTGCTGCCCGGCAACAACTATCACGTCTACGACTACAGCCTGTTCTGGGCGAACATCCGCGCCGACGCCAACCGTCGCCTGAAGGCTTTCGCGCAATGATCACGCTTTCCGCCGCGCAGTTCCGCGACGCGCTCCCGACCGGCGGCCGGCTGATCGGCCTCGACGTCGGCACCAAGACGATCGGCACCGCGCTGTGCGACGCCGGCTGGTCGTTCGCGAGCCCTGCCATGCTCATCCGCCGCACGAAGTTCCAGAAGGACAAGGCCGCGCTCGCCGAGATCATCAAGGCGCAGGCCGTGGTCGGGCTCGTCATAGGCCTGCCGATCAACCTCGACGGCAGCGAAAGCCCCCGCTCGCAATCGACGCGGGCGTTCGCGCAGAATCTCAAGGACATGGGCCTCCCGATCCTGCTCCAGGACGAACGCTGGTCGACCGTCGCCGTCACCCGCACGCTGATCGAACAGGACGCGAGCCGCGCCAAGCGCGCCGAACTCGTCGACAAGATGGCCGCCGCCTATATCCTGCAAGGCGCGATCGACGCGCTGGTAACCGCGCAGATCTAGCGGGCGACGCGGTAGAGCGTGGACTCGCCGTTGGTCCATATCACGCGCAGGTCCGCCGCCTTTGCTGCGCCCGGCGGAAACCCCAGCGTCCAGACATGCGTGAATGCCGCACGCGGAAAATGTGCGATGGCGGCGGTGAAATTCGAGCCGATCACCGCACACTCGCTCGGCAGGACGAGTTGCGTCGGGTCGGCGGTGAACGGTGCGGCCTGCGCGTAGCGAATGCGCAGGAGTTGCTGGCCGGCCAGGGCCCATTGCGTGTTCGTGAACACGTCGCGCCGGACAATCGCCATGCCGGGCAGCGAATCGCGCCGGAGATCGGACCAGACGCCGCCGCACGGTCGGCTGACGAGCGCGAGCACCGCCGCGCCCCGCGGAATCGATGGGATCGCCGCGAGTTCGCGCTCCTGCTCGGTCGAGCGCTCGATGAAGCTGACGGTCGTGCCGGCAAGCCGAATCATCAGGAACGCGGTTCCGATGATGGCCAATATCGGGGCGAAACGAACGGAATCGGTCGGGTTCGATGCGGGCGGTGCGATCGCGATGACCGCCAGCATGAGTGCTGCCGGGGCCATCCGCATGTCGACATAGGCGCCGCCCATCATCAACCGCGGCAATATCGCGAACGCCGCCAGGCATGCGAGGGCCGGCCACCCGAGCATCGCGGAAAAGCCGAGCCGCGGGCTGCGCGCTGCGACGTACAAGATCGCCACCAAGACGCCGAGCGAGGCGAGGTCGTAGACCATCCATCGGTCGCGAAGGATCGACGCGACCCACAAGGCTTTGGCGGGCACGTCGAACCAGTCGGCCGCGCCCAAGCCGGCAGCGTCGCTCCCGGGGGGCGGGTGCAACGCAGAGGCGATCATGACGATCAGCGGCACTGCGAGCGGCAGGCAGCGAACCGCCACCGTCACGAACGCCGCGATCCAGGGCCGTCGATCACACCGCAATCTGGCGATTTCCGCCGCTGCCGCCATCAACCCGAACATGCCCCAGCCGAAGCTGTGCGCGATCCAGAGCGCGAAGGCGATCGGCACGAATACGACCGCCCTCAAGACCAATCGCTCCTGCCGTCCGAGCCGAACCCACAACGCCAGCGCGCAGAACGCCAGCGCTTGCGAGAGCGCGAAATTGACGAAGCCGAACTGGAACGGCCATGCATAGGCGAGCGGCAGCGCGAAGATCGCGGTCGGCGGTATCCGCCCATGCACCTCGCGTGCGGTCCACAGCAGTCCGGCGACGGTCAGCATCGGAATCGCGATGACCGCCAGCTTGGTCGCCGGTTCGAACCCGAACAATCGCGTGAGCGCCGGCACCAGCAGGTCCATCCCGAGGTTCGGGATCAGCGCCCAACGATAGGCGTAATAGCGCTGAAGATCGGGCGAGGTCGGCAGCGCCATCGCGATATGCCACCGCCCCATATGCCCCGGCAGGTCGCCAAGGGGTGGCAGCGCCGGCCACAGCAGAGGCACCGCCGACAGCAGGACGGCAGATAGGGCGAACCACCGCGTATCCCACCAGCGGCGCGTCGTTCTTGCCTCGGCGTCCTGCATCATGCCCCCCCTGTTCGCCCGAGCCATCCCATGATCGCGCTAAATTCGGGTTAACCATGCGGTTGCGGCGAAGCGTCGCGCGGCGCTTGCCCCCTGCCCCCGCGGCCACTATCCCGCGGCTTTAATGCGAACCTCAGATCACCGCCCCGCCGCCCTCATCGAAGGCGGCGCCGTCTTCCCGCACCGGCATCTCACCGGCATCGACGGGCTTCAGCCACACGAGATCGCGTTCCTGCTCGACGAGGCGGAGACCTGGGTCGGCGCGAACAGGACGCATGCGACGCCCGACAAGCGGCTTGCGGGTCTCACGCAGATCAACGCGTTCTTCGAGAACTCGACGCGGACTTTGCTGTCGTTCGAGATCGCCGGCAAGCGGCTCGGGGCGGACGTCGTCAACATGCACGCGGCGCAGTCGAGCGTGAAGAAGGGCGAGACGCTGATCGACACGGCGATGACGCTGAACGCGATGCGCGCCGACGTGATCGTGATCCGGCATATGTCGTCGGGCGCGGTGCGGTTGATCGCGGACAAGGTGGACTGCCCGGTGCTCAACGCGGGGGATGGGCGGCACGAGCACCCGACTCAGGCGCTGCTCGATGCGCTCACGATTCGCCGCCGCAAGGGCTCGATCGCAGGGCAGCGCGTCGTCATCTGCGGCGACCTGCTGCACAGCCGGGTCGCGCGGTCGAACATCCTCGCGCTGACCGCGCTCGCGGCCGAGGTTCGCGTCTGCGCGCCGTCGACGCTGATGCCGCCGATGATCGAGCGGATGGGCGTCACCGCCTTTTCCGATTTCGATAAGGCCTTGGAGGGCGCCGATGTGGTGATGATGCTTCGGCTCCAGAACGAGCGAATGGACGGCGCCTATGTGCCCTCCACGCGCGAATATCGGCTACGCTACGGGCTGACGCTCGACCGGCTGGCGAAGGCCGCGCCCGACGCGCTGGTGATGCACCCCGGCCCGATGAACCGCGGCGTCGAGATCGACTCCGCGGTCGCCGATCATGCCCGCTCGGCGATCACCGAGCAGGTCGAGATGGGGGTCGCGGTCCGCATGGCCTGCCTCGACGTGCTGACCCGAAGAGCGCGCGGCGTGGAGGGCTGGGCATGATTCTCGCACTGACGAACGCGACGCTCGCCTGCCCCGTCGGCGGCATGACCAAGGGCAATGTGCTGGTCCGCGACGGCGTGATCGTCGCGACCGGCATCGTCGATATTCCGTCGGACGCAGAGGTCGTCGACTGCGGCGGCAAGACCGTGGCGCCGGGGATCGTCGATCTCGGCGTCGCGAAGGTCGACCGTGCCGCGTTCCGTGCCGGCGGGATCGTCCGGATCGGCCTGATGCCCGACCAGTCGCCGGTGCTCGACGATCCCGGCATCGTCCAGCGCGCGGCGCTGATCGGCAAGCCCGACCTCTGGATCCACCCGATCGCCGCCGCCACGCGTGGGCTCGAAGGCCATGACCTTGCCGAGATGGCGATCTGCGTTTCGGCGGGGGCGAAGGCGGTCGGCACGGGCAAACACTGGATCGCCGACAGCGGCGTGATGCGGCGCGTGCTCGCCTATGCGCGCGACCTGGACGTGACGGTCGTCGCGCATGCGGAGGATGGCGGGCTGACCGCCGGTGCGGTCGCGACCGAGGGCGAGACGGCGACGCGGCTCGGCCTTCCCGCCGCGCCTGCGGTGGCCGAAGCGCTGGCGATCGCGCGCGACCTGATGCTCGCCGAGGATACCGGCGCGCGTATCCATATCCGCCAGGTGACGACCGCGGCGGGCTTCGACCTGATCCGCGCGGCCAAGCGTCGCGGCGTTGCCGTCACCTGCGGGATCACGCCGGCGCATCTGCATCTGTCGGAGATCGCGGTCAGCGATTTCCGGTCGTTCGCGCTGCTGTCCCCGCCGTTGCGTGCCGAGAGCGATCGACGGGCGGCGCTGGACGCGATCGCCGACGGGACGATCGACGTGCTGTGTTCGGGACACGAGCCGCGCGGGCCGGAGGAAAAGCGGCTGCCGTTCACCGATTCGAGCAGCGGGATGGCCGGTGCGGAGACGTTGCTGCCGCTGGCTCTGATGTTGGTCCGCGACGAGCTGCTGACGCTCGAACGCCTGTTCGCGCTGCTGGCGCGCAATCCGGCGCGGGTTTTGGGGCTCGATACGGGCACGCTGGAGGCGGGCAAGCCGGCCGACCTGATGCTGTTCGATCAGCAGGCGCCGTGGCAGGTCGTCGGGGAGGAGTTCCTGGCCGAGGCGGGGAATACGCCGTTCGATGGCTTGCCGGTCCAGGGGCGCGTGTTGCGGTTGTGGAAGGGTGGCCGCGAGGTTCGGTGAGGGGCCCCCACACGACCAACAGTGCACTCTCACGACCAACAGTGCACCACCCCGGCGAAGGCCGGGGCCCAAGTGGCAAGGCCGGAGTAACGGCACGCGGCGCTTCGTTATTATCGTTTCCCACTTGGGCCCCGGCCTTCGCCGGGGTGGTAGGAAGGGGGATCCAGAAGCGCTCGCTACGCCGCTCTGTTACCGCGACGCCATCTGCATCCCGGGCTTGCGCAACCACTGCGCCATCGCGTCGCCCGCACCCTGGCGGACGAAGCAGGCGCCGCCCTTGGCGCGGTACTGGCGACACATCGTATCCGCCGCCGACCGGCTGAATCCGCCGACCGAGAGGCGATAAAAGTCCTCGCCATTCGCCTTGAACATCATGCCGTTCGGCGAATGCCCGGCGAGCATCGCAAACCGGCGCGAGGCACGGCCCCAGGCGTCCCTGGCCACGCCCGCGCTCTCGAACGCGCCGAGTTGGACGTACCAGCTGCCGGTCGCCGGTGCCTTCACTTCATAGGCCGCGGTCGCCATGCCACGTCCAGTCGACGCGGGCGTCGATGCGAGCCTGACGGGACCAATCTGCGGGCGAAGCATCATCGTCGGCAGCGCCTGGACGACCTCCTGCCGCGGTCCGAACGACACCTTCGAAAATCCAGTGGTCGGCACGGAGACGACCTCGACCGGTACGGCTTCGGCGGGCGCGACCGAATCTACCGCCGCCAAGGCTTGCTCGGGAGCACCCGGCACCACCGGTACCGGAGTATTCAACGCCAGCGCGACCGGCTGGCCGGCGTCCGCCACCGCGCGCACGCCGAGCAGGCTCGCCACCTGGTCCGACGCGGTCGCCGGCTGTGCAAACAACGCCCATTGCTCGAGCCGCGCATCGACATCGGCCGGCGCCATGTCCGCCGCGGCGACCATCCTCGCCTCCTGCCAGCGGCCCGCCAGCGCGAAACTCAGCGCCAGATTCTGCCGGACCTTCGCATTCGTCTCGGGCGACCGCGCGACCTCGGTCAGCAGCGCGATCCCGCCCGCCGTATCCCCCGCCAGCGACAGGGCCAGCCCGCGATCGGGCGCCGGGATGATCGCCGCGTGCGCCGCCAGCGTCTGCCGGGCCGCCTGCCAGTCGCCCGTCGCGACCTGCGCCAGCGCGAGGTTCAGCGCCGCCTTGCCGTTGGTCGGCGACAGCTGGAGCGTATCCGCGAACGCGCGCGAGGCCGACGTGAAACGGCCGCCCTGCAGATAGCTCTGGCCGAGCAGCATGCGGTATTCCGCCGACTGCGGCATCAGCGCGACCGCGCCCTCCGCATAGCCGATCGCCACCGGCCCCTCGTGCCGGGCGAGCGCGGTCCGCGCCTTGCCCGCGTTCGTCGCCGCGCCCTTGGCCGCCAACGCATCGCTGCGGTCGCTTGCAGAGGCCATGCCACCGCCATTGGCCGCACATCCGACCATCGTACCGCCGAGCAGGAGGGCGGAGATGCCGCCGAGGAGAAGTGCGCGCGTGTTCATCGGGATGATCCCTGTTTCAACGTTTTGACGTAGCCGGCGGCAGCTGCGCGACGAGCGCATCCACCTCCGGTACCGTATGCAGAAAGGCGTCGAGCGCCTGCGTGACGAGCTGTTGCGACGAACGGCCGGTGACGGCGCTCGCCAGCCGCAGCCGGAGATGCCGGTCGGTATCGAGCCGAAGCGTGAAGGCGGCCTTTGCGCCCCCGGTCTTGGACACCGTCTCGCGCCCGATCCGCGCCACGGTCGCCTTCGACATGGATGCGACCGGCCGTTCGATCTCGACCTTCAGCGCCTCCCGATCGACCAGCACCTGGGGCTGCGGACCGCCCATGTCGTTCCAGCCGAGATCGTCGACCGCGCCTGTTGCCGGGGCGTCGAGATCCTGCTGGCGCATCGCCGGGCGCGCCGTGCCCTTGCGCGCCAGCAGCGAGGACGTGAGCGACGGGAGTGATCCGGGCCGTGCCATGGGGTCAACCGATGCCCCGGCGGCCGAAGCCCCCAGCGGCGGGACGCTGGCCGACCGCAGTCGGCACGCTGAACACGGTACGGCGGAAATTCTTCTCGAGCCGGTCGCAGACATAGGTCCACAGCGCCTCGATCTCGGCGGTCGACTTGCTGCGGGCATCGAGTTCCATGACCGTCCGGCCGTCGATCATCGAGACGGCGAAATCGGTGCGCTGATGGACGATGACCGGCGCGACCGTCCCGTGCTGCGACAGCGCCAGCGTGGCGTCGGCGGTGATCCGCGCTTTCGGCGTCGCGGCGTTGACGACGAAGATCAGCGGCTTGCCGGCGCGTGCGCACATGTCGACGGTGGCGCCGACCGCACGCAGATCGTGCGGGCTCGGCCGGGTCGGGACGACGATCAGCTCGGCGACCTGGATCACGCTCTGGATCGCCATCGTGATGGCAGGCGGGGTATCGATCATCGCCAGCTTGAAGCCTTGCTGGCGGAGAATCTCGAGATCGGCGGCGAGGCGCGACACGGTGGTCTGCGCGAAGGCGGGCTCCTCGGCGGTGCGTTCGTTCCACCAGTCGGACAGCGAACCCTGCGGATCGATGTCGATCAGCACCACCGGACCGTGGCCCGCACGCTCCGCCTGGACGGCGAGATGACCCGTCAAGGTCGTCTTCCCCGATCCTCCTTTCTGCGATGCGAACGCTAGAACGCGCATAAGTCCCCGACCCCCGGTATTCGCGAACGGCGTGCCATGCGGGGGTCTAAGAAGCGGTTAACGCGACTTCATAACGACTTAGGTTCGAGCAATATTCAGCCTATTGCCGCGCGCCCTTTGCCTTGCGCGACGAACGGCGGCATGGTGGCGGCGAGACGACATGGGGTAATGCGATGACGGTTGGGCGTAAGCTTCTGGTGGGTGCGATCGCACTGAGCGGCCTGTTCGCCGCCATCCCCGCTTATGCCGATGTGAAGGCCGGCGTCGACGCCTGGGCCAGGGGCGATTACGTGCGCGCCGTCGGCGAATGGCGGCCACTTGCGGTCGCCGGCGACGCCGATGCACAGTTCAACCTGGCACAGGCGTACAAGCTGGGACGCGGTGTGCCGCTCGATCCCGGCCTGGCCGAAAGCTGGTTCCGCAAGGCGGCGCTACAGGGGCATCTGCAGGCCGGCGACAATTACGGGCTTGCGCTCTTTCAGGCGGGCAAGAAGACCGATGCGCTGCCATGGCTCGAAAAGTCCGTCGCGCGCGGCGAGCCGCGGACCCAGCTCGTGCTGGGGACGATGCTGTTCAACGGCGACGGCGTGCCGCGCGATTTCCCCCGCGCCTATGCGCTGATGACGCGCGCGTCCGCATCCGGGTTGCAGTCCGCCTCGCAGACATTGGCGCAGATGGACCAGTATATCTCGCCCGCCGACCGCGAGAAGGGTACCGCGCTGGCGCAGAAATATGCGTTGCAGGCGACGCCCGCCGTGCCGTCGCGCTCGACCGTCGGAGGAGCCGGCTCGCGGGTCGACGTGCCGGCATCGCGGGTGGCCGAGACGCCGCGGCCCACGCGCCTGCCGCCGAGTTCGCTGCCCGCCCGCGTCCCCGCGCCGACGCGCGAGCCTGCGCCCCAGCCGACGACGCCGAAACCGGCGCCGGTGAAGGCGGTTGCCGCGAAGCCCGCGCCCTTCAAGGCGACCGGGAAATGGCGGGTGCAGCTCGGCGCGTTCCGCGACCAGGGCAATGCCGAGACGCAGTGGAACACGGTGCGCGGCAGGCTTCGCGGTGCGCAGCCCTTCTACACGAAGGCCGGCAAGGTGACGCGGCTCCAGGCTGGCGGGTTCGCATCGAAGGCGGACGCGGCGCGCGCCTGCTCGGCGGCACGCGTGCCCTGCGTGGTCGTCGCGCCCTGATTTGCGAGGCTGAAACGCGGCGATATTCATGACGATACTCGTGACGGGGATGTGCGAATGATCCTGCTGAGCTTGGCGCTGGTATCCGCGTCGCCGACCTGCGCGGAGATCAGGCAGCAATGCCGTGCGTGCCCGACCGAGGGCAGCGTCAAGGGATGTTCGACGGTCGGCATCGCCTGCCAGCCGACCCGTCGTATCTGCGAGCCCGCCGCGCCGACGAACATCGCGACCCGCCCGCCCCCCCGCCCGGACCGTGGCGTCGACAAAAAACGCCGCTGAAACAGCGCCTTTCACCTGTGCTAACGGGCAACATTGCGCGGCAGGGATCGAAATAGCCGGACCGGTCGTTTCGTTTCGACATCGACCGGGAGCTAGATGCATGATTTCGAAGACCTTGGCGCTGGCACTTGCCGGCGCAACGCTGTTGGCCGCGTGTTCCGGCGAGCAGCCTGTAACGACCAATACCGACATAATGACCGAAAACGGCGTATCGTTGCGCAACCTCGCCGAAACCGAGGTGGCCGTGCCCAAACCCGCGCAACTGACCGTCAAGGGCCGGTTGATCCCTACCCCGTCCGACCCGACCTCGCGCCATTTCCTGTTGCGCGAGCGCAAGGCCGTCGGCGGCACGATCATCGCGATCCTGCGGCAGGAGCATGCGGGCAAGGTCGCCTATGCGCGGACCGAAACCGATTGCGCGAACCGCCTGTTCCACGTGCTGGGCGTCGGGCCGAACCGCGCGCTGGTCGAGACCAACATCGCGCATGACGGCCCGCTGCGGCCGATCAAGGGGCTGCCGTTGCGCGAGGAACTGGCGACGTATGTTTGTGAGGCGAGCGGTACGCCTTTGGCAAAGGGGTAAACGCACTTCTGCGCCTCTCCCTGGAAGGGAGGGGTTGGGGGTGGGTCGGCCGGCTCGAGTCACTGGGGTTCGAACACGCGGAAACCCACCCACCCCCTGCCCCTCCCTTCCAGGGAGGGGTGAAGTTCTAGACCGTGACCCAGTCACGTCGCGCGATACCCTGCGCATAGAGAAGCGCGGTCAGATCCCCGTGATCGATCCGCGCAGCAGCCGCCGCCGCGACGATCGGCTTGGCATGATACGCCACACCCAGCCCGGCCGCCTCGATCATCGCCAGATCGTTCGCGCCATCGCCGACTGCGAGCGACTCTTCGACCACGATCCACCGCTCGGCGATCGCCGCATGCAACGTCGTCAGCTTGGTGTGCGACCCGACGATCGGCTTCGTCACCGTCCCCGTCAGCACGCCGCCCTCGATCTCCAGCACGTTGGCGATCGCGCGGTCGAAGCCGATCTCCTTCGCGACCGGCCTCGCGAACCGTGTAAACCCGCCCGACACCAGCACCGCCAGGGCCCCCCGCGCGCGCATCGTCCGGACCAGCGCCTTCGCACCCGGCATGATCGTCACACGCTCGGCGAGGCAGCGTTCGATGTCGCTCTCGGCCAGGCCCTTCAGCAGCGCCACGCGCGCGTCGAGCGCCGCCTCGAAATCGAGTTCGCCGCGCATTGCGCGCTCGGTGATCTCGGCGATCTGCGGTTTGATCCCGGCATAGTCCGCGAGTTCGTCGATGCATTCGACGGTGATCATGGTGGAGTCCATGTCGGCGACCAGCAGCGTCTTGGTCCGCGTAAGGCTGGACTGAACGACCACGTCCGCCCCGACGAACGCACCCTCCAGCGCGACCCGCGCCGCATCCGGCGCCATCGCGAAAATCAGGTCCGCCGCCGCGCCCTCGTCGATCCAGCCGCTTGCGCCCGGTGCGCAGCCGGCGTCGCGCAGGCGGTCCATCGCGGTCGAAATATCGCCTGCGGTCAGCGTGCCCGAGGCTATAAGCGTTGCCGTGAACATAGAACATCTCCCGAAGGTCGCGCTCATCGCAGGGCCGACCGCGAGCGGCAAGTCCGCGCTCGCACTGGCCATCGCCGCGCGCCACGACGGCGTCGTCATCAACGCCGACTCCGCGCAGGTCTATGCCGACCTCCGCATCCTCACCGCGCGGCCGTCGGTCGAAGAAGAGGCGAGCGCCCCGCACAAACTGTTCGGCCATGTCGACGCCGCCGATGCGACCTACTCCGCCGCGCGCTGGGCCGCCGAGGCGACGCAGGCGATCCGCGATACGCTGGCCGAGGACAAGCTGCCGATTCTGGTCGGCGGCACCGGCCTCTATATCCGCACTCTGCTCGACGGCATCGCCCCCGTCCCCGCGATCGACCCAAGCCTTCGCGAGCAGGTCCGCGCCCTCCCCGTCGCCGAGGCGCACGCCGCTCTCAGGCAACTCGATCCGCAAGCCGCTGCCAAGTTGAACCCTGCCGACACCACGCGCGTCGCTCGCGCGCTCGAAGTCGTGCGCGGCACAGGCCGCACGCTCGCCGACTGGCAGAACGAGAAGGTCGGCGGGATCGGCGACACGATCGATGTCCGCGCGCTGATCCTGATCCCCGACCGCGACTGGCTCAACGCGCGCATCGACCAGCGTTTCGCCGAGATGGCGGAAACCAGCCGCGACGAAATCACCGCACTCCTCGCCCGCCCCGACATCCCGCAGGACGCCCCGATCCGCCGCGCGATCGGCGTTCCCGAGATCGCCGCGCTGGTCCGAGGCGAGACGTCAGAACCCGACGCCATCGCCGCCGGATCGCTCGCCACGCGGCGCTATGCCAAGCGCCAATACACATGGCTAAGGCACCAGCCGCCTGCCGACTGGACCCGCACCGAAGCCCTCGACCTGCCAACGCGCCTGCAGCAATTTGAAACTATATTGCTCAAATGATGTTTGACACGCATCTTTTATATCGGTAGCCGGCCCCTCCACGAGACGCTAAAGGCAGCGTTCTCGCAAAGGATGATATGAAATGACCGAGAAGAGTGGAGCCGATATCCTGATCGAGGCGCTGTGCGATCTCGGCGTGGAGGTCGTCTTCGGCTATCCGGGCGGTGCCGTGCTGCCGATCTACGACGCGTTGTTCCGCAGCGGCCGGATCAAGCACATCCTCGTGCGCCACGAACAGGCCGCGACGCATGCGGCCGAGGGTTACGCCCGCTCGACCGGCAAGCCCGGCGTGGTGCTGGTCACCTCGGGCCCGGGCGCGACCAACGCGGTCACCGGGATCACCGACGCGCTGATGGATTCGATCCCGATGGTCGTGATCACCGGCCAGGTGCCGACCGCGCTGATCGGCACCGACGCGTTCCAGGAGGCCGATACCGTCGGCATCACGCGCCATTGCTCGAAGCATAATTACCTCGTGAAGGATCCCGCCAAGCTTGGCGACGTGATCCACGAGGCGTTCCACATCGCCACCTCGGGACGTCCCGGCCCGGTGGTCGTCGACATTCCCAAGGACGTGCAGGTCGCCACCGCGCGCTACAAGAAGCCCGGCCCGATCCAGCACAAGACCTATCGCCCGCAGGTGAAGGCCGACCAGGCGCAGATCGAGCAGCTCGTCGACATGCTCGCCGCGGCCGAGCGTCCGATCCTGTATACCGGCGGCGGCATCATCAATTCGGGCCCGGCCGCGAGCCAGCTGCTGTGCGAACTCGTCCGCATCACCGGCGCGCCGGTGACGTCGACGCTGATGGGCCTCGGCGCGTACCCTGCGAGCGGCGAGCAGTGGCTCGGCATGCTCGGGATGCATGGCACGTACGAAGCCAATATGGCGATGAACCAGGCCGACCTCGTCGTCGCGCTCGGCTCGCGTTTCGACGATCGCGTGACGGGGCGCCTCGACGCGTTCAGCCCGAACTCGCGGAAAGTGCATATCGATATCGATCGCTCGTCGGTGAACAAGACCGTGCGCGTCGATCTCGGGATCATCGCGGATGTCGGTCATGCGCTCGAGGACATGGTCCGGATCTGGAAGAGCCGCCAGCATCCCAAGCCCGACACCACCGACTGGCAGCGTCGGATCGCCGGCTGGCGCGCGGTGAAGTGCCTCGATTTCCCCGAGAACGATCCGAACGAGATCATGCCGCAGCGCGCGATCCGGGCGTTGTTCGAGGCGACGCAGGCCCAGTCGCCGATCATCACGACCGAGGTCGGCCAGCACCAGATGTGGGCCGCGCAGCATTTCGGGTTCGAAAAGCCGAACAAGTGGCTGACCAGCGGTGGTCTCGGCACGATGGGCTATGGCCTGCCCGCGGCGATCGGCGCGCAGCTCGGCAACCCGAACGCGCTGGTGATCGACATTGCCGGCGAAGCGTCGATCCAGATGAACATCCAGGAGCTGGCGACCGCGTCGCAATACCGGTTGCCGGTAAAGATCTTCATCCTCAACAACCAGTATATGGGCATGGTCCGCCAGTGGCAGGAGCTCACCTATGAGAGCCGCTATGCCGAGAGCTATTCGGATTCGCTGCCCGATTTCGTCAAGCTCGGCGAGGCGTATGGCTGGAAGGGTATCCTGATCGAGACGCGCGACCAGCTCGATGGCGGGATCGCCGAGATGCTGGCGCATGACGGCCCGGTGATCGTCGATTGCCGCGTGTCGCAGCTGACCAACTGCTTCCCGATGATCCCGTCGGGTGCTGCGCATACCGACATGATCCTGCAGGCGAACGAAGTGTCAGGTACGATGGACGACGAAGCGAAGGCACTGGTGTGATGGTGCTGTCGTTTCTTCCCCCCTCCCGTAAACGGGAGGGGCCGGGGGTGGGCTCGCGCTCAATCCCGGCCGGCATCGCCTGCGGTCATCCGCGCGCCCACCCCCTACCCCCTCCCGCAAGCGGTAGGGGGGGAGACTGAACCATGCACATTTCCCAGGAAAAGGCCGAGCGGCATACGCTCGCCGTCATCGTCGACAACGAACCGGGCATCCTCGCCCGGATCGCCGGCCTGTTCACCGCACGCGGCTATAATATCGAGAGCCTGACGGTGAGCGAGATCACCGCCGACAAGTCGGTCAGCCGGATCACCATCGTCACCTCGGCAAGCGCGGCGACGATGGAGCAGATCATCGCCCAGCTCGACCGGCTGGTACCGGTGCACAAGGTCACCGACCTCACCGCGATGGGCGCACACGTCGAACGCGAACTTGCGCTGGTGAAGGTGCGCGGTACGGGCGATCACCGGATCGAGGCGCTGCGCCTCGCCGACGTCTACCGCGCGCGCGTGGTCGATGCGACGACGTCGAGCTTCGTGTTCGAGGTCACCGGCGGCATCGACAAGATCGACAAGTTCGTCGAACTCATGGGCGAAGTCGGCCTGATCGAAGTCGCCCGAACCGGCATCGTCGCGATCGCCCGCGGCAAAGAGCCGGCCTGAGTTTCACTACCCGACTTCATCAACACCTAGTTCGATCACCCGCCCCCCATCCGTCACCCCAGCGAAAGCTGGGGTCTCCCCCGGCTCCTGTCCCGCAAGAGCCGCATGAGATACCAGCTTTCGCTGGCATGACGGGATTTGCCGCTGGCGTGGCGAATATACGGGCTTCGACGCTTCAAGTTTTAACGCTTCCAGAAAGGACCTTTCCAATGCGTGTCTATTACGATCGCGACGCCGACCTGAACCTCATCACCGACAAGAAGATCGCGATCGTCGGTTACGGCTCGCAGGGCCATGCCCACGCGCAGAACCTCCGTGATTCGGGCGTCAAGGACGTCGCGATTGCCCTGCGCGAAGGCTCCGCCACCGCCAAGAAGGCGATCGAGGCCGGCTTCGCGGTCAAGTCGAACAAGGAAGCCGCCGCCTGGGCCGACATCGTCATGATCCTCGCCCCCGACGAGCATCAGGCCGCGATCTACGCGAGCGACCTGCACGACAACCTCAAGCAGGGCGCGACCATTGCGTTCGCGCACGGCCTCAACGTGCATTTCGGCCTGATCGAGCCGCGCGCCGATCTCGACGTCATCATGATCGCACCCAAGGGCCCCGGCCACACCGTGCGCAGCGAATATGTCCGCGGCGGCGGCGTCCCCTGCCTGATCGCGATCGACCAGGACAAGTCCGGCAACGCGCATGACATCGCGCTCGCTTATGCGTCGGGCGTCGGCGGCGGTCGCTCGGGGATCATCGAGACCAACTTCCGCGAGGAATGCGAGACCGATCTGTTCGGCGAGCAGGCCGTGCTGTGCGGCGGCATCACCCACCTGATCCAGGCCGGGTTCGAGACGCTGGTCGAGGCCGGCTATGCGCCCGAAATGGCGTATTTCGAGTGCCTCCACGAGACCAAGCTGATCGTCGACCTGCTGTACGAGGGCGGCATCGCCAACATGCGCTACTCGATCTCGAACACGGCCGAATATGGCGACATCACCACGGGTCCGCGGATCATCACGGCGGAGACCAAGGCCGAGATGAAGCGCGTGCTGGCCGACATCCAGTCGGGCCGGTTCGTGAAGAACTTCATCCTCGATAATCGTGCGGGGCAGCCTGAGCTGAAGGCGGCAAGGAAGCAGGCGCTGGCGCATCCGATCGAGAAGATCGGATCGGAACTGCGCGGGATGATGCCTTGGATCGGGAAGAATGCGCTGGTTGATCGCGAGCGCAACTGAGCGAAGCGAATGCGCGCGAGCGCGGCCGGCACGACGGAGCCTGCCCATAGGGCACGGCTTCGCCGGGTCCGACGGGTTGGCGTACGGAAAGTGACTAGCTCGAAGTCACGCCCAACCCATACCCACCCCGGCGAAGGCCGGGGCCCAGTTGGGGGACGTTGCTAACGGACGACGACGCTCCGTTACCTCGACCTTTCCAACTGGGCCCCGGCCTTCGCCGGGGTGGCGGCGTTTTGGGGGAAGAGTCATTCGCAGCCTATTCTGTTCCCTCGCGAACGCGGGGGTCCAGGGTCTCGGGCGGTGATCGTGGTTTAGCTGGGCCCCCGCGTCCGCGGGGGAACTAGTGCAGCCGCTGTCCTTACCCCGCGCGCCCACCTCACAGACCCAATACCGAAACACACCGTTGGCATAACGTCATTTGACGCGCCCCCTCACCTCGGCCAGCATCGCGCGATCAACAGGAGACCCCGCATGCGCCTAGTCCTAGCCACCATCCTCGCCCTCACCGCCGCCCCCGTTCTCGCCCAGAACGCCGCAATCCCCGGCGCCCCCGTCAAGGCACGCGTCGCTGCCGGCACCTACGCCGTCGATCCCAACCACACGCAGGTGACGTGGCAGGTCAACCACATGGGCTTCTCGATGCTCGAAGGGCAGCTCGGCGCATCGGGGGGCAGCATCACGATCGATCCGGCCAAGCCGAACGCGACCAAGGTCGAAGTCTCCTTCGCGATCGACCAGCTTTCGGTCACCTCGGCACCGTTCGCGGGCCATCTCAAGTCGAAGGATTTCTTCGACGCCGCGACCTACCCCACCGCCAAGTTCGTCTCGACCAAGGTCGTCGCGACCGGCGACAAGGCGACGATCACCGGCGATCTCACGCTCAAGGGCGTCACCAAGCCCGTCGTGCTCCAGGCGACCTTCATCGGCGCGGGCGCGAACCCGATGAACAAGAAGCTGAACTTCGGCTTCCGCGCGACGACCTCGATCAAGCGCAGCGACTTCAATATCGGCGCCTACGCCCCGGTCGTATCGGACAAGGTCGACCTGACGATCAACGCCGCCTTCTCCGCGCAATAATATACCAAAATGCCTATCGCGCTGGACACGGCACGTGTCGGCGCGATAGGACGCCATCAATGACGCACGGCCGCCTCCTGCTGCTTCGACTTACGCGCCCTTAGGCGCGCCGATCGTTTGCGCGGTGGCCATGCCCCGCGCCTCGCGCCTAAGGGCTGACCCGAACGCTCCCGACGACACGAGAGACTGGCCATGCTGCGCGACCCATCGACCAAATACCGACCCTTCCCGCAAATCGACCTGCCCGACCGCCAATGGCCGTCGAAGACCATCGTCAAGCCGCCCCGCTGGCTCTCGACGGATCTGCGCGACGGCAACCAGGCGCTGATCGACCCGATGGACGCGGAGAAGAAGACGCGCTTCTTCGACCTGCTCTGCAAGGTCGGGCTGAAGGAGATCGAGGTCGGTTTCCCGAGCGCGGGCGCGACCGAGTTCGACTTCATCTCAGGCCTCGTGAAGACCGGCCGCATCCCCGACGACGTGTCGATCCAGGTGCTGACCCAGTCGCGCCGCGACCTGATCGAGACGAGCTTCGCCAGCTTGGTCGGAGCGAAGACTGCGATCGTGCATCTGTATAACGCGGTCAGCCCCGCGTGGCGGAAAATCGTGTTCGGGATGGACCGCGCGCAGGTGAAGCAGATCGCGATCGACGGCGCCAAGGTGCTGCGCGACGAGGCCGCCAAGCAGCCGAACGTCCGCTGGCAGTTCGAATACAGCCCCGAGACCTTCTCGACCGCCGAACTCGATTTCAGCCTCGAGGTCTGCGAGGCGGTGATGGACGTCCTGATGCCGACGCCCGAAAACCCGATCATCTTCAACCTGCCCGCCACCGTCGAGTGCGCGACGCCGAACATCTATGCCGACCAGATCGAATGGTTCGGCCGCCACATCCGCAACCGGGACTCGGTCGCGATCTCGCTGCACACGCATAACGATCGCGGCACCGGCGTCGCGGCGGCGGAACTCGGCATGATGGCGGGCGCCGACCGGGTCGAGGGCTGCCTGCTCGGCAATGGCGAGCGCACCGGGAATTGCGATCTCGTGACCGTCGCGCTCAACATGTACACGCAAGGCGTCGACCCGAAGCTCGACCTGTCGGACATCGACGGCGTCGTGAACACGGTCAATTACTGCACCAACATCCCGGTGCACCCGCGCACGCCCTATGCCGGCGATCTGGTCTTCACCGCGTTCTCGGGGTCGCATCAGGACGCGATCAAGAAGGGGTTCGCGGCGCATGAGGCGAAGAACGATACGTTGTGGGAGGTCCCCTATCTCCCCATCGATCCCGCCGATCTCGGCCGCAGCTACGAGGCGGTGATCCGCGTCAATTCGCAGTCGGGCAAGGGCGGCGTCGCCTGGGTGATCGAGCAGGACAAGGGGCTGAAACTCCCCAAGCGCTTGCAGGCGGACTTCAGCCGCCACGTCCAGGCCTATGCCGACGAGACCAGCCGCGAGCTGAACGCGGCGGATATCTGGGGCCTGTTCGAGCGCACGTACATGCCGCAGCCAGCCGATCGGGTGGAGTTGCGCGACTATGAGGAAAGCGGTGCCTCGGGGCAGCGCGTCTTCATCGGTCGCGTCGCGATCGACGGCGAGGAGCGGTCGATCTCGGGGCGTGGCAACGGCCTGATCTCGGGCGTGATCGCGGCGATCGCGGAGTCGACCGGGCCGACGCTCGACGTGGTCGATTACAACGAGCATGCGATCGGCCACGGTGCGGACGCACAGGCCGCCGCCTATGTCGAATGCCGCACCGCCGAGGGAAAGACGGTGTTCGGCGTCGGCATGGACACCGACATCGCCACCGCCTCGGTCCGTGCGGTCCTCAGCGCCGCCAACCGCGCCTGACCTCGCCAAGGACGGCCACCGGCTGAACCGGTGGCCGCTTCCTCTTACGCCAACTTCGCCAGCAATGCCTGCGCCGCCTTCTCCGACGACGCAGGGTTCTGCCCGGTGATCAGCAGGCCGTCCTCGACGACATGCACGCCCCAGTCGGCGGTCTTCGAATAGTTGCCACCCTGCTGCCCGAGCATGTCCTCGACGAGGAAAGGGACGATATCGCTGAGCCCGACCGCTGCCTCCTCGCTATTGGTGAAGCCGGTGACCGTCTTGCCCTTGACGAGCGACGTGCCATCGGCCGCCTTCACGTCGCGCAGCACGCCGGGTGCGTGGCAGACCAGCGCGACGGGCTTGCCCGCGCCGATGGCGTCCTCGATCAGCGCGATGGAGGCCGGATCGTTGGCGAGATCCCAGAGCGGTCCGTGCCCGCCCGGATAGAACACCGCGTCATAATCGGCGATCCGCATCTCGGCGAGCTTGCGCGTATCAGCGAGTGCGGCGGTGGCCTCCGCATCGGCCTCGAACCTCCGGGTCGCGTCGGTCTGCGCGTCGGGCTTGGCGCTGCTCGGATCGAGCGGTGGCTGGCCACCCGCTGGCGACGCGAGCGTGATATCCGCGCCGGCGTCCTTGAACACGTAATAGGGTGCGGCGAGTTCCTCGAGCCAGAAGCCCGTCTTGCGGCCGGTATCGCCGAGATCGGCATGCGAGGTGAGGACGACGAGAATGTTCAATTTCGGTCTCCGGATCGGGGATTACGGGGAGAGAACGAACCGGCTCCAGGATCGGATCGACATTCAGCATTTTAAAGGAGAGGTCGCCAAAAATTGCCTGTCATCCCGGACTGGTGAAATATCCGGCCGACACGTGAAGAGCACGTGAAGAGCGTCATCCCCGCGGAGGCGGGGACCCAGATGCTCAAACGGTCGCGATCAAGTCGCGAGGTTTGCCAGTATGGGTTCCCGCCTGCGCGGGAATGACGGTTGAGTATGACCCCCGCTAGATCCCTCGCTCCCGCACGATCCGGCAACCGATCGCAGCGTCCGGGTAGACGTCGGTTTTCATCGTCTCGATCTCGACCCGCCTCACCCGTTCGTCACCCAGGCACAACGCCGCGATCCCCTCGCACAGCGTCTCCTGCAACTTGAACGGGCGTTCCGCCACCATCGCCAGGATCCCCGCGCGGACGAAATCATAATCGAGCACTTCCTCGATCGCATCCTCGCCGAGCGGCGCCGGATACACCACCCTCATCTCGACCGAAACGACCACGCGCTGCGGCGCCACCTCGTGCGGATGGATGCCGAGCCGCATCATGACCTCGAGCCCGTCGAGGATCGTCGTGAATTCAGCCATGTCGCGCCCCATGATCCCGATCGAACATCACGTCGCCGTCGCGGCGCAAAAACCGCTGCCCGCAATCGACGAATATATTCTGCCCCGTCACGCTCTTTGCGGTCAGCAGCCACGCCACCGCATCGGCCACTGCCTCTGCGCCGACCGGTCGCCGCAACAGATTTTCGCTCGCCACCGCCGCGAACTCCGCGTCGGTCTGGTCGCCGCTCGGCAGCGTCAGCCCCGGCGAGACCGCGTTGACCGCAATGCGCGGGCCCAGCGCCTGCGCCAGCATCGTCGTCGCACCCTCCAGCGCAATCTTCCCGCAGCTGTACGAGAAGAAATCGGGGTTGAGGTTCGCGACCTTCTGGTCGAGCACATTCACCACCGCGCCGTCCGCCACGTCGTCCTGCGCCGCCAGCGCCGAGGCGAGCAACACCGGCGCACCGCAATTGATCGCGCCAAGGTCGGCGAACAGCATCGGATCGACGCTGGGCGGCCGATCAAATTCGAACCGTGAGGCGCAGTTGACCAGTCCGTCTATCGACCCGCCGATCGCAGTCCGCGCCGCCGCGAACAGGTCGCCGATCGCGCCGAGGTCACTCAGGTCGCCCGCCACCGCCGCGGCACGACCGCCCTCGCCGATGATTTCCGCCACCAGCGCCTCGGCCTCGTCCCGCGAATGCCCCTGGTGCACGACCACCGCATGACCATCCGCCACCAGCCGCTGCACGATCGCCGCGCCCAGCCGCTTCGCCCCGCTCGTGACCAGCACGGTCCGCATCAGGCGCGCTGTCCCATCAACGCCAGCACTTCCTTGCGGCTGCGTTCGTCGTCGCGGAACACGCCCATCATCCGGCTCGTCACCATCGTAACCCCCGGCGTCCGGACGCCGCGCGCGGTCATGCACGCATGGCTCGCCTCGATCACCACCGCGACGCCCTGCGGCTTCAGGTTGTCCCAGATGCAGTCCGCCACTTCCGCGGTCAGCCGCTCCTGCACCTGCAACCGCCGCGCGAACCCGTGGAGCACGCGCGCGAGCTTCGAGATGCCGACGACATGGTTGCGCGGCAGGTAAGCGATGTGCGCCTTGCCGATGATCGGCGCCATGTGATGCTCGCAATGCGACTGGAACGGGATGTCCTTCAACAGCACGATCTCGTCATAGCCGCCGACTTCCTCGAACACGCGGTCGAGATGTTTCGCGGGATCGTCGCCATAGCCCGCGCAATATTCCTTCCACGCACGTGCAACACGCCGCGGCGTATCGAGCAGCCCCTCTCGCGTCGGATCGTCGCCCGCCCAACGGATCAGCGTACGGATCGCCGACGCTACGTCTTCGGGCACAATCAGCTTGCCGTCGGGGCCCACCACATCGTCAGCACCCGCCTGCCCTGCGGACCCGCCCAGTTCATCCCGCATCGCAACACCCTTTATCAGCATACCCAAACATCAGAACATGGGTCCTCTTTTGCAACTGTTTCATTTCGGCCACTTGCCGTAAATCCCCGTTTTCCGGGCACGAAAAAGCGTTGACGATTGATTTTTTTAATCGTTACTTCGCCATACCTGAAAAACTAAATCGTGAATCGGCAAAGACCGGCACGATCGGGGAGAGGACTGCCATGGCTAAGTTCGAATTGCTCGCCGCTTCGGCGATGATACTCCTGTCGATTGCGCCGGCAATGGCGCAGACGGCCACCACGACAACGGCTGAAAACACCGCACCCACCAATGGGCCCGGTCAGGAGGCCCCCTCTACGCAGACGACCCAAGACGTCTCCACCGCGCCGCCGACCGATCCCTATGGTGCGCAGGATATCGTGATTACCGCCCAACGCCAATCGCAGCGTTTGCAGGTTGTTCCGATTGCTGTGAGCGCTTTTACCGCTGACAACATCGCCAAGCAGCAGATCGTCAACCCGAGCGCGCTCCAGCAGACGCTGCCCAACATCACTTTCACCAAGACCAACTTCACCACGTCGAGCTTCACGATCCGCGGGATCGGCGATCTGTGCACCGGCGCGACCTGCGACACCGCGACCGGTATCCACGTCAACGACATGCCGCTTGTGACGACCCGCCTGTTCGAGAGCGAGTTCTTCGATCTGGAGCGGATCGAGGTTCTCCGCGGTCCGCAGGGCACGCTGTTCGGCCGCAACGCGACCTCGGGCGTGGTCAACTTCATCTCCGCCAAGCCCGACCTCACCGGCGTGCATTCCGCCGCCGAGTTCGAATATGGCAATTACGATTCGAAGCGCGTGCGGGCGATGATCAACCTGCCCTTCACCGACACGCTCGGCATCCGCGTCGCCGGCACCTATCTCAACCGCGACGGCTATACCAAGAACCTGTACGACGGTCGCGACATCGACGGACGGGATCTGTATTCGGTGCGCGGCACGCTGTCGTGGGAGCCGAGCAGCAGCACCCGGATCGACCTGATAGGATCGTATTTCCGCGAGAAGGACGATCGCTCGCGCTTGCAGAAGCAGCTCTGCCACCGCGATCCGACCGGCATCCTCGGCTGCCTTCCCGACCGCCTCGCCAACGAGACCGCGAACGGCAATTCGACGCTGGCGGCGGTGCTCAGTTCGAGCGAGTTCTTCGCGGTCAACAACCCCGCGCTGGGACGCTTCGGGCTGCAGAGCCTTTACGGCCAGGATACCTATGCCGGCGTGGTCAACCCATCGGACGTGCGGACCGTATCGCTCGACTACAGCCCGACCTATTTCGCCGAGGAGGAGCAATATACCGCGAAGATCTTCCACGATTTCGGCCCGGTCAGCCTGAACTTCACCGGTGGCTACACGCGCAACGTCGTCGACAGCACCGCCGACTACAACCTCGCGGTCGAGAACCCGCTGACGAACAATGTCGGGCTCGCCACGCTCAATGCACTCGCGCGCACCGGATCGCCGTTCGCGTTCCTCAACGGCGTGCGGCAGGCGCTGATCCCCAACGGCCCCGCCGGCGGCGTGTGCCAGTCCGCCGCCGATCCGAACAATGTCGGCATTTATGGCGGCAACTCGATCGGGTGCTATGCGCAGAGCCTCGACTTCGATCGCTCGCGCCAGAAGAGCCGCCAGTTTTCCGCCGAAGCGCATCTCGACAGCAATTTCGACGGGATGTTCAACTTCCTGCTCGGCGGCATCTATGTCGACAGCAAATCGACCAACACCGACTATTTCGTCAACGCGTTCGGGCTGGATTATGCCTCGGGCATCCTCGGCTCGGCGAGAGCGTCTGCAGACCCGAGAATACCGGCTGGCAACGGCTATTTCCTGTCGACGCCGTTCTATCGCAACAGCGACGTAGAGTTCCGCCTGAAATCCTACGGCATCTTCGGCGAGACCTATTTCAAGTTCACCGACAAGCTGAAGCTGACGGTCGGCCTGCGCTACAACCATGACGAGAAGACCGACCAGGCGCGCAACCTCGCGCTCAACGTGCTGACGCCGATCGGCGCGACCGGGATCGAGCAGGGGCTGGATTACGGCACGGTCGATTTCGACCCGAACCTGCCGGGGCGCCAGGAGTTCGCCAATGCACAGGTCAGCTTCTCGCGACTGACCGGACGGGCGGTGATCGATTACCGGATCACCGAGAACAACCTGCTCTACGCGTCCTACTCGCGCGGGTATAAGTCGGGCGGGATCAACCCGCCGCTGTTGCCGATGTTCAACGTCAGCAGCACGTTCCTGCCCGAACAGGTCAACGCGTACGAGATCGGCTCGAAGAACACCTTTGGCGGCGGCCAGTTCAGGCTGAACCTCACCGGCTTCTATTATCAGTACAAGAATTTGCAGCTGAGCCGGATCGTCGCGCGGACCTCGGTCAACGACAATGTCGACGCCGATATCTACGGCGTCGAGGCGGAGGCGATCATGAGCCCTGTGCCGGCGTTCGTGGTCAACATGAACGCCAGCTACCTCCATTCGAAGGTCTCGAGCGACAAGTTCCTGGTGAACCCGCGCGACGTATCGGGCGGTCGTGCGGACGCGGTGATCATCAAGGACATCACCAATGCGTCGAACTGCGTCGTCGTGCCGAACGTCGCGGGCAATGCGGCACTGGCGAACGGCTATGTCGCGCTGGTCAATCGCGCGATCGGCCTGCGCGCACCGACCGCGATCCCGACGATCTCGGCGACCGGCGCGTTCGGGATATGCTCCGCGCTGGGGGCCAACGCCGCGGCGAGCGGCGTGTCGGTGCTCGACGGCGTGACCACCAACATCCGCGGCAACCGCCTGCCCCAGGCGCCGACCTACAAATGGTCGGTCGGCGCGCAATACACGATCGACTTCGCCAACGGCATGAGCCTCGTGCCGCGTGCCGACCTCAACTATACCGGCGGTCTCTCGGGCAGCATCTTCAACACCCAGATCGACCGGATCCCGGGGTATGAAGTCGTCAACATGCAGGTCCAGCTCAACGCCCGCGAAGACCGCTTCTACGTCCGCGCCTATGTGCAGAATCTGACCAACAACGATGCGACGACCGGACAATATGTGACCGACCAGTCCGCCGGGCTGTTCACGAACATCTTCACGATCGAACCACGCCGGTATGGCGTCGCGGCCGGGTTCAAGTTCTGAAGGCGCGCGGGGCAAGTCCACAGGACAGGACGGCTAACTGATCCTCCCCCGCCAGGGGGAGGTGTCGCGAAGCGACGGAGGGGGAGGACACGGAACAGAGGTTACACCTTACCTCCCCCTCCGT
The DNA here is from genome assembly GCF_024273235.1 of Sphingomonas faeni. Classification (GTDB taxonomy): domain Bacteria; phylum Pseudomonadota; class Alphaproteobacteria; order Sphingomonadales; family Sphingomonadaceae; genus Sphingomonas; species Sphingomonas faeni_A. The sequence goes on along the minus strand of NZ_JANBVH010000006.1, from coordinate 73,444 downwards.
CTGGCAAGAGCCAGCCACCTCCCCCTGGCGGGGGAGGATTGGTCAATCGGACATCGATACGACCGTCCTACGCATCACCGTCATCCTGACGAAAGTCAGGACCCAGAGCCAACCAGCGCAACGCTCGTCACCCCGGGCCCTAACTTTCCTCAGGACGACGTGGGGATGCAGCGACGGTCTGGTTCACGCATAATTCGGACTACGTTGGTCCTCGCCCTCGCCCTTCCCAGGGAGAAGACGCCGCGGGCCCCTTCCCTCTCCCATCGGGAGAGGGAGAGACGCCGAAGGCGGCGAGGGTGAGGGCACGGCCTGCACACCGACAGCCTCGAACCATCGAAACCGCGGTCAGCGCCCCAACCGCTCCGCATGCCACGCCACATGGTCCGCCATGAACGTCGAGATGAAGTTATAGCTGTGATCATACCCCGGCTGCATCCGCAACGTCAGGTCTATCTCAGCCGCCTCGCACGCCGCCGCCAGCAACTCCGGCTTCAACTGCTCGACCAGAAAACCATCCGCATCCCCCTGATCGACCAGGATTTCGGCCAGCCGCGCGCCATCCTCGATCAGCGCACACGCGTCATACGCGCGCCACGCCGTCCGGTCCGCGCCGAGATAGCCGCCAAGCGCCTTCTCGCCCCAGGGACACTGCAGCGGCGCGACGATCGGCGCGAACGCCGACACGCTCCTGAACCGATCCGGGTTGCGCAACGCGATCGTCAGCGCCCCATGGCCCCCCATCGAGTGGCCAAAGATCCCCTGCCGCGCCAAGTCCGCCACCGGAAACTCCGCCGCGATCAGCGCCGGCAGCTCGTCCTCCACATAGGACCGCATCCGGAAGTTCGCCGCCCAGGGCTCCTCGGTCGCGTCCACATAAAAGCCCGCGCCCTTCCCGAAGTCGTAAGCGTCGTCATCCGGCACGTCGTCCCCGCGCGGCGACGTATCCGGCGCAACCAGGATCACGCCCAGTTCGGCACACGCCCGCCGATACTCGCCCTTGTCCATCACGTTCGCATGCGTGCACGTCAGCCCCGACAGGAACCACAACACCGGCAACCGCGCCCCCTCGTCATGCGGCGGCACATACACGGCAAAGGTCATGTCGGTGCCGGTCGCGGTCGAGGCGTGGCGGTACACGCCCTGAATGCCGCCATACGCCTTGCTGGTAGAGACGGTTTCCATCACGCGACCCGGTGCAGCGCGCAGATCTTGTTCCCCGACGGATCGCGCAGATATGCGAGGTACAGCTTCCGCCCGCCGGTCGCTTCCCGCACGCCCGGCGGATCCTCGCAAGCCGTCCCGCCATTCGCGAGGCCCGCAGCGTGCCAGGCATCGGCCGCCACCGTCGAGGCGGCCGCAAACCCCATCGTGCTGCCGTTGCCGTGGCTCGCCGGCTGACCGTCGATCGGCTTGGTCAGCAGGAAGCGCCCGCCGTCATGCGCGTAAACCACCCGCCCCCAGTCATCGACGACGCCCTCGGGAACGCCGAGCGCACCCAGGGCTGCATCGTAGAACGCTTTAGACGCCGCGATATCGTCGGCGCCGAGCATGATGTGCGTGAACATGGGCGCGCGCCTCAATAGATCACGACGGAGCGGATGCTCTCGCCGGCGTGCATCAGGTCGAAGCCCTTGTTGATCTCGTCGAGCGTCAGCCGGTGCGTGATCATCGGATCGATCTCGATCTTGCCGTTCATGTACCAGTCGACGATCTTCGGCGTATCGGTCCGCCCGCGCGCGCCGCCGAACGCCGTCCCGCGCCAGTTGCGCCCGGTGACCAACTGGAATGGCCGCGTCGAGATCTCCTTCCCCGCCTCGGCCACGCCGATCACGATCGAGGTGCCCCAGCCGCGGTGGCACGCCTCCAGCGCCTGCCGCATCACCGTCGTGTTGCCGGTCGCGTCGAACGTATAGTCCGCACCGCCGTCGGTCAGCGCGACGATGTGCTGGACGATATCGCCCCCAATGATGGAGGGGTCCTTGGGGTTGGCGAAGTGCGTCATGCCGAAGCGACGCCCCCATTCCTCGCGGTCGGGATTGATGTCGACGCCGACGATCATGCCCGCGCCGGCGAGCCGCGCGCCCTGGATCACGTTCAGCCCGATCCCGCCGAGCCCGAACACCACGACCGTATCGCCCGGCTGGACCTTCGCCGTGTGCACCACCGCGCCGACCCCCGTCGTCACCCCGCAGCCGACATAGCACGACGTGTCGAACGGCGCGTCCTCGCGGATCTTCGCGACCGCGATCTCGGGCAACACCGTAAAGTTCGAGAAGGTCGAGCAGCCCATGTAATGGAAGATCGGCTGGCCCTTGTAGCTGAACCGCGTCGTCCCGTCGGGCATCAGCCCTTTCCCCTGTGTCGCGCGGATCGCGGTGCACAGGTTGGTCTTCTGGCTGAGGCACGACTTACACTGGCGGCATTCGGGGGTGTAGAGCGGAATCACATGATCGCCGACCGCGACGCTGGTGACGCCCGCACCGATTTCCCGGACGATGCCGGCACCCTCATGGCCCAGCACGCTCGGAAACAACCCTTCCGAATCAAGCCCGTCGAGCGTGTACGCGTCGGTATGACAGATGCCCGTCGCCATGATTTCGACGAGCACTTCGCCGAATTTCGGCCCTTCGAGGTCGAGTTCGACGATCTCGAGCGGTTTTTTTGCCTCGAATGCGACAGCGGCGCGGGTCTTCATCGATCGGTCTCCTTGATTGCCGCCCTGATGCCTTCGCGGCTTCGCCTCCGCAAGGCGCAGCCGATGCAACCAAAGTGCCGCTCGGTCGCTTGATCCTTGAATTTCAAGGAGATGGCGCGATGAAAGATCCGAAGAAGGGCGACGAGGTCACCTGGAAATCGCACGGCGGCGAGGCGCACGGCACGGTCGAGAAGAAGCAGACGACCGACACGAAGATCAAGGGCCACACCGTAAAGGCCTCCAAGGAGGAGCCGCAGTTCATCGTAAGGAGTGACAAGGGCGGCAAGGCAGCGCACAAGGCGGACGCGCTCACCAAGGCGTGACCACGCGCGCAGTGCCTAACGCACGCGCGCAACAGGAAGGAATGCTTATGGCTACAGCTCCCAAGACCGGCGGCATCCACGCCCCCGTCCAGCCCTCTCCCGAGCTCGGCGAGATCGTCGGCAACGACAAGCTGCCGCGCAGCGAAGTGATCAGCAAGGTGTGGGTCTACATCAAGGCTCACAACCTGCAGAATCCCGAGAACAAGCGCGAGATTCTGGCTGACGAGAAGCTGAAGAAGGTCTTCGGGCGTGACAAGTGCACGATGTTCGAGATGAACAAGTACATCTCGCAGCACGTCAAGGCCTAACCGCCCGCACTGCACGGCAAGCGGCGACGGGGCATCGACAGCGATACCCGTCGCCCTTGATCGCTCCCCGACCGCGATCTTGATCGCAACCCGACCGCGATCTTAATCGCAACCCGACCGCGATTTTCATCGCACCTCGATCGTGATCGGCCCTTCGACGGTAGGAAGTCTCCGCTAAGGGTCCGGCACCATGCCGACCGACCGGACGCAAGCCCCGAGCTTTCCACGCTCACCCGAGCTTGATCGTCCCCCCCGACCGGCGTAATGCGCCGACGATGCCCCCGTAGCTCAGCCGGATAGAGCGACGGTTTCCTAAACCGTAGGCCGCGTGTTCAAATCTCGCCGGGGGCACCAGCTTTTCGTTGCGGTCAAAGGTGTTTATCCGTCCGGCACATGCGTGCATGGAGGCAGGATGCTCTCGACCGCGATGCGCTCCGACCCCGCCGACACCCTGCCCCCCGATTTCGTGGTGATCGACGTCGAGACCGCGTGTTCGCGGGTCAGCAGCATCTGCCAGATCGGCATTGTCGGCTTTCGCGACGGGCGCGAGATCTTCGACTACGAGACGCTGGTCGACCCGCGCGACGAATTCCACCTGTTCAACACGCGGATCCACGGGATCGCCGAGCATCACGTCGTCGGCCAGCCGACATTCGCCGACGTCCACGACATCGTCCACGGCCATCTGTCGGGAAGGACGACGGTCGCGCATTCCTATTTCGACAAGGGCGCGCTCGCAGCAGCCTGCCGCGTGCATGACCGCCCGGCCATCGAGACTCGGTGGCTCGACAGCGTCCGGGTCGCGCAGCGCGCCTGGCCCGACCTGCCGAGCCACCGCCTCGGCGGCCTCGCGCAATATCTGGGGATCCCGCACAAGCATCACGACGCGCTCAGCGATGCACGCGCGGCCGGCTGGGTGATCGTCAAGGCGATCGACCATACCGGCATCGCGCTTGACGAATGGCTCGCCCCGCCGCGCAAGCCCGGTCCCGCCCCGCGGCCCGCACCCTCTGGACCGCTCAGCGGCGAACGGATCGCAATCCTGGGCGAGCCGCGCGATGGTGCGCTGGCCTGCCGGATCGCCGCGCTGGGAGGCCGGATCGTGTCGGCGGTCGGCAACACCACGACCGCGCTGGTGATCGCCGGGCGCGCGCCGTTCGCCTATTCGATCCGCAACAGCGGCGCGTATCGCCGGGCCGAGCAATATCGCCGCCTCGGAGGCAAAATCCGGATCGTCTCGGAACAGGATCTCGCGTTGCCCGAGGTGGCACCGACGGCTGCCGAATAGCATCGGCACACTTAGGGACGATCGACATTCAGTTTGGTGGTAGCGCGGCAGTGGCCAAGTTGCTTCGTCACGCCGGACTGGTTCGGTAGTTGTCCCCATCCGACATGTAACCATCGTCATCCCCGCGGAGGCCCCATGTGCTCATGCGTCGGCGATATTGCCGCAAGGCTTGCCATTATGGGTTCCCGCCTGCGCGGGAATGACGGCGACATACGCGAAAGGTATAGTCACCGACTGGTTCCGGGGTCCACCGTTCCGCAAGCCGAATTCTATCGATTTTGCGGAACCGTGGATGCCGGAAAACAAAGCAGATTTGTCGCGCTGAACGGAATGTCGATCGGCCCCAGGTCCTTCCAGGCTACGCTACCGACCGGAGCGACGATGTCGGCGTCGATCGGCAAATCGTCTCTACGCGCCTGGCGGATAGCCCGGACCTTGGCACGAACGCCGCAAGCTGCGACGCTGTAGGGCAATCGGACATGGAGGTTGGCATGCGGCGGATATCGACGGCTTTAACGCTCGGACTAATCGCGATACCGGCGATCGCGGTCGCGCAGCGGGCGCAGGTCGATACCGGTACGATCGCAGGCACGCGCATCGCTGCCCCGACCGGCGTCGATGCGTATCTCGGCATTCCCTATGCCGCGCCGCCGATCGGCGCGCTCAGGTGGCAACCACCGAAGCCTGCCGCTCGGTGGAGCGGCGTGCGAAAGGCGGACGCATTCGGTGCACGCTGCATGCAACAACCCTTGTTCGCCGACATGAAGTTTCGCTCGCCCGGCATCGCCGAGGACTGCCTGACGCTGAACGTGTGGGCGCCGGCCGGTACGAAACCCGGCGCGAAGCTTCCCGTGCTGTTCTACATCCACGGCGGCGGCGCGATCGCGGGCGATGGGTCAGAACGCCGCTATGACGGCGCAGCACTGGCGCGGCAGGGCATCGTCGTCGTGACGATCAACTACCGGCTGGGCGCATTCGGCTTCCTCGCGACCAGCGACCTCGTCGCGGAATCGCCGACGCACACCGCGGGCAATTACGGCCTGCTCGATCAGGCCGCTGCGCTAGCCTGGGTCCGTCGCAACGCCGCCGCATTCGGAGGCGACCCGGCCCGTATCACGATCGGCGGGGAAAGCGCCGGATCGATGTCGGTCAGCGTGCTGATGACCTCGCCGCTGACCCGCACGCAGTTCGCCGGCGCGATCGGCGAGAGCGGCGGGGTGATGCCGCCGAGCTTCCGCCCCAAGTCGCTGGCGCAGGCGACCGCGAATGGTGACGCATTCGTGCGCGCGGCGGGTGCGAATTCGATCGCAGACCTCCGCGCGATGCCGGCCGACGCATTGCTCGCCGCGCAGGGGACCCAGCGCCTCCGCGCGGACTTCATCGTCGACGGCCAGTTCCTCACCGAGGCGCCGATCGACACCTATGCAGCAGGACGAGCGGCGAGCGTACCGTTGCTGGTGGGGTCGAATTCGCAGGAGGGCAGTTGGACCGGCGTCCTGAATGGCCAGCCGCCGACGGTCGCAAATTACCGCGCCGGTATCGCCCGGCTCTACACCGATGCCGATGCCCTGTTCGCGCTGTACCCGGCGCGGACCGATGCGGAGGTGCCGGCCGCTGCGACGAAGCTGGCGAGCGACACGTTCCTCGGCGCATCGACCTGGAAGTGGTTCGACCTGCATCGCCGGACCCGGCAGCCGACCTATTATTACCATTTCTCGCATCCCAGGCCCGCGGCGCTGCCACCGCTGACCAACCCCGAGGTTCCGCCGATGGGCGCGGTGCACAGTGCCGAGATCGAATATGCGCTCGGCAATCTCGATACGAACCCGGCCTATGCGTGGACCGCGAACGATCGGCGCATATCCGCGGTTTTCCAGGGCTATTTCGCGGCGTTCATCAAGACCGGCAACCCGAACGTGACCGGCCTGCCGACCTGGCCCGTCGCATCGCCCGGCAATGGCGCGATCATGCGGCAGACCGTCGATGTGCAGACGCGCGCGGAGCCGTTTACCGATCAGGCGCGCTACGAGGCCGCGGTTCCCCTGCTCGAGAACCGCCGGCCCTGACCGCGCAAGCTGGCGTCGCGCGGTGCGTCAGACCTGGTCGAGAAACACCACGCCGGGCACCGCCAGCGTCTGCCTGGTGGCGGTCAGCCGGCCGTCGCTCTCGACCTTGAAGATCGCGACCGTGCCGGAGCGCTCGTTGGCGACCACCAGCCGCCGCTGCGCATCGAGCAGCAGGAACGCGCGGGGCCAGTTGCCACCGCTCGCGATGTGCTGGAGCGGGCTTGGCACGCCCGCGGAATCGAGCGCGAACACCGCGAGGCTGTCATGCCCACGGTTCGAGACGTAGATCCGCCGTCCGGCGCGGTCGATCGCAATATGCGCGGCCTGCGACGCGCCGCGATGCCCGGCCGGCAGCGTGGAGACGCTGTGCCGCGTGACGAACCGCCCGTCCGCGCCTGCGTCGAGCATGATCAGCGTGTTCGACATCTCGCAGACGACATAGGCGATCGGGCGCGTCGGGTGGCGCACGAGATGCCGCGGCCCGGCGCCTGCCGGCGCGCGCCATGCAACCACCGGCTCCACGAGTGTCCGCGCGCGCGGATCGAAGCGATAGGCGAAGATCGCGTCCGCGCCGAGATCGACCGAATGCAGCCAGCGCCGATCCGGGCTGAACCCGACCCAGTGCGCGTGCGGTCCGTCCTGCCGATCATGGTTCGGGCCGCTGCCGGTATGGCGGAACAGCGTCGGCTGACCGGGCACGCCGGTCCGTCGGTCGAGCTGGCAGAAGGAGACGCTGCCGCTCGAATAGTTGGCGATCGCAAGGCACGCGCTGGTCCGGTCGATCGCGACATAGCAAGGATCGGCGCCAGCGGTCGGCACGATGCCGCGCCGTGTCCAGCCCGGCGCGTAGGCCGCAATCTCGCCGGCCGCATTTTCGCGAACGAGGTAATAGGCACCGCCCGGGCCACCACCGGCGCCGAACGAGGCGTCCGCGATCCCGGCGACTGGTGCTCCGACCTGCCATTGGTCTCGGCGCGGATCATACTCGACCGGGTACAAGCCCTTGCCGCCCTCGCGCGCGTACGTCCCGGCGATCAGCGTGACTGCACCCGATGCGGACCGCCTGGCGACCGCCGGGAAGGCGATCGTCGCCGCCATTCCGGCGAGGGCGGACCGTCGTGTCGTCGTCCAGTCGATCATCGTCGGTCCTCGGCTAGCAGCGGCATCGATGGCGGTTCATGCGTCATGCCCGACGCGGAGGCAACGCGGCGTGCGCCGAAGCGCGGCTTTGGCTGGTCGCGCGGTCAGGGCTCGACGGCGTAAAGCGCGTGGTGCGTGAGGATGAACAGCGTCCGTCCGTCGGCGCCGCCGAAAATCAGTTGCAATGGGCGTTCGGGCACGTCGATCCGCCCGGTCTCGCGGCCATCGGCGGCGTGGACGAAGACCTGCCCGTTGGCCAGATAGACGCGTCCGTCCGGTCCGACCGCGACGCTCTCGCCGCCGCGATTGGCGAACGGCTTCAGGCCGGTGACGCTGCCGCCTGCGCCGAGCAGCCCGCTATAGGTCTTCGCCTCGGAGCCGTTGCTGACGAACACGCGCGTGCCGGGCCTGGCCTTGACGAAGCCGGAGGTGTCGAGCGCATCGGAGAAGCGCCAGCCGAGATGGTTCGGCGGGCCCTGCTGGACGGTGCGATAGGCCGGCATGACGAGCGATCCGTCGGGCGACACATATTCGCGCGCCTTGGGTACGGCCATGTCGCGCGCGAACATCTTGCCGAGCGTGGTGAACTGGTAGGTCGCCGGATCGATCTGGTCCTTGAACTCGCCATTCACCCAATAATTCCCCGGCACCGCCACGCTCGCACTGCGGTGCGTCGCGACCGGGGTTGGTGCGATCACCGCGAGACTGTCGGGATCACCCGGCTTCAGGCTGTAGACCGTGCCCGCCGCACCATCCGACGACAGCACCATCAGACCGCCCGATCGATCGACCGCGAGATTGACCGGATCGACCGGTGCGTCGCCGGCGACAGACAGCCCCTCGTCCGCCGACCAACCATAGATGCGATGGGTATCGTGCTCGACGAAGTAGAGCTTGCCCTTCGCATCCACCGCCGCGCCGGCGATCGAGTAGAAGCCGTCCTGCAGCTTCCGCACGACGGGGCCGCCCACGGTCGCGACCGGTGTGGCGCCGCGCTTCACGTCGAGCACGGCGAACTCCCGCTCGCGCACCTCAAGGCCCGTGGTCATGTCCTGGACCGCGTTCTCGTAGGGAAATTTGCTCGCGCGCAGATCCGTGCTGCACCCCTCCGCGTCGCAGAACGGCAGTCCGCTCTCCGCGTTCACATGGACGTTGCGAAAGCGGATATCGTCGGAATTATAGAGTCTGACTGCGCTTGGTGCGGGTTGGAGCGAGCGGGTGACGCGGTAGCCGTGATAGTTGGCGAACAGGATGTTGCTCGAATTGCGCACTTCGATCGACACCGCATTCCGGCTCTCGCCCGCTTCCTCCTCGGTCTGTGGCGCGAGGAACTCCCAGTTCTTCACGCCGTCCAGTACGATCTCGGCGCGCATATGATGCTCCGCGGACATCTCGTACACGTGGCCCGGCGTGCTCGTGTTCGAGACGTGGAGCCCTGCTGCGGCGAAGGTGTTGGGCGTCCAGAGATTGCTGAACGTGCCGCCCCCGCCATCGGTGACCGACAGGCTGGCATATTGCCCGTCCCAGCGTTTGCGGGGATCGGCGTCGGCGGTGTGGTTGGCGTTGTAGGGATCGATGCGCACGCCGTCGGGGCCGTTGGAGCCGTGCCCGCCATGGAACCGCACATCGTCGACCAGCGACTTCGCGCCAGCCTTCCACAGCAGCGCAGTCGCGCGCGGGTTCACGCCACCGGTGAACAGGCCGATGCCCGATACGATCGCATCGCCGCCCTTCGCGCTCTCGACCAGCCCCTTGGCCCGACCGATGCCGCGGAAGGCAGGCGTATCGTCGGCGAGCACGATCTGCGTCAGGTCGGGGTGGAGGCCGATCAACACGCTGTCCGGCCGCAATCTGAGCGTGTTCGAGACGCGGTAGAAGCCGCTCGGGAAGTACACGACGCGGTGCGTATCGATCGCGGTCTGGATCGCCATCGTGTCGTCGCTGGCGTTGTCGCCCTTCGCGCCCGCGCTGCGTACGTCGAACCACTGCGCGACCGGCGGCAGCGACCGGATCGCGGGCTCCACCCGCTTGGGCATCACCGCGATCGGTGCGGCATCGACGCGCGTCTCGTAAACGCCCGGCGCGCCCAGTCCGGGCAGCATCAGGCCGTAGGAGAACGCCTTGACCCGGTATTTCGCGCCCGATCCCGCCAACGTCTTCCCGCTGTCGCGGAACCGGGCGAACACCGGCACGCCGCTGGCAGTCGCGTTTTCGAAGCCGATCTGCGTGTAGGCATTATCCTCGTTGCTGATGACGATCGCGGCCTTGGAGACGTTCTCGAACCGTACGTCCCTGCCCCACAGCCAGTCGCCATAGCCGCGGTCGATCTCGATCCCGACCGGCACGTTGCGGATGCTGGTGTTGACCAGCGTCAGCCCGGCCTCGTGCTCGCGGATCGCCGCGTCGCGCTGCCCGTCGAACGTCGAATCGAGCAGCGTGTATTGCCACGCGGGCGAGGTCTTTTCGGCGAGAATACCGTAGCGACCGCCGAAGAACCGCAGGTCCTGGCCGACATTGCCGACCTGATAGATGCCGGCGAGCCCCGATCCGATATGGAAGTCGATATGGCTGAGATACGCGTGCTGCGCCAAGTGGAAGCGCACCGCGGTCGCGGCGGGGTTGCCGTCGCCGATCTCGAAATCGACGTTGCTCATCGCCGAATAGAAGGTGCCGGAGTTCGCATCGCCGATCGTCGCATCGAACGGCACGCTGGTCGGCGGCGGCACCGGTACCTTCGGCGGTGCAGCGCGGCTATCGGCACGCGAGCCGGTGAAGAACAGCATGTTCGCCACGCCGGTCTGGAAGCCGGGGGTCGCCGCACCGAGCGTGATCACCGGCCGCGTCTTGCCGATCCCGAACAGGCGGACGCCCGGCCAGATGAAGACCGTCCGCGATATCCGGTAGCGGCCGGCGGGGAGGAAGACGATCCCCTCGCCGCCCTTGGCACTCGCCGCGGCATCGATCGCACGCTGGAGCGCCGCGGTATCGTCGGCCACGCCGTTGCCTTGCCCACGCACCGTCACCGCGCGGGGATCGGCGGGTGCGGTCAGGAACGCCGAGCGCGACTCGGCAGATGCCGATGCCGATGCCGATGCCGGCGCCCACGTGATCGCCAGGGCGGCGGCAAGGACCGCGATACCGCGCGTATTCGCTGGCTGGGCGTGGATCATGAAACGGACTCCTGCATCGGTCGTTTCGAATAGGGCATCCGTCCATCACGGACGATCACGACCAAGGTCGTAATAGGCGGCGCACCGCGTTTCCCGGATAGAGGGACCCGCGGCGCGCGTCTGATGATACCGACCGACCCCGTCCTGCCATGGAGAGCCCGTGTCTTCCCTCGACGAAACAGTACGAATGCCATCCGCCGCAGCCCGTTATGCGATCGTCGTCATGGGGGTCAGCGGCAGTGGCAAATCGACGATCGGGGCCGCGCTGGCCGCACGTCTCGGATGCCGATTCCTCGAAGGAGACGCCTTCCATACGCCGCAAAGCGTCGCGAAGATGCGGGCGGGGCAGCCACTCGACGACCAGGATCGCTGGCCCTGGCTCGACCGTGTCGCCGCCAGCCTGCGCGATACGGCCGATAGCGACGGCGTTGCGGTCGGGGCCTGCTCCGCGCTGAAGCGTATCTATCGCGACCGGCTGTCCCGGATGGCGGGTATCCCGCTATTGTTCGTATTTCTCGACACCACCGACCAGGACGAACTGTCGCGGCGGCTGGCGCATCGTTCGGGGCACTATATGCCCACCAGCCTCATCGCGAGCCAGCTCGACACGCTGGAAAAGCCCCAGGCCGACGAGCGTGCCCTTACCCTGTCCGCTGGCCTGTCGCCCGATCGTGCCTGCGACGTCGCGCTGGACTGGATCCTGCGCGAGAGACCTGTCCACCACGAAGAGCGCCTCGGGAGGGCTGTCTAATGGAACTCGGAAGACGTGATCTGCTCGTTGCGGCGGCGACGCTGGCGGCGACGTCGAGCGCAGCCTGCGCGGCGCCTCCGCGCAAGCTGGGCTATGCGATCGTCGGACTCGGTTATTACGGGCTCGAGACGATCCTGCCGCAGTTCGTCAATTGCGAGCATTCGCGCGTGACAGCACTAGTCAGCGGCGACCCGGCAAAGGCGCGCGCGACCGCGACCAAATACGGCGTACCCGAGCGGTCGATCTATACCTATGCCGACTTCGATCGCATCCGCGACAATCCCGACGTCGACATCGTCTATGTCTGCCTGCCCAATTCGATGCACGCCGAATACACCATCCGCGCGGCGAAGGCCGGCAAGCACGTGATGTGCGAGAAGCCGATGGCTGTATCGGTCGCAGAGTGCGAGGCGATGATCCGCGCGTGCAAGACCGCCGGCAAGAAGCTGATGATCGGCTATCGCTGCCACTTCGAACCGTTCAACCTGGAGGCGATGCGGCTGGCGAAGTCCGGGGCGGCGGGCAAGATCCGCTATGTTCGCTCGGAGCATGGTTTCGTCCAGCGTGACCCGAACAAATGGCGCCTGAAGCGCGAGATGGCAGGCGGCGGGTCGCTGATGGACATGGGTATCTACAGCCTTCAGGCCGCACGCTACATGACCGGCGAGGAGCCGATCGCGGTCACCGCACGCGAATCGACCGATCGCCGCGATCCGCGTTTCCGTGAGGTCGAGGACATGATCGAATGGACGCTGGAATTCCCGTCCGGCGCGATCGCCGGATGCCAGTCGATGTACAGCGCCAACCAGAACCACGTCCTGCTGATGGGCGACAAGGGTCGCGTCGAGCTGGAACCGGCGACGCGCTATGACGGCAACCAGTTGTGGACCGGACGCGACGGTCGCGAGACTGCGATCACCAGTCCGCCGCCGGGGCCCGGCAAGACGCAGTTCGCCGGGCAGCTGGATCATCTGGCGGAGTGCATTCTAGACGGACGCGAGCCGATCGTTTCCGGTGAGGAAGGCCTGCGCGACATGCGGATCGTCGAGGCGATCTACCGGTCCGCGCGCGAAGGCCGGACGGTGAAACTGTGATGCGGGCGTTGCTTGCGGCCGCGGTCGCGATGATAGCAACCTCGGCCCTCCCCGCGCAGACCACCAGCGATCCGACGAGCTTTGCCGGATCGGCCGATGTTCGCGCGCGGATCGTTGCGCTCGAAAAGACGATGAAGCCGGGTCAGGGGTTCGCCATGGCGCCGCTGGTGCAGGCGGACGGAACGAGCGCCGCGCTCGAATTTTGGAAGGCGCCGGGCAAGCCCGCGGTGCATCCCGACGAAGCCGAATATGCGACGGTGATGGTGGGTTCGGGGACGCTGGTCTCGGGCGGTACGCTGGTCGCGCCCAAGCTGCGGTTTGCGGGGCTGGTCGAAGGCGACCGGATCGAGGGCGGGACGACGCGCAAGCTCGCGGTCGGCGACGTGTTCCTGATCCCGGCGGGGGTGCCGCACTGGTTCGGCATCGACGGGAAACTGGTGATGCTTGGGACGAAGATCAGGACGTCAGGTCAGCGGAAGCCGAGCCAGTAGAGCAGGCCGATATTAACCGCGAGCAGTGGCAGCGCGGTCGGTATCTGCGCGCGAATGACGGCGTTCTTGTCCTTGAGCTCGAGAAGCGCGGCGGGGACCAGATTGAAGTTCGCCGCCATCGGCGTCATCAGCGTGCCGCAGAACCCGCTAAGCATACCGATCGCGGCGACTACGGCCGGATCGCCGCCATAGTGGCGTACGAGCAACGGGATACCGATCGCCGCAGCTATCACCGGGAACGCCGCGAACGCGTTGCCCATCACCATCGTGAACAGCGCCATGCCGAGCGTGTAGGCGAGCACTGCACCGATCAGGCTGCCCTCGGGGATTGCGTGACCGGCCAGACCGCCAACCACATCGCCGACACCGGCCAGCGCGAACACCGCGCCGAGGCTCGCCAGCATCTGCGGGAGGACGGCGGCCCAGCCGATCGCGTCCATCAACCTGACGCCTTCCGCGAGCGGCGTGGCGATGCGGGGGCGGAACCAGAGTTGCATGGCGACCAGCGCGATCAGGACGCCGCAGGTGAGCGCCACGAGCGTCGCCTGCTTCGGGTCGACGAGGCTCGGGATCGCGCGGAATAGAACTGTGCCGCCGAGTGCCGCGGCGGGGATGATCAGCGCGGGCAGGAATATCCGGTTGCCGAGCCGCGCGGCTTCGGCGCGCCGTTCGTCGTGCGTGGTGGTGGCACGCCCGCCCCGCCCCATCGCGCCCGACCCCGCGATCGCGACAAGGGCGAGGACGAGGAGGCCGTTGCCGATGTCGCCGAGCTTTCCACCAAGCAGGAAGCTGATCGCCAGCACCGCGTAGAAAGCTGCGTTACCAAAGCGCTTCGGGTTGGTGCGGTCGGTCGCGCTCAGGATCGCGAACGCCGCGAACATCAGGCCGGCGACGCCGTAGATGAAGCCGGTGCCGATCACTGCTTACGCGCCAGTCGGCGGTCGAGCAGCCAGAGGCGGAAGCCGTGGATCAGGAACGCGGCGATCGCGGTCGGGATCGCCCACATCGACAGGTGGAGCGGCTGGATGACGATGCCGTATCCCTCCAGCACGCCCTTCATCAGCAGGATCGATCCGATCGCGATGAAGATGTCCTCGCCGAAGAACAGTCCGATGTTGTCGGTCGCCGCCGCCATCGCGGGGATGCGGTCGCCACCGGGCACGATGCCCTGCGCTTCGGCAGCGGCTTCGGCCATTGGCGCGACCAGCGGGCGAACGCTTTGCGCAGGGCCTGCGATCGAGGTCAGGCCGAGGGCTGCGGTAAGCTGGCGGAACAGCAGGTAACCGATCAGCAGCCGGCCGACCGTCGCGCCTCGGAGCTTGGCGATGGCGAGCCGCGCGCGCTCCTGCAGGCCGTGGCGTTCGAGCAGGCCGATCACCGGCAGGACGATGTAGATCACGGTAACGTAGCGGTTCTCGTTGAACGCCTTTCCGAACGCGGCGAGGATCGCGAGCGGGGAGATTCCAGCGGCAAGTCCGGTAACGAGTGCGGAGACGGCGACGACGAGCAGCGGGTTGAACCGGAGCAGGAAGCCCGCGACGATCACCGCGATGCCGCACAGGACCAGCATGCCGTCTAGCGCGCCTGTTTGGCGAGGTCGGCGTCGAACGCGACCCTGGCCTTCGCGACGATCTTTGGGAGCAACGTCGGATCGACGAACGCGGCCGTGTCGCCGGCCTGGCGGCGTTTGCCGCGGGCGATCACGTCGGCCAGTTCGGGATGCGACGGCAGGACGATATCGGCATGCAGCGAGCCGAGCATCGCGATGCTGTGGCGGTAGTCGGCGACGATACCGGGATAGGCGCGGTTGCCGATCAGGCGGTTGCCGGCGACGCTGACGCTGCACGGGAAGACGACGGCGAGCGGGCGTGGCCTGGCGGGGATACGCATCGTCCAGGTCGTGCAGCCGGGCGTGTGGCCGGGTGTCGCGCGCGCGGTCAGCGCGGTGGTGCCGAGGGTTACCGTCTCGCCGTCTCGGACACCGCGGTCGACATGGACGGGTGGGAAGCGGATGACGCCGTAGTTCGTCTCGCCGGGCGGCACCCCGGTTTCGAGTGCGCGGACGTCGCCAGCACCAGCGACGACGCGCGCGCCGGTCGCCCGCTTGAGCGCGGCCACGCCAGCGGCATGGTCGAAATGCGCGTGGGTGACGAGGATCAGCTTCACGTCGCGAAGCCGGACGCCGGCCTTCTCGATGTTACGCCCGATCATGCCTGCATTCTCGGCGAGCGTGCCGTCGATCAGGATCGCGCCTGCGCTGGTCTTGATCAGATACGCCGCGATGCCTTCGCTGCCGACATAGGTGATCGGGCCGGCGATGGGGAACGGCGTCTGCGGCCGCGTCCACGCAGGGGGGTCTGCGGCGCCGAGCAGGAGTGGTGCGCTGGCGGCAATCGCCAGTGCGCCGACCAGTGATTTAGTGCGGCGACCTAACGATCCTCCCCCGCCAGGGGGAGGTGGCAGGCGTAGCCTGACGGAGGGGGCGGTAAGCGGTAACCTTTGCATCTTATCCTCCCCCTCCGTCTGGCAAGAGCCAGCCACCTCCCCCTGGCGGGGGAGGATCGCGTAGTGCGCGTCTAGCTTATTCCCACTCGATCGTGCCGGGGGGCTTGGACGTGTAGTCGTAGGTCACCCGGTTGATGCCCTTGACCTCGTTGATGATCCGGGTCGCGACGCGCGGCAGGAAATCGCCGGGGAACTGGAACGCCTGCGCGGTCATGCCGTCGGTCGAGGTGACCGCACGCAGCGCCAGCACGTTGTCGTAGGTGCGGCCGTCGCCCATCACGCCGACGCTGCGCACCGGGAGCAGCACCGCGAACGCCTGCCAGATCGTGTCGTAGAGCCCCGCCGCGCGGATCTCCTCGAGATAGATCGCGTCGGCCTTGCGCAGGATGTCGCAGCGTTCCTTGGTCACTTCGCCGGGGATGCGGATCGCGAGGCCGGGTCCGGGGAACGGGTGACGGCCGACGAAGATCTCGGGCAGGCCGAGCTCGCGGCCGAGCACGCGGACCTCGTCCTTGAACAGCTCGCGCAACGGCTCGACGAGCTTCATGTTCATGCGCTCGGGCAGGCCGCCGACATTGTGGTGGCTCTTGATCGTAACCGACGGCCCGCCGGTGAAGCTGACGCTCTCGATCACGTCGGGATACAGCGTGCCCTGCGCGAGGAACTCCGCGCCGCCGAGCTTCTTCGCTTCGGTGTCGAACACATCGATGAAGGTCTTGCCGATGAACTTGCGCTTCAGCTCGGGGTCGGTGATCCCGGCGAGGCCGCTCAGGAACAGCTCCTCGACGTTCACGTGGATCAGCGGGATGTTGTAGGCGCCGCGGAAGAGGCTGACGACCTGCTCGCTCTCGCCGGCGCGCATCAGGCCGTGGTCGACATAGACGCAGGTGAGTTGCTCGCCGATCGCCTCGTGGATCAACACGGCGGCCACCGCCGAGTCGACCCCGCCCGACAGGCCGCAGATGACGCGGCCCTTGCCGACCTGTGCGCGGATCTCGGCGATCTTGTTGTCGCGGAACTCGGCCATCGTCCAGTCGCCGCTGAGTCCGCAGACGTGGCGTGCGAAGTTGGCGATCAGCTTCCCACCATCGGGGGTGTGGACGACCTCGGGGTGGAACTGCACCCCGTAGAAGCGCCGTGCCTCGTCGGCGACGATCGCATAGGGCGCACCGGTCGAGGTGGCGACGGGGGTGAAGCCGGGCGGGATCGCGTCGACCTTGTCGCCGTGGCTCATCCAGACCTGGTGGCGTTCGCCCTCGGCCCAGAGGCCATCGAACAACGCGCATTCGGACTTGATGTCGATGAAGGCGCTGCCGAATTCGCCGCCGTCGCCCGAAACGATCACGTTGCCGCCGAGCTGCGCGGACATGACCTGCTGGCCGTAGCAGATGCCGAGGATCGGGATGCCCGCCTCGAAGAAGCGCTGGGGCACGCGCGGGGAGTTCTCGGTGGTGACCGAGGCTGGGCCGCCGGAGAGGATGATGCCCTTGGGCTGCATCCGGTCGAACGCGGCCTCGGCGGACTGGAAGGGGGCGATCTCGCTATAGACGCCAGCCTCGCGAACGCGGCGGGCGATCAGCTGGGTTACCTGGCTGCCGAAATCGACGATGAGAATGCTGTCTGGGTGCTCCATGTCGGGCGCATAGCCGGATGGAGGCCGTAACGAAAGAGGCCGCGCCCATTGCTGGACGCGGCCCTTACGGTTTCCATGTTCTCCTGCGGACGCAGGAGCCCAGGGTAACGGACGATCACGCTTGTGATCCTGGACTCCTGCGTTCGCAGGAGAACGGATCAGGCGGCGTCGTCATACTCGTTGTCGGTCATCACCGGACCCGAATCCTGGCCCTTTGCCGAGACGTCGCGGTCGACGAACTCGATGACGGCCATCGGCGAGGCGTCCGACATGCGGATGCCGGCCTTGATGACGCGGGTGTAGCCGCCATTGCGATTCGCATAGCGGGTCGCCAGAACGTCGAACAGCTTGATCAACTGCGCATCGTCGAGCAGCTTGCCGTGCGCGAGACGACGGTTGGACAGGCCACCCTTCTTCGCGAGCGTGATCAACTTCTCGACGTACGGACGCAGTTCCTTCGCCTTGGCGACGGTGGTGGTGATCTGCTCGTGCTTGATGAGCGCGGCGCTCATGTTGCGGAACAGAGCAAGACGGTGGGCCGAGGTCCGCTGAAGCTTACGGCCGCCTACGCGATGGCGCATGTTTAATACCTTTTCGTTCGTTCAGGGGCCGTATGAGGTACCCGGGAGCCGGTGGGGACGGTGGCCCACCCGAATATCCGTCATCCCAGCGAAAGCTGGGACCCAGGGTAAAACACGCACCGTCCGTAACTCTGGATCCTGACTTTCGTCAGGATGACGGACGGGATTGCCTTACCCCATTATCTCTTGCTCGAGCTTCTTGGCCATCTCTTCGATGTTCTCAGGTGGCCAGCCGGGGATTTCCATGCCCAGGCGAAGACCCATCGACGACAGCACTTCCTTGATTTCATTCAAGGACTTACGGCCGAAGTTAGGCGTACGCAGCATCTCGGCTTCGGTCTTGCCGACCAGATCGCCGATGTAGATGATGTTGTCGTTCTTGAGGCAGTTCGCCGACCGCACCGACAGTTCCAACTCGTCGACCTTCTTGAGAAGGTAACGGTTGATCTGCTGGGTGTCGCCAGCCGGCTCCGCACCACCGGCAGCGGGTGCTGCCTGGCCGATCGGGGCCGACGAGCGCGTCACCGACGAATCGTCGAAGTGGACGAACAGCGCGAGCTGGTCCTGAAGGATGCGACCGGCATAGCCGACTGCGTCTTCCGGGGTGATCGTGCCGTCGGTTTCGATCGTCAGCGTCAGCTTGTCGTAATCCAGGTCCTGACCGACGCGAGTCGGGTCGACCTTGTACGAAACCTGACGTACCGGCGAGTACAGCGCATCGACCGGGATCAGACCGATCGGCGCGTCGGCCGGGCGGTTTGCGGTCGCGGGCACGTAACCCTTACCGATGTCGGCGGTCAGCTCCATGTTGAGCGTCGCACCCTCATCGAGGTGGCAGATCACGAGATCCTTGTTCATGATCTCGATGTCGCCCGAGACGGCGATGTCGCCAGCCTTGACTTCACCCGGACCCGTTGCCGAAAGCTGGAGGCGCTTGGGCCCCTCGCCCTGCATGCGGATCGCGATCTGCTTCACGTTGAGGACGATGTCGGTCACGTCCTCGCGGACGCCGGCCAAAGACGAGAACTCATGCAGCACGTTCTCGATCTTGATCGAGGTGACGGCCGCGCCCTGCAGCGACGAGAGCAACACGCGACGCAGCGCGTTGCCGAGCGTCAGGCCGAAGCCACGCTCGAGCGGCTCGGCGATGAAGGTCGCCTTGCGCTTGGTGTCGCCACCGGCCTTTTTCTCCAGGCCGCTGGGCTTCTTGAGTTCCTGCCAGTTCTTTGCGTTGACAGACACATGCTTCCCCTAATTTGGGGGCCGACGAAAAGGACTTCCGCCGGCCATTAAAATGCATCCGCGACGCGCGTTCGACCTGATCAGGGTCAACCGTGCGCGGACAACGTCGGAGAAATCAGACGCGACGACGCTTCGAAGGGCGAACGCCGTTGTGCGGGATCGAGGTCACGTCGCGGATCGACGTGATCTGGAAACCGACTGCCTGAAGTGCGCGCAGTGCCGATTCGCGACCCGAGCCGGGGCCCTTGACCTCGACTTCGATCGTGCGGACGCCGTGCTCGGCGGCCTTCTTGCCGGCGTCTTCCGCTGCGACCTGGGCCGCGTACGGAGTCGACTTGCGCGAGCCCTTGAAGCCCATTGCGCCGGCCGACGACCACGAGATCGCGTTGCCCTGGGCATCGGTGATCGTGATCATGGTGTTGTTGAAGCTGGCATTCACGTGAGCGACGCCAGAGGTGATGTTCTTGCGCTCGCGCCGCTTAATGCGCTGAGGTTCGCGTGCCATGGTGTATTTCCTGACCTGTATCTGCGTGACGCCGGGCGGTCGCTAAGGACCAGCGCCGGCGGAGTAATCCGTTGAAAAAGCGGATTACTTCTTCTTGCCGGCGATCGGCTTGGCCTTGCCCTTGCGGGTGCGCGCATTGGTATGCGTGCGCTGGCCGCGGACCGGGAGGCCCTTGCGATGACGCAGGCCGCGATAGCAGGCGAGATCCATCAGGCGCTTGATGTTCATCGAGGTCTGGCGGCGCAGATCGCCCTCGACGGTGTGATCGGCGTCGATCGTCTCGCGGATGTGCAGGACTTCCTGGTCGGTCAGGTCCTGGACGCGGGCGGTGTCGGCGATGCCGAGCTTCGCGACGATTTCCTTGGCCTTGGTCGAACCGATGCCGTGAATGTAAGTCAGCGCGATCACCACGCGCTTGTTGGTCGGGATATTAACACCCGCGATACGTGCCATGAACTTGGTTCTCCTGCTCCACGAGGTCCGGCATGGCTGCACGAACCCCATCTCTTAGCGATGAACCGAAACGCACAATAGCGACGAACGCAAACAAGCGCCGCCGGAACCGTCGTGTCGGGGAGAGTTCGAATAAGCGCGCGCCAACGCGCTGTCAAGCGAGCGGTTCCATGGGCGCGGGCACGGCTCGACGCATCGCCAGCCAGCGGCGGAACGAGACGACCGTCCAGATGATCTCGACCACCCCGAACGGCCACGCGCCTTGGAGGAAGCCGTAGATCGACCCGAGCACGCACCCGAACGCGAAGCCGAGCGTCCACCAGTGCGACCCGGCCTCCTTGGCGTAGCATAGCAGGGTGAAGGAGACCGCGGCTAGGCCGAATAGGGAGAGTGGGTCCATTTGCGGCGTTGTGCCCGGAATGGCACGATAATGCCACATCAGGCCTGACCTTATGCCTACTCCTCATGCCTACTCCGCGCATGCCCACTCTCTACGTGCGACCACGCACACCTAGCCGCCCCCGATTGCACAAACCCATCCGATGGGTTATTTGCAGCAATGGTTGTGGTTCATCGCGCTCTCGGCTTTCGGTTCGTGATCTACACCTTGGATCACGAACCCGCGCACGTTCACATCACCGGCGCAGGACAGGCGAAGATCAATCTGCTCGGTGCCGATGGCAAGCCGGAGATGGTCCAGAGCATCGGCATCAAGCGCACCGACATGCGCCGCCTAATGGCTGAAGCGATGGAGCATCAGGCGCACTTTCTCGCGGCATGGGAGACGATACATGGCTCAAAAGACTGACCCCCAGCTTGAAGCGCAGTTCGACGTGGCGGAAGCGCGCGGGCAGGACTTGATGACAACCGCGGTGCGGGCGGCAGAAGCCCGGTACGATCACGCAACCGGGCGCGTGACGCTCGAACTGACCAACGGCTGCGCCTATGCCTTCCCGGCTCAACTCGTCCAGGATTTGAATGGCGCGACCGACGATCAGCTTGCCGACGTCGAAGTCGATGGCATGGGGTTCAATCTCCATTGGCCGGCTCTCGATGCCGATCTCTACGTACCGGCGCTGGTGTCGGGCCTGTTCGGTACGCGCGACTGGATGACGCGCGAGTTGGCGCGACATGCGGGTCAGGCAACGTCGCCCGCCAAGGCCGCAGCAGCACGGGCGAACGGCGCGAAGGGCGGACGCCCCCGCAAGGCCGCATAAGGCCCCTTCACTTCCGCCCGAACAGCTTCTCGATGTCGCCGTGCGCGAGTTTCACCCAGGTGGGGCGGCCGTGGTTGCATTGGCCGGAATGGGGGGTGACTTCCATTTCGCGGAGGAGCGCGTTCATTTCTGGGACCGACAGGATGCGACCGGCGCGGACGGAGCCGTGGCAGGCCATCGTGCCGGCTACTGCATCGAGGCGCTCTTTTAGGGAGAGGGCTTCGTCGAAGGCGGCGAGTTCGTCGGCCAGATCGGTGACGAGGCCTTTGGGGTCGCTTTGGCCTAGGAGGGCCGGGGTGGCGCGGACCAGCATCGCGTGGGGGCCGAAACGTTCGAGGTCGAGACCGAATTCCGAGAGTTCTTCGGCGCGGGATTCGAGGCGGTCGCATGCCGGTTCGTCGAGTTCTACGACTTCGGGGATCAGGAGGGCCTGGCTTGCGATCGTGCCGCCGATCAGGGCTGCGCGCATGCGTTCGAGGACGAGGCGTTCGTGGGCGGCGTGCTGGTCGACCAGGACGAGACCGTCTTCGGCTTCGGCGACTATGTAGGTCTTGGCGACCTGGCCTCTGGCGACGCCCATCGGGAAAGCCGAGGTTTGCGGTGGGGGTGACCAGGCGGGTTCTGCGCGCGCCTGCGGAGGCGACGCGAAGAAGGTTGGGCGAGAGTCGTTGACCGCGCCGTAGCTTCTGTTCTCGAGCGCTAGTCTTTGGGGCGTGCCCTCGCCTTCCCATCCGCTTTGCGGACGGGCCCCTTCCTCTCCCCTTTCGGGAGAGGAGCTTTCCGGTTGCCACATCGAGAGGGCGGACTCGCTGGCGCGTTGGCTGCGATGGCCGGCGGCGTCGAGGGCGCGGCGCAAGCCCGAGACGATGAGGCCCCTCACCATTGCCGGGTCGCGGAAGCGGACTTCGGTTTTCGCGGGGTGGACGTTGACGTCGACCTGGTCGGTGGGGATGTCGAGGAACAGCGCCACCACCGCGTGGCGATCGCGCGGGAGCATCTCGGCATAGGCACCGCGGATCGCGCCCATCAGCAGGCGGTCCTTTACCGGGCGGCCGTTGACGAAGAGATACTGGTGGTCGGCGATGCCGCGATTGTAGGTCGGCAGGCTGGCGACCCCGCCGAGGACGAGGCCCTCCCTCTCGAGGTCGATCGCGACCGAATTATCGGCGAGCGCGCGGTCGGTGAGCGTCGCCACCCTGCCCGGCCGGTCCTCGACCTGCGTCGCCGACAACGCGCGGCGGCCGTCATGCTCCAGCGTGAAGCCGATATCGGGCCTAGCCATTGCGAGCCGGCGGACGACGTCAAGGCAGGCGGCGTATTCGGCGCGGGGGCTGCGGAGGAACTTGCGGCGAGCGGGGACGCGGGCGAAGAGGTCCTCGACCACTACCCGCGTGCCGGGCGGGAGCGCGGCGGGACCTTCGCGCTCGACCCGGCCATTGTCGACGGTCCGCGCCCAGCCTTCGGCACCGCGAATCCGGCTTTCGATCGTCAGCCTTGCGACGCTCGCAATCGAGGGCAACGCCTCGCCGCGAAAGCCCAACGTCACGACCGATTCGATAAACTCGTCGGGCAGCTTCGAAGTGGCGTGACGTTCAAGCGCGAGCGCCATGTCGGCAGGCGTCATCCCGCAGCCGTCGTCGGCGACTTCGATGCGCGAAGTTCCGCCTTCGACAAGGAGAATTGCGATGCGCCCCGCGCCCGCGTCGATCGCGTTTTCGACTAACTCCTTCAACGCGCTGGCGGGTCTTTCCACCACTTCACCGGCGGCGATGCGATTGACCAGATGCTCGGGGAGACGCCGTATTGACATGGGTTTGCGTCTAGACCAAGCGACGGCATCCCGCGACCCGCAAACGCCATTTAATACAGGCACCCGGTGCTCGACATCACCGGCGGGTCACGCGAGATGATGTGTGCGCAATACGTTTGAAACGATGTGCCGCCCGTCCGGCGGCCAGGATTACGGGACCCTGATTGAATGGCCTTCTACTCGCGTTTCTTCAAGTTCATGTCGCACGACATGGCGATCGACCTCGGCACCGCGAACACCGTCGTCTACGTCCGTGGCCGCGGCATCGTCCTGAACGAGCCGTCGGTGGTCGCGGTCGAGACGATCAACGGGATCAAGCGCGTGAAGGCGGTCGGCGACGACGCCAAGATGATGATGGGCAAGACGCCGGGCAACATCGAGGCGATCCGGCCACTCCGCGACGGCGTGATCGCGGACATCGACGTCGCCGAGCAGATGATCAAGTATTTCATCCAGAAGGTCCACGGTCCGCGCAAGTTCGCACGCTGGCCCGAGATCGTGATCTGCGTGCCCTCGGGCTCCACCAAGGTCGAGCGCCGCGCGATCCGCGATGCCGCGTCGAACGCGGGCGCGTCGCAGGTCTGGCTGATCGAGGAGCCGATGGCGGCGGCGATCGGCGCGGACATGCCCGTCACCGAGCCGATCGGCTCGATGGTGGTCGACATCGGCGGCGGCACGACCGAAGTCGCGGTGCTGTCGCTCCGTGGCCTCGCCTATACCACGTCGGTGCGCGTCGGCGGCGACAAGATGGACGAGGCGATCGTCAGCTATGTGCGCCGCAACCATAACCTGCTGATCGGCGAAGCGACGGCGGAGCGGATCAAGAAGGAGGTCGGCATCGCCAAGCCGCCGGTCGACGGCATCGGCATGATCATCCAGATCAAGGGCCGCGACCTCGTCAACGGCGTGCCCAAGGAGATCCAGATCAACCAGGGCCAGATCGCCGAGGCGCTGAGCGAGCCGGTCGCGACGATCGTCGAGGGCGTCCGCGTCGCGCTCGAGAACACTGCGCCGGAGCTCGCCGCGGACATCGTCGATCAGGGCATCGTGCTGACGGGTGGCGGCGCGCTGCTGCAGGGGCTGGACGAGGTGTTGCGCGACGAGACCGGCTTGCCGGTGACGGTCGCCGAGGATCCGCTGACCTGCGTCGCGCTGGGCACCGGTCGCGCGCTCGAGGACCCGTTGTTCCGCGGCGTGCTGATGAGCGGCTAAGAGGTTGGTTTTGCTTTAAGACACGCGGACACGAAATCGCGTCGTCCGAGTCGCGGGGGATCTGGCCCCTGCGCTTCGGCGGCGCCCGAGACAGGGGGACAGGCGCATGGCGCCAGCCCGCGACCGGCGCACGGGGTTTTCCCGACGTCGGCAATATGGTGTGTTCATGGGCTATGTGCTCGCCGTCGCCGGTGCGGTGGTGGGCCTGGTGCTGCTCGTCGCGTCCACGTTCAATCCGCCGGCGTTCTCGGCGCTGCGCATGGGTGTGGCGGGCGTGACCACGCCGGTCTCGACCGGCCTTGCCACGGTCGGGTCGTCGATCTCGGGCATCCCCGATGCGATCGGCAATTACTTCTTCGTGAAGCAGGAGAACGTCGCGCTGCGGGCGGATCGCGCGCGGACCCGTGCGCTGCTGATGCGGGCGCGGACGATCGCCTATGACAACCGACGACTTCGCTCGTTACTCGCGATCCGCGATCGTTCGCCCGAGCCCGTCGTGACCGCGCGGCTGGTGAGTTCGAGCGCGTCGAGCGGGCGGCGCTTTGCGCTGCTCAATGCGGGCCGGTGGAGCGGTGTGAAGCCCGGCATGCCGGTGCGCGGCCCCGATGGCCTGATCGGCCGCGTGGTCGAGACCGGGCCGAACGCGGCGCGCGTGCTGTTGCTGAGCGACGGCGACAGCATCGTCCCCGTCCGCCGTACCCGCGACGGCCTGCCTGCGATCGCGGCGGGGCGCGGCGACGGGATGATCGACATCCGCTCGGTCAACGCGACCAATGTCCGCTTCAACGCGGGCGACCTGTTCGTGACGACCGGCACCGGCGGCATCTACGGCCCCGGCGTACCGGTCGCCCGGGTGACCAGGGCAGGCTCGGATTCGGTGATGGCGCGTACCTTCGCCGATCCCGACACGCTCGATTTCGCGCTGGTCGAGAAGGTGTTCATGCCGGTCCCGCCGCCGCGCCCGATCGCCCCGCAGTGAGCGTGTCGCGATGAGCCGCCCCCGCGTCGTCGACAGCGTCGACTACAAGCCGTTCGAGACCAAGCTGCCGGCCAGCCGCGCACGGGCGATCCCGTGGGCGACGGTCATGGCGGGATCGCTGGTCACGATCATCCCGGTGGTCGCGACGATTCCGCTGCTGCCGCCATTCGGGTTCGTCATGCTGCTGGCGTGGCGGCTGCTCGCGCGGTTCGCGTTCCGGCCCTGGGCGGCGGCCCCGCTCGGGCTGTTCGACGATCTGGTCAGCGGCCAGCCGCTCGGCAGCGCGGTGCTGATGTGGTCGCTCGCGTTCGTCGGGATCGACATGCTCGAACAGCGCCTGGCGTTTCGCGACTATTGGCAGGACTGGCTGATCGCGAGCGGCCTGATCGCGGCGTGCATCCTGGGCGGGCGGTTCATCGCTGTACCGGTCGGCGCGCATGTCGATACCGTGCTGATCGCGCAGATCGTCGTCACGATGCTCTGCTTCCCGCTCGCCGCGCGGATCGTCGCGTTCATCCAGAACAAGCGGGGCGGCGAGTGAGGAACACCCCGCGGATCGTCACCGAGATGTCGCAGGCGTACACCTTCTCCAGGCGCGCCTGGATGCTGGGCGCGGCGCAGGGCGCGGTCGGGCTCATGCTCGCGGGGCGGATGGCGTGGCTGTCGGTCGCGCAGAACGAGCGCTACACGATGTTGTCGGAGAGCAACCGCGTCAACATGACGCTGTTGCCGCCCCGCCGCGGCTGGATCGTCGACCGCCACGGCGTGCCGATCGCCAACAACCGCACCGATTTTCGCGTCGACATCATCCCCGATCGCCTCCGCGACAAGGAGCGCGTGCTGCCGCTGCTCGGCCGCATCCTCCAGTTGCCGCCGGAGGAAGTCGAACGGATCGCGATCGACCTGGAGCACGCCGCCGGGTTCCAGCCGGTCCAGGTCGCGGAGAATCTCGACTGGGAGCGGTTCGCCGCGGTCAGCGTTCGATTGCCCGAACTGCCCGGCGTCGCCCCCACCCGCGGCTTCGCGCGCAACTATCCGGCGGGCGCCGCGGTCGCGCATCTGACCGGCTATGTCGGCGTGCCCAACGCCGAGCAATACAAGAAGACGCGCGACCCGCTGCTCGTGACGCCCGGCTTCAAGCTCGGCAAGGACGGGCTGGAGAAGATGCTCGAGGCGGAGTTGCGCGGCGTCGCCGGGGCCAAGCGTGTCGAAGTGACCGCGCGCGGCAAGCTGGTCGCCGAACTCGCCACCAAGCCCGACATCCCCGGCAAGACCGCCCGCCTGACGATCGATGTCGGCTTGCAGGAATACGCGGCAAGGCGCCTCGGCACCAACTCCGGATCGGTCGTCGTGATCGACACCCGCACCGGCGAGATGCTCGCGATGGTGTCGATGCCGGCCTATGATCCGAACAGCTTTTCGGACGGGATCAGCCATCTCGAATGGCAGATGCTCAGCGACGACGATCACGTGCCACTGATGAACAAGGTCACGCAGGGGCTGTATCCGCCGGGCTCGACCGTCAAGCCGATGAACGGCCTCGCGCTGATGAACGCGGGCGTCGATCCGTCGGCCCGCGTCAATTGCTCGGGCGCGATGCGGCTGGGGACCAGCGTGTTCCACTGCCACAAGAAAGGCGGCCACGGTCCGCTCGATCTGAAGAATGCGATCATGCAGAGCTGCGACATCTATTTCTACGAGATGGCGCGCCGGGTCGGCTACAACGCGATCGCCCCGGTCGCGCGCGTGCTGGGGCTCGGGCAGAAGTTCGACCTGCCCTTCTCGACGCAGCGTTACGGCACGATGCCCGATCCGGCGTGGAAGCTGAAGAAATATAAGCACGACTGGACCGTCGCGGATTCGCTCAACGCGTCGATCGGCCAGGGCTATGTGCTCGCCAACCCGTTGCAGCTCGCGGTGATGGCGGCGCGGCTCGCGTCGGGACGCGCGTTGCAGCCGAGCATCCTCGCGAACCATGTCCACCGCGACTCCCCTGCCCTCGCGATCGATTCCGAGCACCTCGCGCGCGTCCGCGACGCGATGTTCGGGGTGATCAACCAGGGCGGCACCGGCGGCGCGGCGAAGCTGCTCATTCCCGGCGTCGCGATCGCGGGCAAGACCGGTACCGCGCAGGTCCGCCGTATCACGATGGCGGAGCGGCGCTCGGGCGTGCTGAAGAATGGCCAGCTGCCGTTCAAGATGCGCGACCATGCGCTGTTCATCGGTTTCGCCCCCGCCGACAATCCGCGCTATGCGCTGGCGGTGGTGCTGGAGCATAACGGCCACACCGTGCGCAACCTCGACACACCGATGATCGCCCGCGACATCATGACCTATATGCTCGACCGCGAGCGCGCGCTGAAGTCGCTCGCCGAGGTCGAACCGACCTGGGGCGGCGATATTCGCACGCGCATGGCGGCGACCGCGGAGACGTACCGCAAGGCACAGTCCGCTCCACCCGCGGCGATCGCCACCAAGACCGACGCGATCGTCCCCAGCGACGCCCCGGCGGTGGTCAACGCCACCGATATGGCCAACGCGACGCAGGAAGCGCTCACCACGCCCGGCAGCACGGTTGCCGAGGACGATACGCGGGACCGCCAGCAATGACCCCCAACAGGCGCACGCGATGAACCGTATCGTTCCCGAGCCACTCGCCAAGCTGCCCTGGCTGGTCATCATCCTGGTCGTCGCGATCGGCTGTTTCGGGCAGGTCGTGCTGTATTCTGCGGCGGGCGGCTCGCTGCGGCCCTGGGCGCTGTCGCAGGGCATCCGCTTCTTCGTGCTGCTCGCCGGGGCGATGGGGCTGTCCTATATCCCCGAGCGCACGTGGAAGGCCGCCGCGCTGCCCGCCTATGCGCTGATCGTGCTGTCGCTGATCGCGGTCGAGATCCTCGGCAAGGTTTCGGGCGGGTCGCAGCGCTGGCTCGACCTCGGCTTCATCCGCCTCCAGCCGTCCGAGTTCATGAAGCCCGCGATCGTGCTGGCGGCGGCGAAATTCTACGACATGCTCCCGCCCGGCGAGACTCGCAGGTTCGGCGGAATCTGGCCCGCCGCGTTGCTGATCGCCGTTCCCGCGGCGATCGTGATGAAGCAGCCCGATCTCGGCACCGCGCTCATGATCTGCTCGGGCGGCGCGACCGTCATGTTCCTCGCGGGCGTGCCCCTGCGGCTGTTCGTGGGCGGCGCGATCGCCGCCGCGATCGCGATCCCGCTCTCGATCAACTTCCTGCTGCACGATTATCAGCGCAACCGCATCCTGATCTTCCTCGATCCCGAGAGCGATCCGCTCGGCACCGGCTATCACATCAGCCAGTCGAAGATCGCGATCGGCTCGGGCGGGATCTGGGGCAAGGGCTTCCTCCAGGGCACGCAGAGCCATCTCGACTACCTCCCCGAAGGCCATACCGACTTCGTCTTCGCGACTATGGCGGAGGAATGGGGGCTGGTCGGCGGCTGCCTGCTGATCCTCGCCTTCCTGCTGGTGATCCGCTGGGGGATCGAGGTCGGCCAGCGCGCCAACAGCCGCTTCGCGCGCCTCACCGCGGCGGGCCTCGCCACGACGATCTTCTTCTACGTCGCGATCAACCTGATGATGGTGATGGGCCTTGCGCCGGTCGTCGGCATCCCGTTGCCGCTGGTGAGCTTCGGCAGTTCGGCGCAGATGACCGTGCTGCTGTGCCTCGGCATCCTGATGTCGATCGACCGCCAGAACCGCAAGACGGTCGGCTGGTAGGCCGGATAATTCGGCTTATTTCGCGAAAAAGCGGCTCGATCGACGAAAACGGACTCGGATCGACGAAAAGGGGGTTGCGGCCCCCGATGAGTCTGCTAACAGCGCGCCTCCAGCAGCGGGGTGCCACACCAGGGCGCCACTCAAAACCGCCCCGGAATGGACGCATAGCTCAGTTGGTAGAGCAGCTGACTCTTAATCAGCGGGTCCTTGGTTCGAGCCCAAGTGCGTCCACCATTTTTCCTTGAATTGACTATTGTTGGTCGCCGTTCTCAGGCGCGTGCCCCCATCCCCCGCCACTTCGAAAAGTTCGGCCGGCCCGCGTCGGGCGCCAGATGCTTCGCCACATCGCGCATAGCAACGCGCGATGCTTGCCCGGTTCAGCACGGGCCACGCTCTGTGTGGCCGTCTGGGCGGCAGTTCGACCGAACGCTGGTGGTCGCGTAATCTAGCTATTGTTCCCGCAAGATCGGGTACGTCAGATGCGTGGTTTTGCGGTCGGGGAGGCGATCGATGAGCCAATCGAGCCGTGCTTCCGGGTCTCTGGCGAACGCGGGGTCATCCGCCAGTTTCGCGGCGAACGCGGTCCTGACGGTCTCGTCCGACGCCAGCAGCGCCTCGGCGAGTGGCGCGCGGACGAAGTCTTCCGCGCCCGGTGGAGACGAGAGCATCTCCGGGAAAAAGCCCCAGGCGAGCAGAGAGTCCGGGGCTTCCGGCTCCAGCAACGCGGCGGCGAGCAGGCCGAGCGGCTGATCCGACGGGACGCGGACCGTACCGGCGGGGAGCGTCTCGGTCACGGGCACGTGCTCGAACGATGCCTTGAGCGGCAGCCGCCCGTCCTGCGCGCGTTGCACCACCGCATCGCGCAGGTGGACGCGGTCGAGCGTCAGCGTCCGCGGGGCCGTAATCGGATCGAAGCGTATGCCGTGGAGACGGAGGCGATCGAGCGCCTCGGTCTGTTCCGCCGGCACCCACCATGCGGTCGGCAGGGACACAGTCTCGACCGGATCCTGCCCGATGATCGGCATGCGGACTGTGATCGGCTTGCCCGTCCAGCGCTGTTCCATCCGTCCGCTCGCCGGGGAGCGATAGGTCTCGAAGCCGATGCCCTTGAACCGCTCGATCCAGCCGATCGGCGTCGCGGCCGGCTTCCAGCGCGCGAGCATCGTCGCAGGCCGGCTGGCGCGGTCGGTCGCCTTCGCCGCGACGATCCGGTCCCGGTCGGTCGCCGCCAGTTTCAGCGCCGCTTCGAGCAGGACATAGGTGCCGAGTACCCGCTGCCGATAGGGTTTGAGCATGTGGTTCTCGACCAGCACGGTCGGCACGCCGATGAAGTCGCCATAGCCGGTCGAATAGCGCGGGCCCTCGGGCGCCTGGCGGATTCCCTTGGCGGGGTCGCGCGTGTCGATCGGGCTCGGGTAGAGCGTCGGGACATGCCCGGCGCGTTCCAGCGCCGTCGTCACCGTCGGGCCGAACCGCGCCGTCAGCCAGTCGGCCGTGGCGCGGTGATAGGCGTAGCGGCCCCAGCCGGCATAGGTGAAGGTGATATCGTACTGCATGTCGAAGCCGTCGCTGACATGGCAATCGACATAGAGGATCGGATCGAGCCGCCGCAGCAACGCGATCATCGCGCGCGTTTCCGGCGCGTCGGCCTTGGCATAGTCGCGGTTCAGGTTGATGCCGCGCGCGGTGGCGACATAGCCCTTTTCCGCGGGGCCACGCAGCGCCGGGAAGTTCCAGCGGCTCGACGCCTCATGCCCGTCGATATTGTAGATCGGCACGAACACCAGATCGACCGAATCGAGCAGGCTGTCCTTGCCCCTGAGCGCGATGTCGCGGAGCAGCATCAGCCCTGCGTCCTTGCCGTCGATCTCGCCCGAATGGATGCCGGCCTGGACCAGCACGACGGGTTTGCCTTCGCCTCCCTTACTCGCGCGGACCATCAGCATGTCGCGCCCCTGCGCGGTGCGGCCGAACGTCTCGATCCGGATCAGCGGCGACGCGGCGGCGAGCCGTTCGAGCCAGGCCCGAGTCTCGGCATACCGTGGTGTCGTCGCGAAGCCCGCGCGTTCGGCGGGGGTGATCCACGGATCGTTCGCCGCCACGATCAGGCGCTCGCTCGCGCCGGACCAGGGCTGCACCGGCGGCAGGATCGCGGCCGGCAGCCCCGGTAGCGGCGCGCTCGATTGCCCCCAGGATGCGGACGGGGAGAACAGGGCGATGATCGCGAGGGGGATAACGGGGGGGATAAGACGCATGGGGATCATTACTCAGAAGCTGGCGCGCAGGCCGATCGTGGCGGTGCGCGGGGTGCCCGGCTGTACCCAAACGGGCGAATAGCTGTTCGCGTACCAATGGTCGTCGAACAGGTTGGCGATCGAGCCGAACAGCTGCACCCCGTCGATCAGATCGGCCTGGCCGAACACGCGGAACAGCGTGTGCGAGGGCAGCGTGAAGTCGGTCCCGGTCTCGCCGTTGCGCGACCCCACATGCTGGACGCCGGCCCCGAACAGCATATCGCGCGACCCCGCCTTGAAGCGCTTGGCCGCTTGCATGTTGAGATTGTGCTTCGGGATGTTGATCAGCGGGTCGCCCGGCTCGATCTGGAACGAGAAGTTCGGGTCGAGCACGCGCGACCGCGCCTCGGCATCGGTATAGGCATAGCTCAGCAGCAGCTCGATCCCGCCGGGCAGACGGCCGTTGAGATCGGCCTCGATCCCGCGGCTGCGCGCCTTGCCGATCGCGACCGAGAAACCGGGGTTGGCGGTGTCGGTGGCCAGCACGTTGGATTTCTCGAGCTGATAGGCCGCCAGCGTGCCGGTCAGCCGGCCACCCAGCGCGGTCAGCTTCACCCCGGCCTCGATCGACTTGCTGGTCTCGGGTTCGAACACGTTGCCGTTCGCGTCGGCACCGATATTGGCGCGGTAGCCCTCGCCATACGCGGCATAGAGCGACAGCGGGGTGCTGAGTTCATAGACGATTCCGGCCTGCGGGCTGAATCGGCTCCGCTTGCGCCGACCCAGCATGTTGGTCAGCCGGTTGGCGACGCGGAGCAGAAAGTCGTCGTAGCGGCCGCCGACACGGACCTGCAACCGATCGGTCAGGCTGATCTGGTCCTGCACATAGGCACCCATCGTGCGCTGCACGTCGAGCCGGTTGGTGATCGGCGCGGTCGCGGGCACCGGATAGCGGCCATAGACCGGGTTCTGCAGATCGAGCACATAGCCCGCCTGATCGGTGGTAGTCGCCGTCACCACCGGCCCGCGATAGCGCGTGAACAGCTGGTCGGTATCGAAATAGTCGAAATCCCCGCCGATCAGGACGCGGTGGCGCAGCGACCCCGTGGCGAACTCGCCCGCCAGTTCGGCGCGCAGCACGCTGTGCTCGGAGGTGTACTGCCGGGTGCGCCGCTGCCGCGACAGCGATCGGCCGTCGATATAGAGCTTCTGGCGCGACCGCAGCGTTTCCGCATCCGACGATGCACCGGTCAGCCGCGTATCGCGGTGGCTGGCGCCCACCGACAGCGACCATCTGTCGCTGAAGTCGTGCTGGAGGCGCAGCTGGTGGCCGGTAGCGCGCGCGACGGTGTCGCCGTCGCTCGGTTCGCCCAGGAACCGCGAGCGCGGCACCGTGCCGAAATTCCCATTGAGCACGACGATACCGCGATCGAACGGCACCTCGACGCGCGTCCATTCGAAATCATACGTGACGCGCGTGGCATCGCCCAGCTTCAGGCCGATCGACGGGAGGAAGCCCCAGCGCTTCTGCGCCACCGTGTCGCGGAACGTGCCGCCGCTTTCGGCATAGCCGATCAGCCGCGCCGACAGCGTGTCGGTCAGCGCCAGGTTCGCATCGCCCTCGGCACGGACGGTGTCGAAGCTGCGATATTGCAGCGATGCGGTACCGAACGTCCGGCCGAGCTCCGCCTGTTTGGTCACCAGGTTGATCGAGCCACCGGGTTCGCCGCGGCCCAGCACCGCGGCCGCCGGTCCCTTCAACACCTCGACACGCTCGATCCCCGCCACGTCGCGCTGCCCGCTGAACCCGCGTCCGGCGTTGAACCCGTTGACCAGATAGCCGCTCGGCAGATTCTCGTCGCCGGCAAAGCCGCGCACCGCAAAACTGTCCCACAGCCCGCCCAGCGTGTTCTGCCGCACCACCGATGCGTTCAGGTCGAGCGCGTCGGTCAGGCGTGTGATGGCATTTTCGGCGATCACCGTGTCGTCGATCGTCGTGATCGCCTGCGGGATCTCGCGCAGCGCGAAGTTGCCGCGATACGGCTGCCGAACCCCGGTCACCGTGATTTCCTCGCGCTCATTTTCGGACCGGCCGCGTTCGGACCGGCCTTCCTCGTCCGACTGCGCAACGGCAGGTGCGTAAGACAAGGCCATGGCAAGCGGAATGGCACCGGCCATCGAGGCGGCACGCATGGACAGACGCAAGACAATATCCCCTTCGGCAATTCGGATCGGGAGCGCCGCGACGCTCCGAACTGACCCGTCCATGAAGGTTATGATGTAACATCGTCAATGATATCTTGTTACACAGGCCTCGACCGGGCATTGAGTGTCGATGTTCATTGCCGAGGATTTGACAGGCCCGATGACCGAACCGATCCTGATCGACGATCTGACGTTCGCGTACGATACGCATGACGTCCTCAACGGACTGTCGCTGCGCGTACCGGCGGGCAGCATTACCGCGTTGCTGGGTGGCAATGGCGCCGGCAAGTCGACGACCCTGTCGACATTGCTCGGATTCACGCGGGCGCGATCGGGGAGGGTCGAGGTTTGTGGGATGGATCCGGCGACCGATCCCGACGCGGTGCGACGGCGGATTGCGTATCTGCCGGAGAATGTCGCGCTGTACGAGCATCTGACGGCGGTCGAGAACGCCGATTATCTGCTCGCGCTTTCCGGCGAGCGCCAGGGGCATGATGCCATCACCGCGGCGCTTGCTGCGGCCGGTTTGCAGGATCAGGCGTGGCACCAGCGGCTCGGCGGCTTCTCCAAGGGGATGCGTCAGAAGGTCGCGATCGCGGTGGCGCTGCTGCGGCGGGTGCCGGTGCTGCTGCTGGACGAGCCGACATCGGGGCTCGATCCGCGCGCGACCGCCGACTTCTCCCAGCTTCTCTTGCAGGTGCGGGAACGGGGCACCGCCATATTGATGGTGACGCACGACCTTCTCTCCGCCGCGGACATCGCCGACCGCATCGCCTTTCTGGAAGCGGGACGCGTCGCGCACGAAGTGCGGGCGGACGGCCCCGAGCGGTTCGACGTTCGCGCGCTGCACGCCCGTTTCCAGCTCGGCGGCGATCGGTTGGCGGCATGAGCGCGGTCGGGCTGATCGCACGCGACGAAATCCGGCTGATGACGCGCAACCGCGTCGCCATCATCGCCTTCGTCCTGGTCGTGCTGCTGACATTGGTCGCGGTCGCCAGTTCCTGGGCGCACCAGCGCGAGATCGCCGAGCTGCGCGCGCGTCAGGCCGAGGCGGCAGAGACGGCGTTCAAGGCGCAGCCCGACCGGCACCCTCACCGTGTCGTCCATTACGGCACGTTCATCTTCCGCCCGCTGGGGCCGCTCGCCGCGTTCGATCCCGGCGTCGATGCATTCACGGGCAACAGCATGTTCCTCGAGGGGCATCGCCAGAACAGCGCCAATTTCGGCGATGTGCGGCAAAGCTCGCTGCTGGTGCGCTTCGGCCAGCTGACGCCCGCCTTCGTGCTGCAGGTGGTTGCGCCGCTGCTGCTGATCTTCCTGGGCTATGGCGCGCTGGCGCGGGAGACCGAACGCGGCACGGTGCGCGTGCTGATGCTGCAAGGTGCCGGCCGCGGGCAGATCGTTCGCGGCAAGCTGCTGGCGCTGGGTGCGGCGGCGCTGCTCGCCGGGCTGCCGGCGATGATCGGCCTCGCCGCGATCTCCGGCCAACCCGGTGCGCTGGCTTGGCCGATGCTCGCAATCGCGCTCGGCTATGCCGGCTATCTGGCGTTGTGGACGGTGCTGATCCTGCTCGTATCGGCGTCGGTCCGCCGCAGCCGCGACGCGCTGCTCGCGCTGGTCGCAGTGTGGGCGGTCGCGGTGGTGCTGTTGCCGCGCGTCGCACCCGATCTCGCCAGTGCTGCGGTTCCCCTGACCAACCGGCTCCAGACCGAAGTCGCGGTCGCGCGCGACCTGCGCACGATGGGGGACAGCCACAATCCCGACGATCCCCATTTCGCGCAGTTCAAGCGGGCGCTGCTCGCGCGCTACGGCGTCGCGAAAGTCGAGGATCTGCCGATCAACTACAAGGGTGCGGTCGGCATCGAGGGCGAGCGGCTGACCTCGGCGGTCTATGGCCGCTATGCGACCGCGAACCACGTCGCGCAGGCACGGCAGAACGCGCTGGTCGACGCGATGGGATTGTTGAGCCCGACCATCGCACTGCGGTCCTTGTCGATGGCCGCCGCGGGCACCGATCTTGCCGGGCACCAGCGGTTCCTGGAGCAGGCGGAGGCCTATCGCTACGCGCTCGTCCAGCGGCTGAACCGGATGCAGATGGAGGACGTCAGCTATGCCGACGACGGCGCGACCGATGCCGGCGCGGACCGTCGCAAGCGCGTCTCCGCGCGCAAGTGGCAGGCCATGCCGGACTTCCGGTTCATCGCGCCCGACGGCCGCACACTCGCCGCCGCCGCACTGCCCGGGCTGGCCATCGTGTTCGCCTGGCTGGCGGGGGCGCTGATCCTGCTGATGGTCGCGTCGCGTCGATTGGGAGCACGATGATGGGCCTGTTCCGCTATGAACTCCGGCTGTTGCTGCGCCAGCGCCTGACGGTCGGCGCGCTGGCCCTGCTCGCGCTGCTGACGGTGGCCGCCCTTGCCATGGGGATGGCCGAAGTCGCCCGCCAGCGCGCCGCTATCGCCGCCATCCCGGCCGCTCAGGCCGAGGATATCGGGGCGGTCGCCCACTATGTCGACCACACCAGGGACGCAGGGAGCGCCGCCTATTACAGCTTCCACCCGACCTGGGATGCGCCCGCGCCGCTTGCCTTCGCCGCGCTCGGCATGCGCGACGTGTCGCCGTATATCCTGCGGGTCCGCGCGCTGGGGCTCGAGGCGCAGATCTACGACGGCGACACTTTCAATCCCGAACTCGCCTTGCCCGGCCGGTTCGATTTCGCCTTCGTGCTGGTGTTCCTCGCGCCGTTGTTCGTGATCGCGCTGTTTCACGATCTCAGGTCGGCCGAGCGCGAGGCGGGGCGGCAGCGCATGCTCGACGCGTTGCCGAACGGGGGCCGTGCGCTGTGGCGCCGCCGGACGCTGCTTCGCTTCCTGCTCACATGGAGTGCGATTGGCATACCCTTCGGTATCGCCGCGGCATTCGCGGGGGTCGCCGTCGCACCCATTCTGATCGTCCTTGCGCTGGTCGCCGCCTATCTGCTCTTCTGGATCGCACTCGCAGCGCTGGTCGGTCGATTGCGCTGGAGTTCGGTCGCGAACGCGGCGGCGCTGGCGGCGGCATGGCTCGTGCTGGTGCTGATCGTCCCGACCCTGTGCAACGTCGCGATCAACGCCGCGATCCCCGTCAATCAGGGGGCGGAGATCGCGATGGCGCAGCGTGAAGCGGTGAACGGCGCGTGGGACGTGCCCCGCGAAGCCACGATGCGGCGCTTTTACGCCACCCACCCCGAATGGGCGGATTCAGCGCCGCTCGGCCCCGAATTCCATTACAAATGGTATCTGGCCTTCCACGAGAATGGTGATGAAAGCGTCGCCCCCGCGGTCCGCGCCTATCGCCAAGGTCTGGAGGCACGCGATGCCGCGGCGCGCGCGCTCGGCTGGGTGCTGCCTTCGGTGGGCGTGCAGGCGCTGCTGACCCGGATCGCGCGCACCGACCTGACGGCGCAGCTCGCCTATCAGGACCGTATCCGCGCGTTCCACCACCGTCTGCGCACCTTCTATTACGGCTATCTCTTCCGCGACCGACCGTTCGGCAAAACCGATTTCGACCGCGCGCCCCGCTTCGACGATCGCGATCGTGGCTGACGGCAGGCGCGCGGTCCGCCGCATGGTCCTCGATCGAGCGAAAGCACTATGTCGGTGGGCCCTGCAAGCTGTCAGCGCCCGTACGAATACTCAGCTCAAGATCAGATGCTCAACCAGACGCCAAGCCATTGAACCTCGCAGAAAAGCGCGGTTGGTCCACTGGCGGAATAGCGAAGCGCAGGTTTCGTGCTTCACCCCGGCTGCGGGCCTGGCTGTTGGGGATCCACGACGAATTTCGCCAGCGTCGAGATCGACCCGCCGGGGCGATCGACCTGGTCCATCACCTTTACCTCGGCGAGCCAGTGATCCGGCGTCACGGTGAACAGCTGGTAGCCGCGCTGGTTGTTCAGCAGGGCGACGTTCGGGTTGTTGTCCAGCGTACGGTTTTCGCCCGGATAGTGCAGCCCGCCGGTGCCGCCCGAGGAGATCGAGGTCGCCAGAAACTCCGTGGCGATCGCAGGGCCGCCGACGTCTTCCGCGGTCCGCGGCACCGATCCGATGACGTTCTGGTGAAGATCGCCGCTGCCGATCACGACATTGGTCAGGCCCCGCCGCCCGATGCCGTCGACGAGCCGCTGGCGAGACAGCGGGTAGCCGTTCCAGTTGTCCTTGCCGATAAGGGGCGTCGTGGCGCCGTCCTTGCGGGCATCATAGGGCATAACCATCACCTGCTGCGCGATGAAGTTCCAGCGGGCGCGGTTGGCGAGCCCTTGGTCGAGCCAGCGTTCCTGTGCCGCCCCCAGCATCGTCCGCTCCCGCCGGTCGACGGGAACGCACGCGTCCAGCTGCGCACGCGGCAGACCGGGGCGCTCGCAAAGCTGATCGCTGCGAGACGAGCGCGTGTCGAGAACGTGCATCCGCGCGAGCGTACCGTAATCGAGCCGGCGATAGGCATGCGTGCCGTTTGCCCCAGGCCGCTGCGCGCGACGGACGGGCACATGCTCGTACCAGGCTTGCAGCGCCGCCGCCTTGCGGCGCGCGAAGACCGCGGGCGGGTTGCCGTCCTTGTCGAAGTCTCCCGCCCAATTATCGTCGATCTCGTGATCGTCGAACGACATGATGAAGGCGACCGCGGCATGCGCCGCCTGGAGATCGGGGTCGGCCTTGTACTGGGCGTAGCGGCGACGATAGGCGTCCAGCGTATAGGTCTCGGCGCCGAGATGCTTGCGCGGGCTGGGCTCCGCACGCGCCGCCATTTCGTAGATGTAGTCGCCGTAGTGGAATATAACGTCGAGATCGGGCTCGCGGGCGACGTGCGCATAGGCGGTGAAGAAGCCGGTTTCGAAATCCTGGCAGCCCAGCAGCGCGAGCCGCAGCCGGTCGAGCGATGCCCCCGCCGCCGGCGCGGTCCGGGCGGTGCCGATCGGGCTCGCGCCGGCACCGGCGACGAGGAAACGGTACCAATAGGGGCGATGCGGCCGCAGCCCGTCGAC
Organism: Sphingomonas faeni; assembly: GCF_024273235.1. GTDB lineage: Bacteria > Pseudomonadota > Alphaproteobacteria > Sphingomonadales > Sphingomonadaceae > Sphingomonas > Sphingomonas faeni_A. The sequence goes on along the minus strand of NZ_JANBVH010000006.1, from coordinate 34,789 downwards.
CTCGACATGGACCGAGTGCGCCAGCGCCGCTTCCGCCACCGCCGCGCCGGTGCGGACGATCTTGCGGAAACCGGGGTCCTCGGCGACCTCCCAGCGAACCGGAACGTCATGCGGCGGCATTCCGCCATCGGGGGTCTGGGGCTCGGGTGCCAGCCGCGTCCAGATGACGAACCCGTCCGGCCACGGCTCGCCCGAGGCGATCCCGAGCGTGAACGGATCGCGCGTGAACGTCGCCCGCGCCAGCAGGCGGGGCGCCCCCAATCCTCCGAGCAGCGAGAGGGACAGACCGGCCTTGACCAGATTGCGGCGATCGAACTGAGGCACGGCGGGCATACTCCCTTGCAGCAGGGCGCGGACTGCACGCCGGACCACGCCCGGCATCGCATCGCACCCTGTCATGGTGGGAAGACGGACCAGCCCGACGAAACCCGACACGAAAAGCGGCCGGCAACGACGACTTTACTGGTCTTCCGGGCTCGCCGCAGGGCGAATGGAGATCGTCTTCGGACCATAAGCGACGTCGACATGATAGGCCGCCTGCACCGCCTGTAGCGCCCGATCGGTATCGGCGATGTGGAAGCGTCCGCTGATCGGAAGCGCCTGCAAGCTGCGATCCTGCAACAGGATCGGCCGCGCCGAATAGCGCTGCACCTTGCCGATCAGCACGCCGAGCGGAATATCGGATGCCTCGAACCAGCCGGACTTCCAGTCGGGCGCGCCCTCCGCAATGCGCGGCTGCGCGACGACATGCCCGTCGACGACACGCGCACCGTCTCCCTTGCGCACCACGAGATTGGCCGCGCCGTCCACACCGACCTCCACCGCGCCGCGGTATACTGCCACCGCAGTCCGCGTGGGGCTTTGGCGGTCGACGTTGAACGCGGTACCCAACACGCGCACCGACGTGGTTCCGCTGGTGACCCGGAACGCCCGGACGCCCTCATGCCGAACGTCGAAGAACGCTTCGCCGCGCACCAGCGTCGCGGTGCGTTCCCATGGCAGGATACGGACGCGCAGCTCGGTATCGCTGCTCAGGTCCACCCGCGATCCGTCTGCGAGCACGACCGACCGGATCTTGCCCTCGCTACTACGATAGGTGCTCGTCGACACGATCGGCAGGATCAGCAGGATCGCGAGCAGCATCGCGCAAGCGGCCGCCGCCAACCGGGGGGCCGTGGCCCATGTCCTGCGGAACCGATTGCCCGGTTCCGGCGGTGCGGGGGCGGTGATCGGTGCGCGTCCGGCCTGGCCGAGCGCTTCGACCAGCGCCTCCGATTGCCACAGCGCCTGGAGATCGGCGAAGACCTCGCGGTGGCGCGGCGACGCCGCCATCCACGCGTCGAAGTCGGGCCCGGCCGCCGCATCGAACGCGGGTTGGTTGAGCCGGTCGATCCAGCCGGCCGCCTCCTCCACGATCTGGTTCTCGCGGCTCATCGCTCGCCGCCACGCAGGACCGCATTCCCCGGCATCGCCTTGTGGAGATCGGCAAGGCCGCGGGTGATGTGCTTCTCGACTGCCTTCGGGCTCAACCCCAGATCCCTCGCTATCGCAGCACAGCTTTGGCCCTGCAATCGGCGGCGGACAAGTACGTCGCGGCGCAGCGGTGGCATCGCCGCCAGCGCATCGTTGAGGATCGCAAGCTCCTGCCGGCCGACGAGGACGCGATCGGGCAAGGGCGCCTGGCTGGCGGGCTCCTCCTCGCGTTCGGCGACGTACCTCTTGTCGCGGCGGTGATGATCGACCAGCAGGTTCGCGGCGATCCGAAAGCCCAGCGCATAGATGCTGACCAGCTTTTGCATGCGGCTTTGGTGCACCAGCCTCGACAACGTCTCCTGCACGACATCCTCGGCGACGTCGGCGCGGTTCGTGCGCGCCCGGACATACCGGCCGAGCGTGGCGGCAATCGCGCGCCAGTCTTCGGCCGGGGGTTCGCCCGCGAGGCTCTCGATCTGATGCGGCGACGCGGGCATGGGATATCCGGGTTATTCGTCCCGGCGCTCTAGGCCCCGTTTGTGACAATCTCGGAGAGCGTCATGAAGAGCCTGCGAAACAAGTATATGCGAGGTTTCGGCGGGCTTGTTTCAGACGATAATGGCCATGCAGCCATGTCACATAACTGAAACCAAATACTTTGTCGGGTTTCGCGCATCTTTGCCGTCTCCCCCTCAAGCCATTCGGGGGAAAACATGTTCAACACGATCCGACTATCGCATCTTCTATTAGGATCTGCTGCATCGCTCGCCTGCGTTGCCACGCCGGCAGCAGCACAGAGCGCGCAGTCTGCGCCGCGCCAGTTCACCTTCGACGTGCCGGCGCAGGGCCTCGGCGACGCGCTGCTGGCGTTTTCGCGGCGGACGGGACTGCAACTGGCGTCCTCGCCAGCGCTGTTGAAAGGCGCGCGCAGCCAGCGCCTGCGTGGGCGGATGACCGCCGAGCAAGCGCTCGCGCGGCTCACCGCGGGTAGCGATCTCGACGGCAGGATCGTCGGTGGCACGGTGACGGTCGTCCGGCGCATGTCCTATGCCACGGCGGGGGCGAACATCCCCGCCGTGGCACTTGGCGGCGCTGAAGCGCAGATAGCGACCGCACCGGTATCGCTGGCTGATCAATCGGCCGATGGCAGTACCGATATCGTCGTCACGGGATATCGCGAGAGCGTTGCGAAGGCGCAGCAGCTCAAGAAGGCCGCGACCGGTTCGCAGGACGTGATCCTGGCGCAGGACATCGCGGCGTTTCCCGACCAGAACCTCGCCGAAGCGCTGCAACGCATCCCCGGCGTCGCGATCACGCGCGACAGCGGCGAAGGTCGTCAGATCTCGCTGCGTGGCCTGGGCGCGGATTTCACGCGTACCCAGCTGAACGGCATGGAGGTGCTTACCAACACCTCGTCGGGGCTCGACAGCCGATCGTCGGTGAGCCGTTCGCGTTCGTTCGACTACAGCATCTTCGCGTCGGAACTGTTCAACAAGGTCGTCGTCGAGAAATCCTATGCGGCCGAGCAGGACGAGGGCGGCATCGGCGGCACCGTCGGGCTGCACACGGCCAAGCCGTTCGATTTCAAAGGCCTGACCGTCGTGGCATCCGCCAAGGGGCAGTCGAACCAATATACCAAGACGGTCACGCCGCGGCTGGTCGGCCTGATCTCGGACCGGTGGGGCGATTTCGGGTTCCTCGCATCGGTGGCCTACAGCACGGCCGATACGGTCGAATTCGGCTATCGCAACTGGAACTGGTCGCAGCTCAATTTCGGTGCCGCCAATGTCGGTCCCAGCGTTTCGGCGGCGGACCGGGCGGTGCTGGTCGGCGCGACCGGCGCCAACCGCGCATGGAACAGCCGCGCGCAGACCTATGCGACCTTCTTCAACAAGCGCGAACGCCTGGGTCTCACCACCGCGCTGCAATATCATCCCGACGACCGCACCGACCTGACCCTCGACGTGCTGTACGGCAAGTTGACCAACGATCGCCGGTCCGGTGTGATCGGCGCTGCGGGAACCAATGGTGTCGCCGCCAACAACGTCACCGGAACGCAGGTGCTGACCGGTGTAACCTTCGACGAATATAACGACATCGTCGGTGCGTCGTTCGATCACGTCGACATGCGCACCGAGTCGAAGGTCACGCAGGATCAGACGACCTTCTAGCAGGCCGCGCTGAACGGGCATACCGATCTGAGCAGCAACCTGACGGTCAATTTTCTCGGCGGCTGGTCCCGGTCGACGTTCAATTCCGCCTATGCCCAAGTGTATCTGGAGGCCGTCGACAAGAGCTACGCGTTCAGCGGCCTGAACACGGGATCGCCGCGAACCAGCTACGGCTTCGACATCGCCGACGCGTCGCAATGGGACCTGCAAGGCCTGGAAACGCGCGCCGATCGTATCCGCAGCGAATTCTACAACAGCAAGGCGGAACTCGCCTGGACGGTCGGCTCGGGCTCGACGATCAAGGCGGGGGGCGGGTTCAAGCGCTTCACCAACAGCGGCTGGCAGCGCAAGGTCGCACCAAGCTACGAGGGCAAACCCGGCGTGCCCGACGTGCCGACCAGCGTGTTGTCGGACAGCAGCCTCGCCCCCTATGTCATCGGCGACGTGGCGGCCACCTACGCGCTGCTGGGCCAGAGCATGACCGTCGATGCGAGCAACACCGTCGCGGGGACCGCCTACGACCTCGTCGAGAAGACCTATGGCGCGTATCTGCAATACGACCTGAAGACGCAGCTCGGCGGCATCGGCCTGCGCGCCAATCTGGGCGTGCGCTATTATCATACCGATCTCGGCTCGTCGGGGACGGCGCTGGTCGGCAGCGCGCTGGTCCCGGTCAACGTGACCAACAGTTACGACGGCTTCCTGCCTACGGCGAACCTGGCGTTCGACCTTAGCCGGTCGCTGGTCTTTCGGATCAGCGGCAACCGCAACCTGAGCCGCCCCGCGCTGAGCGACATGCGCGCGGCGGGCACGCTGAACCTCGCTTCGTTCGGTGGCACGATCGCCGCGGGCAATCCCAACCTCGCGCCGTTCATCGCCGATTCCGTCGAGGGTTCGCTCGAATATTATGACGGGAAGCGCGGTTCGCTGGCGATCGGTGCATTCTACAAGCACATGGACTCCTACATCACGTCGGAGACGCGGTTGGTCGCGTACAACAGCACGGGGTATCCGTCGTCGCTGCTGCCCGTCGGCGTCGATCCGTCGGTGCTGGTGAACTATACGCGGCCGGTCAACGGCCCAGGCGCATCGATCAAGGGCGTCGAAATCGCGGCCAAGCGGGACTTCGACTTCCTCCCCGCGCCGTTCGACAAGCTCGGCGTGCTCGGCAACGTCACGTTCGCCGAAGGATCGACCGACGTCTTCTATTCGGACGTTGCGGTTCGTTTGCCGTTGCCGACGCTCTCGAAATTCTCGTCCAACGCGACGCTGTATTACGACACCGATCGCTGGGGCGTGCGAGGCTCCGTGGCGACCCGCTCGCGCTATCGCTGGGGCAATGGTGGCAACGGCAATATCGGCGAATACATCAAGGGTACGACGAACCTCGACGCGTCCGCCTATGTCAACGTCACGCGCCAGTTCAAGCTGTCGCTGGACGTGATCAACATCACCGACGAGCCGATCGTCCAATATGCCGACGGCACTGCCAAGCGGGTGATGACCAACACGGTGAGCGGACGGACGGTGGCATTCGGCGGGACGATGCGGTTCTAGCGGTGCGGTTCTAGCGGTGCGGTTCTGACGGTGCGGTGCCAGGGCCCGCCGACGTTCCGTTTGAACCGCCAATCCGTTCGCTTCCCGTCATGTCGGACCGGTTCCGGCATTCACGGTGTCGCAAAACCGGTGGAATTCGGCTTGCGGGACCGTGGACCGTGGAACCTGTCCGGGGTGACGGAAGAACTTCAGGACTGCGCGACCCAAACATGTTGCCAGACACGGTGAACGTCGATCGGTCCCAGCCGTGAGACGTTTGCAACGAGGACAAGCCCGGCAATGGACCGGCTTGTCGGATCGCTGGTGATTGCCCGCTGCGATCCATGCTACCGCCAACGCGATGATGGACGGAATAGACGATATCGAGCTTCGGCACGGCATCCGACGCGCCAGCGCCTATGCGCGGGCGGAACCGGTCATCCGGTGTATCGAGGAGGCGATCCGTGATCATCGTCGGCGCACCGGCGACCTCGACGCCATGCCGCCGATCGGCAGGCTGACCGCCCTTTGCACGGAACGAGGTTTGTCGGCTGCTCGTGGCGGGCCGATCTCTCACAATACCGTGGCGCGGGCCATGAAGCTGATGGGCTTGCGGTAGCCTCGGGAAGCACAGGCGCAGAAACGTACGGTCGGCTTATCCTGTTCGTCCATTCTCCGGTTATCGACATGATGCAGCGCCGTAGCGACCGAGTACAGCTTCGGCGCCGGTGCGTTCGAGCCGGTCGAGATTGGCGACCAGCACGCTGCGCAGGTCCGGATCTGGGCGAAAGGCGAGCAGGCCGAGCAACGCGTCGACGCGCTCGGTCGAAATCCTCGCGCCGGCCACCGCTGCGCGTAGCCGGTCGGCGATCGGGTCGTCGATCGCGAACGTCTCGCCTGCGTCGGTCACCCCCGATTGCCAGCGCATCCAGGCCGCGACGGCCAGGGCCAAGGCATCGACCGACTGCCGTTTCGAGCGACGGTCCGCGATCGGCGCGAGCAGGCGCTGCGGGAGTTTCTGCGAACCGTCCATCGCGATCTGGCGGGTGCGGTGCTGGAGCGCGGGGTTGGCGAAGCGTGCCATCAACGCCGCCCGATATTGCGCGATGTCGAGCGCGGCGGGGGGATCGAGCGTGGTGGCGCTCTCGTCCCACAGCGCCTCGACGAACGCGCGCGCCTCGGGCTGCGCGACGACCTCATGGACGAAGTCGAACCCGGCCAGTCCGCCTAGGTACGCGATCGCCGAATGCGCGCCGTTGAGCAGCCGCAGCTTCGCGTCCTCCCACGGCGCCACCGCGTCGGTCAGTTGCACGCCGAACGCCGCCAGATCGGGGCGTTCGCCGGCGAAGCGATCCTCGATCACCCACTGGGTGAACGGCTCCGCCTTCACCATCGCGTGATCCTCGACCCCCAGCGTGTCCGCCAACGCGGCGATATCGGCGGGCGTGGTCGCTGGCACGATCCGGTCGACCATCGTCTGCGGGAACGTCACGGTGGCCGCGATCCAGTCGCGCAGGTCCGCATCGTGCGCCGCCGCCATCGCCAGCACCGCGTCGCGCAACAGCGTGCCGTTATGCGGCAGATTGTCGCACGAGAGGATCGTCAGAGGGCCGGTGCCCGCCGCATGGCGCGCCGCGAGGCCTGCAACGAGGAACCCGGGTGCGGTCCGCGGCGCGTCGAGCGAGGCCAGATCGTGCGCGACATCGGTATCGCCGGCCTGCAATGTGCCTGTCGCGCGATCGAGCTTGTAGCCTTTTTCGGTGATCGTCAGCGTGACGATATGCGTCTCGGCCGACGCCAGCGCTGCGACGACGGCCGCCGGATCCTCGGGTGCGACGAGCATGTCCATGACCGCACCGATGACCTGCAAGCGCTCGCCCTCGCCGTCACGGACGACGAGCGTGTAGAGACCGTCCTGCGACACCAACTGGTCGCGGACGCCGGCGGATCGCAGCGATACGCCGGTAATGCCCCAGCGCAGGTCGCCCGCCGCCAGCGCCTGTTCGAAGACTGCGGCTTGATGGGCGCGGTGGAATGCTCCGATGCCGAGATGCACCACGCCGCGCGTCACGCGCGACCGGTCGTAGCTTGGTCGCGCGACGGCGGCGGGCAATCGGTCGAGCGTGGCGGTCGACAGCCTCACAGCCGGTACGCCTGTTTGACCAGATCATAGGCGAGCGCGCGGGCGACGTCGTGCGCTTCGTCCTCTTCGAGCCGGTGCTCGGCGACGAGCTTGGCGAGGAACGCGCAGTCCATCCGGCGCGCGACGTCGTGGCGCGCGGGGATCGACAAGAAGGCGCGGGTGTCGTCGTTGAAACCGACCGTGTTGTAGAATCCGGCGGTCTCGGTCGCGCGCTCGCGGAAGCGGCGCATCCCCTCCGGGCTGTCGTGGAACCACCAGGGCGGGCCGAGCCGGAGCGACGGGTAATGGCCGGCGAGCGGGGCGAGTTCGCGGGAATAGGTGTCCTCGTCGAGCGTGAAGAGGATCAGCGTCAGGCGGGGATCGTTGCCGAACCGGTCGAGCAGGGGCTTCAGCGCGCGGACGAACTCGCCGGGGAGCGGGATGTCGCCGCCCTTGTCGCGGCCGAAGCGTGCGAGCACCGAGGCGTTGTGGCTGCGCGCGACACCGGGGTGAAGCTGCATCACCATGCCGTCCTCGACCGACATCGCCGCCATCTCGGTCAGCATCTGTGCGCGGAAGAGTTCGGCCTCCGCCGCGGTCGGCTGCGCCATGACGCGCGCATAGAGTGCCTCGGCTTCGGCGGGCGTCAGGTCCGCGGTTGCCGCCGACGGGTGGCCGTGATCGGTCGAGGTGGCGCCGGCATCGCGGAAGCGGGCGCGGTGGAAACGGTGTGCCGCGAGATAGCCCGCATAGCTGCCGACGTCTTCGTTCGCGGTCTCGCCGAAGCGGCGGACGTTGGCGGCGAAGCCCGGGGTCTCAGGATCGACGACCGGGTCGGGGCGATAGGCGGTGACGACGCGGCCGTTCCAGTCGCTCGCGCGGATCGCGGCGTGGTGCTCGAGCGGGTCGAGCGGGCTTTCGGTGGTCGCGATCAGTTCGATGCCGAACCGGTCGAACAGCGCGCGCGGGCGAAACTCTGGCGTCTTCAGCGCGGCGTCGATCGTGTCGTAATACAGGTCGGCGGTCGCGGGTTCGAGGCGCACGTCGATCCCGAACGCCTCGGCGAACACCCAGTCGAGCCACATCCGCGACGGCGTGCCGCGGAACAGGGGGTAGTTCTCCGCGAAGATGCGCCAGATCTTTCGCGGGTCGGTTTCCGTGATGCTGCCGTCGACCGTCGGCACGCCGAGCGCGTCGAGCGGAACACCCTGGCTGTAGAGCATCCGGAACACGTAGTGATCGGGGACGATCAGCAGCGAGGCGGGATCGCTGAACGCTTCGTTCCGCGCGAACCAGACTGGATCGGTATGGCCGTGCGGACTGACGATCGGCAGGTCCTTCACGCCCGCATGCAGCGCGCGGGCGATGTCCCGGATACGGCCGTCGCTGGGGAACAGGCGGTCGGGGTGAAGGCGTAGCGGATGGGTCATGCGAGGCGTTCCGGATCGACGGGGGTATAGTGCGGGACGAGCAGGTGGATAACCAGCAAGGCGACGAAATAGGCGCATCCGGCGACCACGAAGATCGGTCCATAGCTGCCGACGCCGGCCAGGATGGTCCCTGCGAACTTGGCCATCAGCATGCCGCCGAATGCGCCCGCCAGCCCGCCGAGACCGATCACCGATCCGCCCATGCCACGCGGGAACAGGTCGCCGGGGATCGCATAGACGTTGGCGGAGAAGCCTTGGTGACAGGCGCACGCTAGCCCGATCGCCGCGACGGCCCACCAGAGTCCGGGCGCCTGCGCGGCGAAGATGATCGGCAGGGCGAACAGCGCGCAGGCGAACAACGCGGTTTTCCGTGCGCGGTTGGGCGTCTGGCCGCGTGCCAGCAGCCGCGACGAGAACCAGCCGCCCGCGACCGATCCGACATCGGCCAGCACATACACGGCGACCAGCGGCGGCCCGAAATCGAGCATCTTCACGCCGTATTGCCGGTTGAAGAAATCGGGCAGCCAGAACAGGAACGTCCACCACACCGGATCGATCAGGAACCGTCCGAGCATGTACGCCCAGGTCTGCCGCAACCGTAGCAGCGTCCGCCAGCGGACCGGCTTGGCGGCGGGCACGGGATCGGCCTCGATCCAGGCCAGTTCCTCAGGCGTGACGCGCGGGTGCTTGCGCGGCGACCGGTAGAAGGCGAGCCAGGCGACCAGCCAGATCACGGTCAGCGCGCCGGTCGCGATGAACGCCATCCGCCAGCCGAACGTCACCGCGATCACCGGCACGATCAACGGCGTGAGGATCGCCCCGACGTTCGAGCCCGCGTTGAAGATGCCGATCGCCAGCGCTCGCTCGCGTTGCGGAAACCATTCGTTCGCGGCCGCCAGCGCGGCGGGGAACGCCCCGGCCTCGCCGATCGCGAGCGGGATACGCGCGAAGATCATCATGCCGGCGCTGGTGAACAGCGCATGCGCGACATGACCGATCGTCCACAGCGTCACCGCGACCGCATAGCCGATCTTCGCGCCGACCCGGTCGACGAACCGGCCGAACAGGACATAGGCGATGCCGTAGGCGGCCTGGAACGCGATCGCGAGATCGGCATAGCCCTGCTCGCTCCAATTATAGCGCGCCTGCAATTCGGGTTTCAGCACCGGCAGCACGAGCCGGTCGATATAGCTGAGCGCCACCGCCGCGAAGAGCAGCGCGCAGACGATCCAGCGGACTTTGCCGCGCGGCTTCTCGGTCGCGGCGGCGGCGGTCACCAGTTGCACAGCGTGCCATCCTCGAGACGCGCGACCGGCAGATAGGCACGCTTATAGTCGTAGGTCGCGGCAAGATCCTCGTCGATGTCGACGCCGAGCCCCGGTGCCTCGCCCGGATGCATCATGCCGTCGTCGAAGCTGTACGCGTGCGGGAAGACCGCATCGGTCTCGTCGGTGTGCGGCATATGCTCCTGCACGCCGAAATTGGGCACCGACAGCCCGAAATGCAGCGCCGCCGCCATCGCCACCGGCGACAGGTCGGTCGCGCCGTGGCAGCCGGTCCGCACCTGATACAGATCGGCAAGCGACGCGATCCGGCGCAGGTGCGTGATGCCGCCGGCATGCACGACGGTCGCGCGGATATAGTCGATCAGTTGGTTCTGGATCAGGTCCTTCGCGTCCCAGATCGAATTGAACACCTCGCCAACCGCGATCGGCGTCGTCGTGTGGTGGCGGATCAGCTTGAACGCCTCCTGGTTCTCGGCCGGCGTCGGGTCCTCGATCCAGAAAAGGTTATACGGCTCAAGTGCCTTGCCGAGCCGCCCCGCCTCGATCGGGGTCAGCCGGTGGTGGATGTCGTGCAAAAGATGCACGTCCCAGCCCATCGCCTCGCGCGCGGCCTTGAACAGTTCGGGGACGACGCGGAGGTATTTCTCGGTCGACCACACGCTTTCGCTCGGCAGGTCGGCATCGGCGGGCTCGTAGCGTGCGCCGTGCTTGGCGACGCCGTAGGTCGAGGCGAGCCCCGGCACGCCGCATTGCAGCCGGATCGCCTTGTAGCCCTTGGCCTGCTCGGCCTTGGCGACCGCGATCGTATCCTCGATCGTCGTGCCGTTGGCGTGCGCATAGACCATGCACGCATCGCGCGCCGCGCCGCCGAGCAACTGATAGACCGGCATGCCTGCGAGCTTGCCCTTGATGTCCCACAGCGCGGTGTCGACCGCGGCGATCGCCGCCATCGTCACCGGGCCGCGCCGCCAGTACGCGCCCTTGTAGAGATACTGCCAGACATCCTCGATCCGGTGCGCATCGCGGCCGATCAGGCACGGCACGACGTGATCGGTCAGGTAGCTCGCCACGCTCAACTCGCGGCCGTTGAGCGTGGCGTCGCCAAGCCCGGTAGTGCCATCGTCGCACTCGATCTTCAGCGTGACGAAATTGCGCCCCGGACAGGTGACGATGACGCGGGCGGAGACGATTCTGGGCATCGCGGATCCTTCAGCAGATTTCGCACGGAATGGCTTTTGGTTGCGGCGCGGCTTCGCCCGTGGCGCTGTCGCGAAGCGCGGCGCTCAGCACGGTGTCTTGCCGGCGCGTCATTCGGGCCATGTCACGACAGCGAGGGCAATTGCCGGAAGCGGCTTGAACGGCGCGCGAACCGATGTGATACATGCCGTCGGACTGCCGGGCATCGGCCATCTCCTGAGGTGAACGCGGCACTCTGTCGAGCCGTCGATTTGATAGCGATACCATGAAGGATCGCGCGCAACCGTGTCAAACCAAAAGCCGTAGGCTGCCAGCAAGCGGTCTTATCAATATTCCAGACCGTCGCGGTTGCCGGTCGGTTCCGATGCGAGGCCGACGCCGCCATATCTCCGTCGTGTCGTCGCGAACGCGCGCCGCGCCTGTTCCATCGCCATTTCCTCGGTTCGGAAGAGGAGATGATCCATCACCGATGTCAGGTGCGCGCGCATTGCGGCGCGTGCGGCCGCCGGATCACGCGCGCGCAGGGCATCGACGATCGCGGCATGTTCGGCCACGACGGGCCTGACCTTGGCGTTGCGCGCCTTTGCGTGAAGCAGCGCGCATTCGGGCGACCTCGAGCGGAGATGCCATAAATCCTCGATCGTCCGCACGACGCCGGCGTTCCGTGTCGCCCTGGCAATGGCCATATGGAAATCGCGATCGGCAACCTCCGTCACTTCGGCGAGGAGGTTCTCGGTTTGCATCGCTTCGACAAGTTCATCGAGCAGCGCCACCTCGCCGTCCGTGATATGGACCGCAGCCAGCGCCGCGGCTTCGCCTTCGAACATGATGCGCGCCTCGGTGAGTTCGAACGCGGTGATGGCGAAACCCGGCTCCTCCCCCTGCCCCGGCAGCCGGCAGACATACGCACCCGAGCCGACGCGAACCTCGACGAACCCCTGAACTTCGAGCGCGATGAGTGCCTCGCGCACCGCCGGACGGCTCGCACCATATTCCAACGCAAGCTCGCGCTCGGCGGGAAGGCGGTCACCGATGCCGTAGGTCCCGGCGAGCAGTTCCTCGATCAGTTTGCGCGCCAGTCGCTGGTACAGACGATCGTTGGTCGGAGCATCGTATTTTCCAACCGCGAACAGCGCGTGCGATGCTGGAGCCTTTGGCATTGGATTACCGATCTTCCTCTTTGCGTCGATGCGGACGAGGCATGCCGTCGAGCGGAACGCCTAATATGATGTGCAATCGCATCATGTAGGGTCAAGCATCGGGGACGCCGCCGAGATAGGAAGGCGGAACGGGGACGGTACTCAGCACGAGTTTTTCGAGGACCATATTGTCGTCCAGCCTCCAGACCTTGAGGGTATGCCGTCCGACCCCGACGCTGCCCAGGCTCGTCGACAATTGCACGATGTTGTCCTTCACGGCCGCCGCCCACCGCTCCTTGTCCGCGGTGTCCGTGCCACCGCCGGTCGGTTCGAGCACGGCACGAAGGACCTGAACCGACCCGCCGTCGATCGACACGCCGATGCGCGATCCGTCACGGCCGAAGGTATCGAGGGTCGGTGCGAGATAGAGCGTCAGCGTTGCGGGGCCGGCCTTGCGCACGGTGATGTCGTATTCCAGGCACACGCCGTCTTCCGGCCGGGTCGCGGGTCGCCCCTGCGGCACGGCGATCACCGCGCCTGCCGTCCGGCCGAGGTTCGGGATCGCAGTCCAGCGCAGGCCCTTGCCGTCACGCGCCCGACTGAAGGCCGGCGCTTCTACGGAAACGATTCCGGCGTCAATGGCGGGCGACCGGACGAACACCGGTTGCCGCCGGCGCTCTGCCTCGGGCGTGTCGGCGCCGACGCGCATGATGCTCGGCATCGTCTGCCGGGTGGGATCGTTCCAGATGACGTAGCTCATATGGACCTGCGCCATCATGCCGTCCCACTTGCCGCCGTTGATGCCGTGGTATCGCTGCGTCAATTCGCCGTCACGGCGGAAGGCGGCCTCCACCTGATCGGCGAAGTAGTTCGCGCGCGGGTCGTTTCGTGCCGCCAACAGACGGTTCCAGGCGGTGTCGTAATAGAGCCGGTACAGGTTCGCGACCGCCGCGACGGGGAATTCGACAAGCTGGTAATAGGCGTCGTGCCGGTCGGGTTGCAGCGTCGCGCGGACCGCCAGCATGCGCGCCTCCAGCGCGTCCCATTCGCCGACCATCGCGCCGAACTCGCCGCCGTCGAGGCCCCCGGGCGTGACGCCGCCGATCGGGAAACTGCTTTGGTCGATCAGCTCGGGCTTACGACGCGCCACATATTTGCTGTATTTCGTGACGATCTCGCCGATCGCGTCGGCCTGGGCCGAGCCGAACGTCGCCGCCGCCCACGTGCGTGGATAGTCGGCGACCGCGGCTGGGGTCATCGCATCGGGGTTCCAGGCCTGCGCGAGGAAGAAACCGAGCGGATATTCCATCGGCTTGATGTCGCCGACATTGGCGATCCAGATCTGCGCTGCGCCGCGCCGATACGCCAGGTCCATCTGCTGCCAGACCTTCTCGATCTGGTTGGTGTTGAGCCATTTGTAGTTGCGCGGCGCGCCGACGTAATCGAAGTGGTAGTAGATGCCGTAGCCGCCCTTGCGCGGCGGTGCGGCGGGATCGGGCAGGCGGCGGATCTGGCCCCAATTGTCGTCCGAGAACAACAGCGTGACGTCGTCGGGCACCTTCATGCCGTGGTCGTAATAATCCTGCACTTCCTTGTAGAGCGCCCAGACCTGCGGCGTCTCGCTGGCGGGCTTGCCGGTGACGTCGGCGATGATCCTGCGCTGGTCGGCGACGACGCGTTCGAGCAGCCCGGTCGCGGTGCCCTCGGCCATCGCCTCGTCGCCATCGCCGCGCATGCCGACGGTTACCACGGAGTCGTAATGCTGGCCGCCGCCCTTGGCCATCATGCGCTCGATGCCGCCGCGCCAGAATTTTCGCAGATTGGCGCCGTTCCTGTCATAGTCCCATGCGCCGCCGGTGACGCCCTGATCCTCGTGCCGGTGCCATTCGGCCTGCGCGCGCAACATCGGCTCGTGGTGCGAATTGCCCATCACGACGCCCATCGCATCGGCGAGCACCATGCTTTTGGGATCGTCGTCGGCGAACGCCTTGCCCCACATGGCGGGCCACAGATAATTGCCCTTCATCCGCAGCAACAGTTCGAAGACGTGCGCGTACATGCCTGAATTGACGCCGCCGAACGCCTTTCTGGCCCAGCCGCTGAGGCACGGATCCTCGTCGTTGATGAAGAACCCGCGGTAACGGACCTTGGGCTGGTCGCGCCTGGAGCCGGCAGGGATCAGCACGTCGCGCTGGCGGCGGACCGGCACGTCGGCGAACCAGTGCCAGGGCGAAACGCCGATCCGCTCGGACACGTCATAGGTGCCGAACACCGCGCCGCGCCGGTCCGACCCGACGATGACCAGCGCGCGCGCCACGCCCGGCATCGGATCGTCGACCACGATCTGGCGAAAGGCTTCCCATTCGCCACGGATATCCGCAGCCGCGATTCTGCCGGCCGCGACCAGGCGATCGATCACGGCGCTGTGTCCGAGCACGCCGATGATTACCGCAGGCCCCCGCACCGATCCGCTAGCGCCGTCGACCAGCCGCGCCGCAGTGCCGCTGACTCGCTCCAGATCCTTGGCGAAATCGGTCGCGACGTGGCGGACCGCGCTGTCGGCGTCGGCATCGATCAGGATCGCCGCCGGCATGCCCTTGGCGATCAGTGGAAACGCGGTGCGCGGGTCGGGTGCCGGATCCTGTGCTCCCGCGCCGAACACGGGTGCGGGCAGCGCTGCGAGCGCAGCGCTGAACGCGGCGCCGCCCATCGCCGCGCCCATCATGGTGCGGCGTGATACGGCCTGTGTCATCGGACGAGCACGGGCACCACGCCCCCGTGCGCTTGCGTGATGTCGAACCCGCGCATGCGCCGATCGAACCGCACTGCGGCGGCCAGCGGAGAGGGCAACAGCCCGGCGGCGACCGCGCCGCCCCTCATGTTGCCCCATATGTCGCGGCGCATGATCATCAATTCGTCTCCGCGATCTTGGGGCGAGCCGGGTATGACCTGTCGCCCAGACGGGGCGGTCGCATCACGACCGCCCCGAACTTGCCACCTAGAACGTGCCGCGCAGACCGATCAGGAACTGGCGACCCGGCTTGTACTGCGTGAAGGTCGCGTTCTCGAACTGGAAGTACGACCGCAGCGTCGCATCGGTGAAGTTCGCGACGTTGATCGTAAGCTGTGGCGCACCCGCGAGACCGAAGATCTTGTCCAGATCGAACGACGACGAGAAATCATACGTCGTATAGTCGGTGCCGAACAACGCCGCCGCCGGGATGCCGTTCTGCGCCGCACCGCTGTTCTGCGAGCCTTCGCGCGACGTCGTCGACACGCGCAGCATCACGCCGTTCTTCTCGTAATAGCCGGTGATGTTGTAGGTGAACGGTGCCACGCCGAACGCCTGGGCCGGACCGTCGCTGCGCTGATCGACGACCGTCGCGTTGGCGTTGAAGCCGAAGCCGGTGACGCCGATGTGCTTGGTGATGAAGTCGAGCGGCTGGACCCACTGGAATTCGAGGCCGTTGATCGTCAGCTTGTTGGGCACGTTGACCTGCGACGTGACCTGCACCTGCGCGGCGCTGGGGCCACCACGCGAGTTCAGCGCGATCTGCTGTGTCGGGTTCAGCGTATCGTAGGTGATGCCATATTGCGCCAGATCGGCGAACGGCACCGTGCTGATGAACGTGTTGGTGAAGCCCTCGATCGACTTGCGGAAGGCGTTGAAGCTGACCACGCCCTCGCGGCCGGTGTAATATTCGAAGCCCAGATCGAGGTTGGTCGAGAGATAGGGCTTCAGCGCGGGGTTGCCGATCGTGGCCTGGTCCGCCGAGGGGGCGCCGAAATTGACGCCCGGCAGCTGCGCGGACGGATCGGGGCGGGTCATCGTCCGCGAACCGGCCACGCGAACCACGGCGTGCTCGCTGACGTCGTAGGCGAAGGTCGCGGCCGGCAGCCATTTCGCATAGACGTTGCGCGTCGAGACGTTGCTGACGAGGTTCGGATAGCGGCTGCCGTCGGGCAGTGAGGCCCCGGTCGATGTCGTGTTGCGCGGATCGGGCAGCGACACGCGCCCGGTGATCGTCTGGATCGTGTTGACGTAGCGCACGCCGACGTTGAACCGCAGCATGTTGCCGCCCAGTTCCTGCTCGCCGTTCACCGTCGCGAATGCCGATTTGACGACTTCGCGGATCGCACCGCCGCTGGCACCCGTGTTGGCAGCACCGGTTTCCGGGGCGTTGTCGTGATAGAAATCATAGTTGCTGGCGGCCGCGAACTTCGGCCAGTCGACCGTCACGAACCCTGCCGGACCGGGCGTCAGATAGGTGGGCGCGGCCGAAGTCGGGATCAGCGACCCCCCATAGCTCACCGGCCCGGTCATGCCCGCGGTCGATCCGGTGCCATAGCCAGGATAGGTCGGATAGCCGGCCGGAGCTGCGCCGGGCGCGTTCAGGCCTTCGCAGGGCGGTTGCGAATTCGGCGAGCCAACAAAGACGTTGGGATTGTTGCCGCAGACCGCGTTCTGCCATGCCTGGCTGTTGTCGTAGCCGCGGATTCGACGGAACACGTCGTCGAACGCACCGCCGACCTTCAAATTAAGGGCCTTGCTGCCCCAGGTAAGATCGCCGCGCGCACCCTTGCTCGTGTTCAGCCGCCGCTCGTCCTGGATATTGACGCGGCTGCCTGCGTTCCAGCCGAAATTGGCCGGATCATTGAGGTCCAGCCCGCTCTGGATGGTCGGGATACCGCCGTCGTTAGTGTAGGTGACCGTGTTACCAACACCCAGCGGCGTCGTCAGGCCGACCGACGGGCTTTCGCGGTGGAACGTCGAGCGCGCATAATTGCCTTGGAGGTTGAGCTTCAGCGTGTCCGAAATCTCCCATTCGCCGCCGGGATTGATGCTGAAGAGCTTCGTCGTCTCGGTATAGGGGCGGAATTCGTTGAAGAACTGCGCGTTGGCGAAGGTGCCGCCGGTGACGACGCAGCCGACCGTGCAATCCGCCTTGTCGAACGTCAGGTTCGTCGGAATGATCGCGCTGTTGCGGACGATCCACGCGACATTCTCGCGGATCAGCTCGTTCTTCTTGTACCCGTACAGGCCGTCGATGTAGAAATGCAGCGTATCGGTCGGCTGCCATTCCGCGCTCATGATCGCATTGATGCGATCGCGGGGACCGCGGATGCTGGTCGAGCGCCCGAGCCGCGGCAGCAGCGCGTTGTCGATCTGCTGGATCGTCGCACCGGGGTTGTTCGCGAGCAGGAACGCGCTGGTGATCGGCGTGCCGGCGACCAGGCCCGCGCCAGCGCCGACGGGCACCGTCGCCGGGATCGTCCAGTTGCCGCCGGCGGTCGAGTTGCAGCCCGTCGCCGCACCGCATTGCGCCGCGGTCAGGGCCGGATTGGTATAGCCGATCGTCTCGAAGCCGCGCGTGTCGGTGAACAGGCGCTGTGCCGAGACGCCTGCGAGGATGCCGAACGTATCGTTGCGCCAGCTGCCGATCAGCGAGCCACGCGCGCCGATCCGGTCCTCGGGCGACTGCTTGGTCCCCTGTACGTTATAGGCGAGGAACGAGGTCGCACGATCGAACGGCCGCGCCGACCGCAGATCGATATTGCCCGCCGCGCCACCTTCGAGAAGATCGGCCGTATAGCTCTTGTTGACGGTGAGCTTGGTGAACAGGTCGGTCGGGAAGAAGCTCAGGTCGACCGAGCGATCGGTGCCCTGCGCATCGGTCGCGCCCGAGGATGCCACCGCGATCGTCGCGCCGTTGAGCGTCACGTTGGTGAAGTTCGAGCCAAGCCCGCGGATCGCGACGTTCGTCCCCTCACCCGTCACGTCGCGCGTGATCGTGATGCCGGGAATGCGGTTGAAGGATTCGGCGATGTTCGTGTCGGGGAACTTGCCGATGTCTTCGGCGAAGATCGAGTCGGTGAAGCCCGTCGCGGCACGCTTTGCATTGGTCGACTTGGCGAGACTGGAGCGATAGCCGGTGACGACGATGTCGGCACTGTCCGTCGCGTCGACGGTGCCCGGAACCTGATCGGCGCTGGGCAAGCTCGCGGCGGGTGGCGTCGCGGCGGTGGGTGCAGCAGGCTCCGCTGCGGCAGGCGCGGCGTCCTGGGCTACGGGCGGTGACGGATCCTGCGTCGGCGGTATGGTCTGCGCCGTCGCCATGGTCGCACACAGCGCTGCCATCGTCGTCGCGCACAACAACGCCGCGCGCGTCAAACGAGGTACCGTTTTATAAGGTGTCATGAACAGGATCCTCTCTGAACCTCACCAGCGTTGCGGCGAGAAAGCTTTTTTTGGTCGTTGGGAGTTCGGACGGACGTCAGGCGTCGAGAAGCACGAGGTGCCCCGGCATGGTGTTTGCAAAAAAATGACGCGCCAAGACCATCCGACTCCCGATCACGCCTGTCTTAAGCAGGCCGTTGATAGCGGTACCTTAGGCAGGTTGGTGACCAAGTCAAAGCCTTTCGGCATGGCCAATTTTGGTCAGCGATCGGATCGCGTGCGGGCGCCGAGCAGATACCCCGATTTTAGTCTGTATTACCAATTACGCTATGCTAAATACGTGGTGCCTTTGCGGCATACCCTCATCCTCAGGCTGGCCTCGCGCCGGCCTTTTTTTTTTGAATCGCAACGAGTCTTCGCGGCATGCGAATCAGGTGCGACGGATGTCAGAACCGGTAGCGTTATGAGACCGCTCTCACGCGCGCTGCGTGTCCACTCGTTTCGCGCCGCTGGAGCCGATCGTCACGCGTGCCGCTCGGTGCCGGATGGCATGCTCCGGCGGGTGCAGGCGATCAGGTATCCGAGCCTTCGGTCAACTCGACGACTTCGAAGGCGTATTTGGCCCAGCCGCGCTGCCTGGCGGCCTCGGCCGCTGCGGCCTGCTTGCCGATCGCTTCCTTGTGCGAAGCGCAATGCCCCCAGAAAACGTCCGTCTTCCCATTCTGGAGAACGGCGACGATGCGCCAGAAATGCGTGAACGGCGCGGCGGTGGGACCGATCGTCTTCACATAGCCGTCGGGCATCACCGCGGTCAGGTAGCGCTTCTTTCTCGCCATCGCGTTCCGATAGCCGCGTCGTCACCGGTTGGCATCCGTTTTTACGATACGCTCGCCACCAGTCGACATCGCCGACATTGGCGTTCGGAAGGCTGGCGGACGTTTTGCGACCACGCCGCAACGGATCGGTATCGATGTGCCCGATATCCACGTTGGTACGTTCTCGCATCAACGGTGACAGCCAAGGACCATATATGACGACCTATCCTTTGAGTGAACCGGCGACGATCTACGCCGACGAAGCGGCTGGCGACGCGACGTCGGACGTGGTCGGCCAGGGAACGCTGGAAGAGTGCGTCGATATCGTTGCCGCGCTGTCGGCAGACCAGCAGAAGTCGGTTTCGATCCGCATGGATGCTCTCGACCTGAAGTTCGGACCGCTGGAAATCGGCGAACTCCTGCGCTTTCTGCGCGAGGAAAGCGGGGGTCTGTCGAATAAGGCGATCACGGAAATCAAGACCTCAGGTTCGTGACGGCCGAGCGCGTGGCAACATCCGGGTCACCCGGACTGGATACGGCCTTGTTCCTTTTACAAGGCTGACGGTCGTTCAGGTCCGCGTCGACATGCCAGCGGCTCAAGCAGACTGCCCCCTGCCCCGAAGCTCTCGGCACTTATTCACGTCAAACGTACAATCGTCATTCCTGCGCAGGCGGGAACTCCCATTGGCAAACCCCGCAACCTAATCGCGACCTACTGAGCATCTGGGTCCCCGCCTCCGCGGGGATGACGGAGTTTACACGTCGTTCCGAAGACCCGCGCGCGTCAATGCAGCTTGAGCCGCGGCCGGACGATCTTGTTGACGTGGCCGACGACGATCAGCGCGCTGCCCTTGAGCCAGCCGTGGATCGCGACGAGATGCATCCGGTACAGCGACAGGTACACGAACCGCGCGAGCCGCCCCTCGACCGCCAGCTTGCCGCCGACGAGGTTGCCCATCAGCGTACCGACCGTCGAGAACCGGCTGAGCGACACCAGCGACCCGTGATCCTTGTAGACGAAGGCGCGCGGCGGCTTGTCGGCCATCATCCGGTTGAGATTGTCGAACACCGCCGACGCCATCTGGTGCGCGGCCTGTGCGCGTGGCGGCACGGGACGATCGCGACCGGGCAGCACGCACGACGCGCAATCGCCCATCGCGAAGACCCGGTCGTCAATCGCGGTCTGGAGGGTCGGGGTCACGACGATCTGGCCACCGCGCGACAGTTCGAGGCCATCGAGCCCGCCGGGAATCGCCGCCGCCTTCACGCCCGCCGCCCAGACCTGGAGATCGGCGTCGATCCGGTCGCCCTTGCCGGTCGTCATGCCGGTGCGATCCGATGCCGTGACGGGCGTGTCGGTGAGAACGCGCACCCCGAGCACCTCGAGTTCGCGCTGCGCCGCCGCCGCCAGCCGCTCGGGGAGCGCCGGCAGGATGCGCGGCCCCGCCTCGATCAGCGTCACGTCGAGGCGGCTGCCGTCGAACACCTCCAGGCCGTAATAGCCGAGTGCGGCGGCGGCGTTGAAGAGTTCAGCGGAGAGTTCGACGCCGGTCGCGCCGCCGCCGACGATCGCGACGCGGACGCGCGCGTTGCTGGCGGGATCGGTGGTCATGGTGCGCGACACGCGGAGGCACTGGTCGAGCAGGCGATCGCGGAACCGGTCGGCCTGCGCACGGCTGTCGAGGAAGGTGCAGTGCTCCGCGACGCCGGGCGTGCCGAAATCATTGGTCACCGAGCCGTAGGCCAGCACCAGGTAATCGTAGCGGATCGCGTGCGCGGCGATCACCTCGCGGCCATCCTCGTCGAGCACCGGCGCGAGATGGACCTGCCGCGCGGTGCGGTCGATCGCGGCCAGCGCGCCATAGAAGAAGCGATAGCCCCAGCGGTGGCAATGGCTGCGATAGCCGACCTCGTCCATGTTGGCGTCGAGCGAGCCGGTCGCGACCTCGTGCAGCAACGGCTTCCAGATGTGCGTGCGGTTGCGATCGACGACGATGATGTCATGCCGCTTGCGCCCGTAGCGTGCGCCGAGCCGGGTCGCGAGTTCGAGCCCCGCCGCACCGCCGCCGACGATGACGATCTGGATCTTGTTGCCGGTCATGATGCGATACCTTGCGAAATGCGGCCAGCGAACCCGCCGGCCGGTCGTGCGTGCGTGCGTGCGTGCGTGGCAAGCGCGACCGGGACCGCCAAGACCTCGCCGTGCCAGGCAGTGTTGCCAGACGCAGCGAGGCCTTCTCAACGCGGCTATAGCCGAAGCGCGCGACGAACGCGCCCTGTCGAGTTCGCTCCGATCTACCGGACGATCAGAGCGCGCCGGTGAACAGCAGTTTCCGGGCGTCGGGCGCGATCTGGTTGGCGGCACCGAGGCGTTCGATCAGCTGCGCCGGACGGCTGCCGCGCAGGCCGGCGGTCGTCAGCGTCTTGTCGCGGACATAGGTGTAGACGCCGCTGACGGCGAACGCCGCGACATGGCCGACATGTGCCTTCTGATCCTCGATCGTGCTCTGGAACAGTTCCGATGCGAAGAACTGGCGACGGGTCATCGGCGTCTCGAAGGCGAGTTCGAGGATCGCGACGTGCGCGCGTTCGGGCGGTACTTCGTGGCCGACGTTCGGCGCTGGCGGTGCGGGGTTGGCGTTGTCGTAGCGGTCGGGCTGGTGGAGCCGGACCTTGAGCACCGCCGGATCGCCGGCCAGCGTCTCAGCGAACCCCCGCATGAACTTCGCGAAGTCGGCGGGGTCGGTTTCCCCCGCGCCGAAATGGACGTGGATCCGGTCGAGCCCGTCATCCTCGTTCGGGATCGGGTCCGCGACGCGATCGACGAGCGTGGTCGAGCCCGTTGGCAAGGCATAGGCGATCGTCGCCGCGAACATGTTCTGTTCGTCGGCGAACAGGATCGGGCACGCATCGTTGAACGCATCCTGGTCGGCCTGCGTCGCGAAGCCGATCTCCACGCCGCCGTCGAGCACATAGTCGTCGAACGGTGCGATGCCGTCGATCGCGGGCCAGAGATGCGCGTCCTGCTCGCGGTTGAAGTGGTTCTGAACGTACCAGCCGAGCCCTGGAATGCGCGAGCAGAGCGGCCCGTGGACGTCGCGCCAATAGGTCGCGAACACCGCGTGCGGGACGCTCGGGCGACGCAGGACGGTGGTGTAGGAATTGATCGCGATGCTGGCGTCGCGTTCCGCATAGTCGTCGGTGATCGCGATCTTGGTCATGGGATGATCCTTGGATGCGTGTCGGTAACGGCCGAAGCCGGGGCTATGTTCAGGAAAGCGGGGTTCAGGCTTGCCCGCGCGGCGGGACGATCGTCGGGAAATGCGGCAGGACATGCGTTGCGAGTTCGTCGGCGACCTCCGCGAACGGCCGCTGCAACGGCTTGGGATTGAGCGCGACATGGTTCACGCCCTCGTCCCGCTGGCGTTTCCACATCTCGATCAGCGCGTTGCGGCCGCTGCGGATGCCGCCGCGCGCGAACTGCAGCGGCGCGGTCGGGTCCGCGAGCAGATCGAACATCGCGCCATAGCCATAGGGCTTGAACGCCTGTGTCGCGGTCGCCTGCCGCCACCGGGAAATCACATCGGGTAGGCGCGCGGGATCGCTCAGATGCCAGATCCAGCCGTCGGCATTCTCCCCGATCCAGTCGAGCGTCTGCCCGGCCCGGCCGATTGCCAGGATCGGCAGTCGCGGACCGACCGGCTTGGGTATCAGGTCGAGCGAGCCGTCGAGTTCGCCGTGCTGCGTCGAGCGATGCGTCGCGAACGCCTGTTCGGTCGACGCCTTGATGATCGCCAGCGCATCGCGGTACCGCTCGGCGCGTGTATCGATATCGCGACCGAACGCCTTGAACTCGGACGGACGATCGCCGGTCGACAGGCCGAGCAGGAAGCGCCCGCCGGACAGCTGGTCGATGCTCGTCGCCTGCTTGGCGACCGCCAGCGAATCGCGCAGTGGCAGGACGATGCCGGCGGTGCCGATCGCGACGTTGCGCGTCTTGCCGGCAAGCCAGCCCGCATACACCATCGGATCGATGATCTGGCCGACGTCGCCGAAACCGGGATCGTAGAACGGCACGTCGCGCAGCCAGATCGCGGCGAACCCGGCCGCATCGACCAAAGCGACCATCTCCTCATGCCCCGCCAGCGTCGGCCAGGGTGCGGTCGGATATCCCTCCAGCGGGGCGATGAAGCCGATCGTCAGCTGCCCCGGCTGGAACACCCGCGCATAGGCAGGGTGCCCGGCCAGATCGGGGGCGATGGCAGTCTGCGCGGTCATGCGTCCGCCCCCTTCGCTTTCAGGCGCGCGACGAACGGGATCATCGACGCGCCGACCAGCGCGATAAAGGCGGCGACGTAGCCGATCGTGGCGAGCCCCCAATGCTGGATCACCGCGCCGCCGATCACCGCGCCGAGGCCGATCCCCGCATTCGCCATCGAGACGTTGAGCGTGCCCGCAAGCGCCTGCGCATGCGTCGCCGACTGCATCACGCGCACCTGGCAGATCGGATACAGCGCGGTGTTGGCGAGACCCCAGACCGCCAGCGCGACGACCAGCCAGCCGTGATGGAGCGCCAGCGGCGTGGTCGCGGCGATGCCGAGGGCGAGCACCAGCAGCGCGATCAGCGTCACGTTCAGCGGATTGCGCGCGACGAAATACCCGCCCAGCCAATTACCCGCGAGACCGACGACCCCGAAGCCCATCAGCCACCAGCCGACCTGACCCACCGAGATCAGCGCGATGTGCTCGAGCGTGTCGGCGAGATAGGTGTAGGCGGTGAACATCGCGGTGAACACGACCACCGACAGCACGACGTTGCCGAGGAAGAACGGATCCTTGAGGATGCGGGCTTGGTCCGCGAGGCGGACGCGCTTCGGCCGTGCGAGCGTCGGCATGACCGCGAGCAGCAGCACCGCCATCACCAGCGACAAGCCGGACAGCCCCCAGAACGTCCCGCGCCAGCCGAACGCGTTCGACGCGAGCGTGCCGAGCGGAATGCCGAACACCATTGCTCCGGAAATGCCGAGATAGACGTTGGCGACCGCCTTGCCGGCCTTTTCGGGTCCGGCCAGCTCGCCTGCGGTCTCGCTCGCGGTGCCCCAGAATACCGGCAGCGCTAGCGCGGGCAGGAAGCGCCCGAGCCCCAGCACCCAAATATCGGGCGCGGCAGCCGCCAGCGCATTGGACGCGGCGAAGATCAGCAGGATCACGACGAACAACCGCTTGCGCTCGAAATGCGAGAGCATCGCGGTCAGGACCGGACCGAACAGCATCACCGTGAAGGCGAACAGCGTCACCAGTTGTCCCGCGGCGGAGATCGAGATCCCGAGATCGCGCGACAGGCTGGGCAACAGGCCGACGATGATGAATTCGGTCGTGACGATCACGAACGCGGATACCGCCAGCAACAGGACGGCCAGGCCATTGCCCGGCGCGGTGGCCTCCATCGATCGGGTGGGTGGGTGCTGGACGGAAACGGGCATCGGCGGAACTCCTGTTGAAGCTCGCCTACATAAGAGCGATCGAAATTCACGCTTGCGGCATTAATTCCGCATTGTCGCGACGGATATTCCGCAATACGCTTACCGCATGATCCCATCCGAACGCCTGAAGGGCATCGAGGCGTTCGTCGTCTCCGCCGATACCGGTAGCTTCACCGCCGCCGCGGAACGCCTGAACCTGACCAGTTCGGCGATCAGCAAGGGCGTCGCCCGGCTCGAGGCGCGGCTCGGCAGCCGGCTGTTCGAGCGGACCACGCGCCGGCTTGCGCTCACCGACCAGGGCGCGGCGTTCTATTCCACCTGCGTGCGCGTGCTGGCCGAGCTGGGCGACGCGGAGGCGGTGCTCGCCGCGCACAAGACCGAGCCCGTCGGCCGGTTGAAGATCAACGTGCCGGTCGCGTTCGGGCGAATCCAGGTGATGCCGGTGCTGCTGGATTTCTGCCGCCGCCACCCGAACCTTCGCCCGGAGATCAGCTTCAACGACCGGTTCGTCGATCTGATCGAGGAAGGCGTCGACGTCGCCGTCCGGATCAGCGCGTCGGACGTCGGCGGTAACGGCCTAGGACGCCGCGCGCTCGGTCACGAGCACCTCGTCTTCTGCGCCGCACCCGCCTATCTCGCGCGCTGTGGTACGCCCATGTCGGTCGAGGCGCTCGCCGAGCACGACTGCATCCTGTACGGTCGCGGGGACGGCAGCACGATCGACTGGCGCTTCGGCTATGACGGCGGCACCGTCGAGCAGCGGACGATGACCGGCCGGATGACCCTGGGCAGCGCCGAGGCGCAGGTCGGCGCGATCCGGGCCGGGTTCGGTATCGCCCAGCTCGCGACATGGCTGATCCGGGACGAACTCCGCCGCGGCGAGCTGGTCGAGATATTGCCCGGGCACGCGACTGCGGGACTGCCGCTGCACCTCGTCTGGCCGCGAAGTCGCCAGCTCAACCCCAAGGTCGACGCGTTCGTCGAGGCGCTGGCGGACGGTCTGCGGATCGACTGAAATTGGGCCCGCGTTGCATCCGCTTGCCTATGCCTGTTGTTCCGGTGGCCGACAGCACGAAAGTCGGGTCGTTGGACGGGGTTACTGCGATCGCGTCGTTTCAGGACGGCGGATGACGGCGGGGGCATAGCGTTTGCCGTGACGCGGATGAGGAAGCGGACGAAGCGCGGGGGGCGTTGATGCCTTCGACCTCGAACCTTGGAGGATCTGGTGGCGCGTTGCTCGACGATCCTTCGATTTGGACGGGCCTGTACGGGCGAATGCTGGAGGCGTGGTGGGCTTAGGATGGTCGGCCTGGGATAGGGTGCAAGCATCCGAATTCCCCCCTCCCTGGAAGGGAGGGGCCGGGGGTGGGTCGGCTCGGGGCTGGCCGAACGTTCCCTCGAAACCGACCCACCCCCTGCCCCTCCCTTCCAGGGAGGGGAGTTTGGACGGCGCGCACCTTTTAGCGAGGAAGTTTCGACGACGCCCCCTTTCGGAAACGGGGCCGACAGACTCCCTCGTCCGTTCAGAGACGAGCGTTTCGATGGAAATCGCCTCCGCCAGGGACAGGTTTCGGCGGAGCATTCGTGACGGTGCCGGCCTGCGACAACCCGCGTTGTATAAAGTCCCCGGGGCGCTCGCATCGCCGAACGCCGGGGTGAAGCTGCGCGAACTGACGGCAGGGTCTGGTAGCGGGGTCTGGCAGTCGGCGGACGGGGGTTTGCCCGTCCGCCGGCCGGTTCAGCTACGGATGAACGCCAGGATATCCGGGTTCAGCACGTCGGCGTGGATCGTCGCCATGCCGTGGGGATAGCCGGGATAGGTCTTGATCGAGCCGTTCTTGAGCAGCTTGACCGCCATCCGCCCGGTCGTGTCGATCGGACAGACCTGATCGTCCTCGCCGTGCAGGATCAGCACGGGCTGGTCGATCGATTGCAGGTCGGCAGTGAAGTCGGTGTCGGCGAAGGCGGTGATGCAATCATATTGCGCCTTGATGTCGCCGACCATCGCCTGCCGCATCCAGTTTGCGGAGACCGCGGGCAGCACCTTCGCGCCGGGGCGGTTGAACCCGTAGAACGGCCCGGTCGCAAAGCCGTTGTAGAAGTCCGCGCGGTTGGTGGCGGTGCCGGTGCGAATACCCTCGATCGCCTCGGGCGGGACGCCGTTGGGATTGTTCGGCGAGCGCGTCAGGCGCGGCGGGATCGCGCCGATCAGCACGGCCTTGGCGACGCGGCCGTTGCTGCCGTATTTCGCGACGTAGCGGATCGCCTCGCCGCCGCCGGTCGAGTGACCGATATGGATCGCGTTGCGCAGGCCCAGATGCGCGGTGACCGCGGCAACGTCGGCGGCATAGGTATCCATGTCGTTGCCCTTGGAGGCGGGACTCGACCGACCATGCCCGCGACGGTCGTGCGCGACAACGCGGTAGCCCTGCTGCGAGAAGAACATCATCTGCGCGTCCCAGTCGTCGCCGCTGAGCGGCCAGCCGTGATGGAACACGATCGGCTGACCCGCGCCCCACTCCTTGTAGAAAATTTCGGTGCCATCCTTGACGGTTATCGTGCTCATGGTCGCATCTCCAGCGGCAGGTTGAACATGTTTCAGCGGACCGGCCATGCTTTCGCCAGCAATCGCGAGCGCGGATACGATCGCGGTTCCCAAAAGAATATCGCGTCGCGAACCACTGATAAGTGGCTGTATTTCGGAATGCTTGGGCTCCGGCATGGTCTGATCCCCGAATAGTGTCGGCGTTGTTGCCGTCGGGGGTGTATTAACTTGGATCTAGCAGCGGCGTGATCGGTCGAACCGACAAAATGCGGGGGAAAATTGACACATGGCGACCGAACCCATTCCCGCATCCCGTCCGATCGAGATCGCGATCGTCCTGCGCGCGAAGGTCATGCTCGGCATCGTCCACGGCCTGACCGACCTGTTCCGCATCACCGACGACCTGAGCCGGTTGCGCCTCGGCGTGGATGCGCCCGTCGTCCGGCTCAGCCATTTCGCGGATACCGGCGCCGGCGGGATCATGCGCACCTTCGACACGGTTTCGGACGCGACCGGTGGATCGTCATCCGACGTGCCGGACGTGATCATCATTCCGCCCTGCGAAACCGCGGCACTCGGCATCGAGACGGATCGCAGATGGTCGGATTGGCTGACGGCGCGTCATGCCGAGGGAGCCGTGCTCGGATCGATCTGTGGCGGGACGTTCCTCCTCGCGCAGACCGGACTGCTCGATGGCCGCCGCGCCACCACGCACCTGATCTGCGCACCCGACCTGGCGAGCATGTTCCCCGCCGTGCACGTCGATTTCGACGCGCTGCTGACCGAGGAGGACGATTTGATCACCGTCGGCGGCGTGATGGCATGGACCGATCTCGGGCTGGTGATCGTGCGGCGCTTGCTGGGGGCCGTCGCGATGATGGAGACGGCGCGGTTCATGATGATCGATCCGCCGGGTCGGGAACAGCGTTTCTACAAGATTTTCGCGCCGGACATGACGCACGGCGATGCAGCGATCCTGAAGTCGCAACGGCAATTGCACGCGCACGGACCGCTCAATGCCAATGTCACCGACATGGCCGGCTGGGCAGGCTTGGAACTGCGGACGTTTGCGCGCCGGTTTCACGGCGCCACCGGTCTGCGGCCGAACGAATATCACCAGCGCCTGCGGATCGAGAAGGCGCGCGACCTGCTGGAAAACACGCGGGCATCGATCAGTCAGGTGGCGAACGACGTCGGGTACGGCGATCCGGCGTCGTTCCGCACGACCTTCGCAAAACTGACGGGTCTCAGCCCGAGCGACTATCGCAAACGGTTCGGGCATGGCGGCGTGGCACACAAACGGTAACGGCTTTCCGCATTGACGCAGTGCAGCATAAAACCTACCTGCCCGCGCTCAGGACGCTAAGCCCTACCAGGCGCAGCTTTAGCTCAGCGCTGGAGGCGCCGCGTGACAATGACCATGACTTTCGCCGATCTCTCGCTCGCGCCCACCTTGATGCAGGCGCTCGCCGAGCAAGGCTATACCCACCCGACGCCGATCCAGGCGCAGTCGATCCCGATGCTGCTGGACGGTCGCGACATGCTCGGCATGGCGCAGACCGGCACCGGCAAGACCGCCGCCTTCGCGCTGCCGCTGCTCCACCGCCTTGCCGCCAACCCTCGCCCGGCGCCGAAGGGTGGCGCGCGCGTGCTGGTGCTCGCGCCGACGCGTGAACTGGTGTCGCAGATCGCCGCCGGCTTCGAGAGCTTCGGCCGGCACATCAAGCCGAGCGTGATGACGATCTTCGGCGGCGTCAGCCAGTTCCATCAGGTCAAGGCGCTCGAGGGCGGTGTCGACATCATCGTCGCCGCGCCGGGCCGCCTGCTCGATCTGGTCGAGCAGGGCCTTTGCGACCTGTCGCAGCTCGAGGCGCTGGTGCTCGACGAGGCCGACCAGATGCTCGACATGGGGTTTGCCAAGCCGATCGAGCGGATCGTCGCGACGCTGCCGACGGATCGCCACACGCTGCTGTTCTCGGCGACCATGCCGAAGTCGATCGCCGCGCTGGCCGAGAGCCTGTTGCGCGATCCGGCGAAGGTCGAGATCGCCCCGCCTTCGACCACGGTCGACCGGATCGACCAGTCGGTGATGTTCCTCGACGCCGCCGACAAGAAGGCGGCGCTGCTGGCATTGTTGCAGACGCCGAACATGGGCCAGGCGGTCGTCTTCACGCTCCAGAAGAACATCGCGAACGACGTCTGCGCGTTCATCGGCGAGGCGGGCATCACCGCCGAGGCGCTGCACGGCAACAAGTCGCAGGGCCAGCGCGAGCGGGCGCTAGACGCGTTCCGCGCCGGGACCGTCCAGGTGCTGGTCGCGACCGATATCGCAGCGCGCGGCATCGACGTGGACACGGTGACGCACGTGTTCAACCACGACCTGCCGAGCCTGCCGGAAAGCTATGTCCACCGGATCGGCCGCACCGGTCGCGCCGGGCGCAGCGGTTTCGCGGTCACCTTGTGCGATGCCGAGCAGCGCGCGTGGCTGCACGACGTCGAGCGCGAGATCGGTCGCACGTTGACCGTGCAGGACGATCACGAATGGCATTGCGAAGTCGCGCGCCACTCGACCAAGCGCGCGCCGGTACTGGGCGGTGGCCCGGTCAAGCAGGTCAAGCCGGCGAAGCCCGCGCGCGAGCGGAAGGTCTGGACCGAGGAAGAGAAGCTCGCCGCGCGGATGGCCGCCAAAGCGGCCTGACAGGAATTTGGATAGCGGTGCTCCTGTCGCTAGAGACGACGGCACGAGCATCGCAGATACAGCCGGGATCCGTACGCATGGCGCGCAAGCATTCGAAGCATGGTCCCTATGAGGACGTACGGAGCGAGGACGAGGCTCCGCCGCCGGTCGTCGCCTGCTGGCTGTGTGGGCGTCCCACCGGCCAGACGATCGTCTGGCATCACCCCGTGCCGAAGAGCCGGGGCGGTCGCGATGTCGTACCGATGCACCCGATCTGCCAGCAGACGCTGACGGCCAATTTCACCAACTCCGAATTGCAGCGCCACGGAATGGACGTGGAGGGACTGCTCGCGCATCCCGCGGTGCGCAAGTTCGTCGACTGGGTCGCGAACAAGGACCCGGACTTCACCGCCACGACGACGAAGAAACAGCGCTAGCGGGTCGGCTTCGGCGACGCGGCGGCGTCCCGGATGCGGGAGTTCAGAGGCAGCGCCCCGAGCGCCTCGATAGTTCGATCGACCAGCGCCCGGACATCCCCGACCTCGGCGAACAACGCGTCATAGGCAGCGTCGATCAGGGCGCTGCAGGCCTCGAACTTCGCGAGTTGCTCGCGCCCCTCGTCGGTAAGCCGGAATATCCGCCGGCGTGCGTCCTGATCGTCATCGCCCTGCCGGATAAGGCCGAGACTGACGAGCTTTGGTATCTTCTGCATCACCAGCTGATGCGAGTGGCCGAGTTCCCGAGCCAGATCCGAAGCGGATGCCGTTTCGAGCTTTGCCAGGACGGTCATCAACGAGCAGGAGCGAACCGGGATGACGATCCCCCTGTCGTCGAAAACAGCCTTGGATTGGTCCGCGATTAGGACGCTCAGCCGTTCGACCGTGCGGCCGAGAAACGCGCTGTCGTCGATCGCCGCGGGCTTTCGCGTTCGCTCAGTCAAGGCGCTGATACGTCTGGATTGTGCCGTCCTTGTTCAGTCGCTCCAGCGTGACGGATTTGCCGCGCCCGGAGGTCAGCCGATATCGGAAATCGGAGACGCCCTCTACTGCAAACAGGTTCGGACCGATTGGTTGCAGGGCAACGCGTAGACGCTTGCGCCACACGTAGAAGAGCGTGCCGTTCTCGAGGGTGAGTTCGCGCCCCTCGTATTTTCCGACAGCCTTTCGGACGAGAGCGGCATCAGCCTGCGGATGCTCGATCGCCGCGGTCAGCGTCGGCAACAGCCAGGTATAGTCGGCAGCCTTTGCGGCATCGGTCTTGGACAGGTTTTCTAACGCCAGCTTGTGCGCGAGGGGCAGCGCCTGGATCGAGGAGCTCGGCAGGTCCGGCGCCACGCCGACGCCCTCGAAATCGCCATGATCGACAGGGTCGCGGATCTGGCCGATCGGTACCTGCACGAAAAAATCGTCGTCGATCGGTTTCCGCGCGACGGGGTGCGCGCCGCCCGCGGTCCGCTCGCCGATCAGCGTCGCGCGGCCGAGCTTTTTCATCGCGTAGGAAAACCATTCCGCCGACGAGAACGATGCCGATCCCGTCAGGATATACAGCGGCTTGTCGACCATGCGCTTACCCGGCAGTCCGGGTAGCACCCACTGCCCGCGCGCGATGCGTTTGCCATCCTCGTTGTAATTGTAATCGAAGAGCAGCTGGTCCTTGTCGCTGGGGAAGAAATAACTCGCCAGCAACTGCGCCATCTCCAGGTATCCGCCATTATTGTAGCGCAGATCGATGATCACGGCGTCGCTGTTCTCGACGAAGCGCATCGCCGCCGCTGCCGCATCATAGGCAAGCTCCGGATTCGCGAAGTAGCTGAAGCGGACATAGCCGATATTGCCGCTCAGATGGCCGACCTCGTCGAAGCCGAAATTGCTTTTCTCCAGTTCGGCCAATTCCTCCTGCCGGAGTTTGGCCTTCGCCGCCGGCAGAGCCTTGGTGCGATAGTCGGCGACCCATTTCGGATCGACGCCGACGAAGAAGTGCAGATCGCCGGTGAGAGCCAGGAGATCGTCGGTCAGCCGCTTCGCGAACGCCTCCTTGGTCGTGATCGAAGCGTAATCGCCCTTCGCGAGATGCTCGCGGAGCGCCGGTTCGATCTTCCGCGCGACGTCCGGAAACACGTAGTTCGCATCCAGGGTTGTCGAGAGCGACGCGACGATCGCGGCCTTTTCGGCCTGCGATACGGTGGGACCGCTCGCGAACGCGCTCGTGCCGCACAGGAGCGAGGCGGTGACGAACATTGGAAGCATTGATAATCGGCCGCGCATTTCGGTGTGTCCTCGATCTGGAGCGACATATACAACATGTTGCGCAACATATAGCAACAGGCCCTCCGACGGAGAAGATAATTGAGGACCGGACGCCGCCGTGGCCATTATTGCAAACCTGCTACGATCGCGATTGCCCGGGCGCACCGGTTGCGCGTAGCTTCGCGGCAACATTTCCGGAAAGCGCCCCCATGAACCTGAAATTCGCCCTGCTCGCCCCCATCGCGCTCGCGACGATCGCGTCCGCCCAGGACAGGACTGCGCCGGTCGGCGGTGACATTCCCGCCAAGTTCGTGCCGCCCACTGCCGCGCAGGACTATGTGAAGCGCGAGGTCATGGTGCCGATGCGCGACGGGACGAAGCTGTACACGGTCATCGTCTATCCCAAGGGCGTCACCAATGCGCCGATCGTGCTGACCCGCACGCCGTACAACGCCAAGGGGCGCGCGAACCGGTCGGACAGTTCGAGCATCCTCGCCACCCTGCCGCTCGCCGACGAGATGTTCGTGAAGGCGGGCTATATCCGCGTCTATCAGGACATCCGCGGCAAATACGGGTCGGAGGGCGACTATGTCGTCACGCGTCCGGTCATCGGCCCGCTGAACCCGACCAAGGTCGATCACGTCACCGACGCCTACGACACGATCGACTGGCTGGTGAACAAGGCGAACCTGCCCGAGAGCAACGGCCGGGTCGGGATGATCGGCTCTTCGTACGAGGGCTTCACCGTGGTCATGGCGCTGCTCAATCCGCATCCCGCGCTGAAGGTCGCGGCGCCGCAGAGCCCGATGATCGATGGCTGGATGGGCGACGACTGGTTCCATTACGGCGCGTTCCGCCTCGCCAACATCGCCTGGCTCGGCAGCCAGACCGGCTACAAGGGCGCGGGCAAGGCCCCGCCGACCGGCGGCTATGACGATTACGAGAATTTCCGCGAGGTCGGCTCGGCGGGCGATTGGGCGAAGAAATCCGGCTATGACCAGCTTCCCTATTGGCAGCGGATGGTGTCGCACCCCGCCTATGACGGGTTCTGGCAGGGCCAGGCGCTCGACAAGTTGCTTGCCGCCAACCCGTCGAACGTGCCGACGATCTGGGAACAGGGCCTGTGGGACCAAGAGGACATGTACGGTGCGATCACCGCGTGGGAAGCGCTGAAAGCCAAGGGCAAGATCGGCAACAACCACCTCGTTATGGGCCCGTGGCGCCATAGCCAGGTCAATCGCGAAGGCCGCAGCCTCGGGCCGTTCCAGTGGAATGGCGATACGGCGCAGCAATATCGCGAGAGCATGATCCTTCCCTATTTCAACCAGTATCTGAAAGATGGCCCAGCCACCGCCCTGCCCGCCGCCCTGCCCGCCGCCGCGATCTACAACACCGGCGAGAACCATTGGGATAACCTCGCCACCTGGCCGCTCGCCTGCGAGACCGGGTGCGCGTCGCCGCTGAAGCCGATCTACCTCCAGGCTGGCGGCGGGCTAGGCTTCGGCAAGGCGGCGACCGGCGGCGACAGCTATGTGTCCGATCCCGCCAAGCCTGTCCCGCATCTGCCGCGTCCAGTGAACTTCGGTGACGGGCGCTGGGGCGACTGGCTGGTCAGCGACCAGCGCGGCGTCGATGGCCGTCCCGACGTCATGACCTACACGACCGAAGTGCTGACCGCACCGGTCCGCGTATCGGGCGCGCCGATCGCGGACATCTTCGCCAAGACGACCGGCACCGACGGTGATTTCGTCGTGAAGGTTATCGACGTGTATCCGGCCGAGAACGCGACCGATCCGAAGATGGGCGGCTATGAACTGCCGATCAGCCTCGACATCTTCCGTGGGCGCTATCGCCAGAGCTTCGCCAAGCCGACCGCGATCCCGGCGGGCAAGGTGCAGGAATACAAGTTCCGCCTGCCGACGGTGAACCACGTCTTCCAGCCTGGCCACAAGATCATGATCCAGGTGCAGTCGAGCCTGTTCCCGCTTTACGACCGCAACCCGCAGACCTTCGTGCCCAACATCTTCCTCGCCAAGAAGGCCGATTACCAGAAGGCGACGGTGACGATCGTTCGCGGCGATGGCGGAGCGAGCGCGGTGTGGCTGCCGGTCGTGCCGGTCGACCAATCGGCGGCCATGGCGAAGTAACTGCGCCGAAGTCACGGCGCCGAAGTCACTGCGCCGAAGTCACTGCGCGGAGCGGGGATGCGATCGGGGAACGGTGCCGCGCCGGTTGGCGTGGCCTGGATCGCCGTCGCTTGATCGCGACGGGCGGCCGGAAAGCTCGACGTTGGACTTCCGGGACGTCTTTCCGGCCGACAATGCCCCCGCCTACCCATGTGACAAACATGAGTTAGAATGAGTAATGATAACCTATATTATCCGATTGTAAGAAAAATCATCGGAATTCTGCGAACATTCCGACCCATCAATTCTTCAATTTGCTTGGCACGCATTGCAATTCCGGCCACCTGTTTGAAATTACGCGCCAT
>NZ_JANBVH010000005.1 GCF_024273235.1 Sphingomonas faeni | reverse complement strand
GCGGAATTACGCCGCGGCGACCTTTTCGCTCGGCTTCGCACGCACGCCGAGCATGTGGCAGATCGCGTAGGCCAACTCGGCGCGGTTGAGCGTGTAGAAGTGGAAGTCCTTCACGCCCCCCGCATAGAGCCGCCGGCACATCTCGGCCGCGATCGTCGCCGCGACGAGTTGCCGTGCCGAGGGGTGATCGTCGAGACCTTCGAACAGCCGGTCCATCCACGCCGGGATCTCCGCGCCGCACAGCCTCGCGAATTTCCGCGTCTGCGCGACGTTCGACACCGGCAATATCCCGGGCAGGATCTGCGCGGTGATGCCGGCCGCCGCGACCCGGTCGCGAAATCGGAAATACGCCTCGGGCGAGAAGAAGAACTGTGTGATCGCGCGGGTCGCACCGGCGTCGATCTTGCGCTTCAGATTGTCGATATCGGCGTCATACCCGCCCGATTCCGGATGGCATTCGGGGTACGCCGCGACCGAGATTTCGAACGGATGCAGTTTCCTCAGGCCAGCAACCAGGGCCGCCGCATTCTCATACCCGCCCGGATGCGCCTGATAGGGCTGGCCCAGCGTCGGCATGTCGCCGCGGAGCGCAACGATATGCCGCACGCCCGCCGCCCAATATTCCTCGGCGACCTGATCGATCTCGGCCTTGGTCGCCTCGACGCAGGTCAGGTGCGCGGCCGCATTCATCGACGTCTCGCGCTGGATCCGCGCGACCGTCGCATGAGTCCGCTCGCGCGTGGAACCGCCCGCGCCATAGGTCACCGACACGAAATCGGGCTGGAGCGGCTCCAGAGTGCGGATCGCCTCCCAGAGCTGCGCCTCCATCTTCTCGCTTTTCGGCGGGAAGAACTCGAAGCTGATGCCGACATCGCCCGCCAAATCCGCGAACAGCGGTTCTTCGAGCGCGCGGCGCGCTTCTGCCAACTGGGGGATGGAAATGTTCGTCATGCCGCCTTCACCTCACGCAAGCTCGCGCCGATCTTTCGGCCGAGCCATAGTTTCACCGTCAACTCACCGCCCTCGAGCGTCTCGACCCGCGCGGTCTGCAAGCCCGCCGCCTCGAACCACGCCGCCATCTGTTCGTCCGCGAAGCCGAGCCGCGTGTGGGCATCGCGCACCCGCAATTCCTCGCGGTCGTGGCTGGCAAAGTCGGCGATCAGCAACCGTCCACCGGGCGCGAGGACGCGCGCCGCCTCGCTGACCGCGGCCCCAGGTTGCTGCGCGAAATGCAGCACGTGGTGCAGGATCGCGACATCGGCGGCGGCATCCGCCATCGGCAGCGCATACAGGTCCGCCTGGCGCAGTTCGGCGTGCGTCATGTCGTGGAGCTTGGCCCGCGCCAGCCGCAGCATCTCCGAACTGCGATCGATCCCGAGCGCGACCGTTGCCCGCCCGCCGAACAGTTCGAGCATCCGCCCGGTGCCCGTGCCGATATCGATCAGCGTCCCGATCGGCGCGTCGCCCAGTACCGCCGCCATCGCCGCCTCGACCTCGCTGTCGGCAACGTGCAACGATCGGATCGCGTCCCATTCGTCGGCATGCCCCTCGAACCACGCCGCCGCCGAGGCCGCCCGGTCCGCGCGCACCGCCGCAAGCCGCGCCGCATCCGCCACCGCCCAATGGTCCGGCTCGGCCTTCGCCCAGGCATCAAGCGCCCCGGCGACCGGCTCGACCACGTCCGGCGCGCCCAGTGCCACGAACACCCAGCTGCCTTCCTTGCGACGTTCGGCGAGGCCGGCATCGCAGAGGATCTTCACGTGCCGCGAGACGCGTGGCTGGCTCTGTCCGAGCACCTGCGCGAGCTCGCCGACCGACAGCTCCATCCGTCGCAACAGCGCGAGGATCCGCAACCGGGTCGCGTCCGCCAGTGCACGGAAGATTTCGAGCGCCATCGTCATGACAGGTCATATAAAGATTTCTTTATATGGGGTCAACGCAGGCGTGCGCGTCTCCGACTTCCGCCATAAGTCTCTGCGACTTATCGCATCGCGCACGATCGTGACGGATCGGAAACGCTTCATCCGCGTTCGATTGCGCTATGGGCCGGACATTCGCTGGTTCACAAGACGACATATACGGGAGTAGATACGCATGAAGAAGTTCCTGATCCCCGCCCTGGCGCTCACCGCCGGTCTCGCAGCCTGCAGCAACAACGCGCAGGACCAGACGGCCCAGGCCGCCAACGCGATCGCCGCGGACGCCAGCGCGACCACCGAGAATGCCGTCGATGACGTCAGCGCCGCCAGCGATCGTGCGCTGGGTTCGGCCGAGCGTTCGCTCGATAACGCCGGTGCGAAGCTCGACAACGCCACCGACAATCTCGACGTCAAGGCCGATCGCGCCGGTGACCGGATCGAAGCCGGCGCAGACCGCGCTGGTGCCTCGATCGCCAACGGCGCAGACCGCGCCGCCGACGCCACCGGCAATGCGCTGACCCGCGCCGGCAACGCGATCAAGGACTAAGTTCTGAATGGACCGCCGCCCGCCCACTCACGTCATCCCAGCGAAAGCTGGGATCTCCCGGTTCGTGTCGCAGCGACCCAAGCGGGGAGATGCCAGCGTTCGCTGGCATGACGGACTGGGGCTGGCGGCGGTCGTTTTTCCCGTTCTACTCGCAGCCTGCTCACCGGCCAGCGAGCCCGGCGCCGTCACCGCCGACGAAGCGCACCAGTTGAACGAAGCCGCCGCGATGCTCGATGCGAACAGCGTCGATCTGAACGCCGTCGCTGCCGCTCCTGACGATACAGAATTACCCTCGAATTAAAGCGATCAGACCCGATGACCCTCCGCCGCCTCGGCTCGACCGACCTGAAAATCGCGCCGCTCGTTCTCGGTGGCAACGTGTTCGGCTGGACCGCTGATCGCACCACCAGCTTTGCCGTGCTCGACGCATTCGTCGCAGGCGGCGGCACGATGATCGATACCGCCGACGCCTATTCGGCGTGGGTTGATGGTCATCAGGGCGGCGAGTCCGAGGCCATGATCGGCGAATGGCTGAAGGCCAGCGGCAAGCGCGACGACGTGTTGATTGCGACTAAAGTCGGCATGCTCCCCGGCGAGGGCGGCGAAAAGCTCGCCCCTGCGCGCATCGCCGCTGCCGCCGAAGCCTCGCTCAAGCGCCTCGGCACCGACCGGATCGACCTCTATTACGCGCACCAGGATGACGAGGACGTACCGCAGGACGAAGTCCTCGAAGCGTTCGGCAAGCTGGTCGACGCCGGCAAGGTCCGTGTCATCGGCGCGTCCAACTTCCACGCCGCCCGCCTCAAGTCGGCGGTCGAAGCGGCCAAGACCTCGGACCTGCCACGCTATCACGTGCTCCAGCCCGAATATAATCTCGTCAGCCGCACCAAGTTCGAAGGCGAGTTGCAGGATTACTGCGTCACCGAGAATATCGGCGTGCTGCCCTATTACGGCCTGGCCTCGGGTTTCCTGACCGGCAAATATCGCAGCAAGGACGATCTCGGGCAGAGCGTCCGCGGTGGCCGGATGGGCGAACTGCTCGAGGGGAAGGGCAAGGCCGTTCTCGATGCGATGGACCCGGTGGTCGACGCTGTCGGCGCGACGCACGCGCAGGTCGCGCTGGCTTGGCTGATTGCGCAGCCGGGCGTGACCGCGCCGATCGCCAGCGCCACCGGCGTGAAGCAGATCGAGGATTTGCTGCCGGCGATGACGCTGGAATTGACGAAGGACCAGCTCGACGCGTTGACGGACGCAGGCGCCTGACCTCACGATCCTCCCCCGCTAGGGGGAGGTGTCGCCGAAGGTGACGGAGGGGGAGGATACGGAACGGGCGTTACCCTTTCCTCCCCCTCCGTCTGGCAAGTGCCAGCCACCTCCCCCTTGCGGGGGAGGATCGATTTGGGGGCGTCCTGCCTCTAATCCCCTGCGAACGTCAGCGCCGAGGTCCGGCGTTCGCGCTCGTTGATCAGCAGTGCGCGGCCCGCCGGCGCGATCGAGCGTTGCGGGCAGTCGTTGCGGAAGCAGGCGCGGCAACCCAGGCCGATCGGCATAGCCCTCCCCGCCAGATCGAAACCGCTCGCCGCCGCGAGCACGCCAGCCTGCGATGCCGCCACGCCCAGGCCGATCGCGAACTCGGCATGGACCGCGCCGAAGCGACTGCCCTGCGGCGTCACCGTCCGCGCCATCGTCAGCCAGCGCGCGCCGTCTTCCAACTCGACAAGCTGGACCATCAGGCTGCCCGGCCGGTCGAACGCGTGGTGGAGCCGCCACAATGGACAGCGCCCATCCGCCTCGACCAGCGCCGCGCCGCTTGCACCCGGATAGCGCTTCGACGCCTGCCCCGCGCGGTCGATCCGGATCATGAAGAACGGGAGCCCACGCGCACCGACTCGCTGCAACGTCGTCAACCGGTGCGCGACCTGTTCGAACCCCGCACCGAACCGGCGTTGCAGCAGTTCGATATCGTACCCGGTCGTCTCGCACCCGCGCAGGAACCGGGCATACGGCATCATCAGCGCGGCGGCGAAATAGCCGAGCAGGTGGCGGCGATAGAGCCGCTCGGCGGCGCGATCGGTGAAGCCTGCGCCTTTCGCGAGCGCATCGATCTCCGCCTTCGCCTCGATCTGGCCGAGCTGGAAGGCGACCGCGAACGTCCGCGACGCGGGGTCGAGCATCTCGCTCAGCTGCAACTGGCGCGCGTGCAGGTCGAGCCGGCGCAGCGTGTCGGGCAGGACATCGGCGGGCAGCACGCGGATCGTGAGACCATGTTTCGCGCGCAACCGCTCGGCGATCGCGCCGTACAGGTCACCCGCGCCGAGCCGCAATTCGTCCGCCAGCGCCTCGGCGGCGGCGTCGAGATCGGCGAAGTGGTTGCGCCAGCGTTCGATCTCGCGCCGCACGAGCGTGACCGGATCGTCGCCCGCCTCGATCACCGCACCGCCGCCGATCCGATCGAACACGCGCGCGAACGCCGCCGCGCCGCCGGGGGCGCTGGCGAGCCATTCCTCGACCTCGTTGCGGTCGATCTCGAGGTCGGCGAACATCGGGTCCGCCAGCCGTCGCCGGATCGCCTCCGCGCCGCCGCCGGGCTCGGCCGCGGTGAGCGAGCGCGGATCGAAGTCGAAGCTCTCCGCCAGCTTGATCAGCAGCGTCGCCGACACCGGCCGCTGGTTGCGCTCGACGAGGTTCAGATAGCTCGGGCTGATCGCGAGCATATCGGCCATCGCCGCCTGCGTCAGCCCGGCGCCGCGCCGCAGACGACGGATCGCGTGCCCCGCCAGCAATTTCCGTTCGGCCATCGTGAAACCCTCCTGTCACGATCTTTACAGAGCGACAGCCGAGATACAAGGGCGGCGGACACCGCGACGCTGGCGTAACACGGTCGGGCATTCCAACACGCCGGTCGTGCCCGCTATTCAATGTGCATCGCCTCTCTCGATACGCAGTCGCTGTAAAGAGAGAGACAAGACGAGCCATCGAAGGAGGCAAGCCATGCAGACCACCACCGAACAACCCCGCGCCCGCGCCGTCTTCTCGACCAACGATTTCGCGCTGATGAAGGAAGTGCTCGGCGAGATGATCAGCAAGACCTCGATCGACGACGCGCGGCTGATGCGGATGAGTGCGCTGTACCACCGCCTCGGCCGGCTCGGCTGACACGATTTACGCAGTTTCCTGGGGAGGAAAGGTGCTCGCCGGTGGTTCGTCCACCGGCGGGCATTCCTGTTTTTGGCGCGGCAAGGAGGGCGAAACTCTTCCCCCTCATCCTCCCCCGCAAGGGGGAGGTGGCGCCGTAGGCGTCGGAAGGGGGCGGCACGCGAAACCTCTGCTCCGTATCCTCCCCCTCCGTCCGGCAAGTGCCAGCCACCTCCCCCTTGCGGGGGAGGATCAGCAAGCTCCGCACCCCCAAACTCTTGCGAAGCCGCCTCTTTCCAACCGCATCCCCTCGTGTAGGACGGCGGGATGGCCAAGACACTGACCGCGCGCATCAAGGACGACATCGTCCTGTACGGCGCCCTCGCCGCCAATCTCGGGATCGGCGTGGCGAAATTCGTCGCGGCCGGGATGACCGGATCGTCGTCGATGCTGACCGAAGGCTTTCACTCGGTGGTCGACAGCGGCAACCAGGTGCTGCTGCTCTACGGCCAGCGCAAGGCGAAGCAGCCCGCCGACGAGGCGCACCCGTTCGGCTATGGCCGCGAACTGTATTTCTGGGCGTTCGTCGTCGCGATCCTGATCTTCGCGATCGGCGCGGGCGTGTCGATCTTCGAGGGGTGGCGGCACATCCAGGAGCCCGAGCCGCTGACGAGCCCGACGATCAACTATGTCGTGCTGGCGATCTCGTTCGCGCTGGAAGGCAGCAGCTGGACGATCGCGGTGCGGGAGTTCTCGAAGACCAAGGGCGACATGGGTTGGTGGTCGGCGATCCACCGGTCGAAGGATCCCGCTGGCTTCATCGTGCTGTTCGAGGATTCGGCGGCGCTGGCGGGTCTCGTCATCGCCGCGATCGGCATCTGGGCGAGCCATGCGTTCGACGATCCGCGCATCGACGGCGCCGCGTCGATCGCGATCGGGCTGATCCTCGCGCTGGTCGCCGTGCTGCTCGCGCGCGAATCGAAGGGCCTGCTGATCGGCGAGCGCGCCGACCCAGCCGTGATCGCCACGATCCGCAAGATCGTCGCGGCGCATCCCGCCATCGTCTCGGTCAACCATGTCCGCACGGTCCATGCCGCGCCCGACAGCATCTTCGCCGCGATCAGCGCGGACTTCGACGATGCGGTGACGATGGGCGACGGCGAGACGATGATCGAGGCGATGGAGACCGAGCTGCGCGCCGCGGTGCCGACGCTGTCGTCGATCTATATCCGGCCCGAGAAGCGCGAGAACGCGACGCTTGCCCCGGTGTCGGCTGCCGCCCCTGCCTCCAGCGGCGGCGAAACTACCCCGCAGCGCTGATCTAAATCAGACGCATGCCTCTGGTAAGGCTGGAGATTCGGCGATAGCCTCGGTCGATGAGACCGCTGCTACGCCTGATCGCCCTGTTCTCCCTGTGCGTCGGATACGCGCTGCCGGCGCAGGCTGCGGTCACGATCACGTTCTGGAGCCATGAACTCGGCAACAGTTTCCCGCACGCGTTCTTCACCTTGCGCGGGGTGCCCGATGCGGGCGGCGCGCCGGTCGACACGAATGCAGGCTTCACGGCGAAATCGGTGTCGCCCGCGCTGTTGATGGGACCGGTCGCGGGCAAGCTCGACATCGCCAGGCCGAGCTATGTCGCGAGCAGCGACGCGCAATTCTCAGTGGTGATGACCGACGCGCAATACGTCGCCGTGTTGCGGCTGGTCGACGCGTGGCGCGAGGGAAAGCCCGACAGCGTGTACCGCCTGGGCGACCATAATTGCGTCCACTTCGTCAAGGAAGCCGCGCGCCTGGTAGGGCTGTCCGCGCTCGATCAGCCCGGGCTGATGAAGAAACCGCGCTCGTATCTGAAGGCGGTGCTGGCCGGTAACGCCGGCCGCGTCACGCCGATCGAGATGCATGGCAAGCAGTATCTCGCGAGCCTTGGCCCGATCGAGTCGCCCGGCGCAGCGGTGACGACGGGAGCGGCCGCAGCCAGCATGGTGACGACGACCGCTCCGGGGCCCCTGCCCGCCGCTCGCTAGGCCGCGGGGACCAGCTCGACCACGTCGAGGAGCGATTCGAACCGCGGATAGGGCAGCACCACGCGCCAGCGCTGC
Organism: Sphingomonas faeni; assembly: GCF_024273235.1. Taxonomy (GTDB): domain Bacteria; phylum Pseudomonadota; class Alphaproteobacteria; order Sphingomonadales; family Sphingomonadaceae; genus Sphingomonas; species Sphingomonas faeni_A. The sequence continues at coordinate 164,289 of NZ_JANBVH010000005.1, read as the reverse complement.
GGGGCGATCCGCTCGATCAGCCCGGCCATGTCGCGGTTGGCGTCGCGCCCATAGCGCATCGGCCGCGTCTCGTCGCCGAGCTCCATCGTGCCCAGGAAGATCGCCCGCGCATTGGTGTCGGCGAAGACCGAGCCGACCGGGCGCTGCGATCCGTCGAGCTTGACGAGACTGACCACGCGCTCGCCATCGTCCTCGCTCGTGCCGATCCGGCAGGCAAACCAGCCCGAGATCGTGAAGGTCGGGCCGATGCCCGCGCGGGCGCCGAGCTTGTAGGTGCGACACCGATACGGGCCGGCGGGCGGCAGCGGGTCGACCAGCGAACGGTCGGGGTTGAACAGCACCGGATCGCGCGCGACCTCTTTCGGATCGACCTGCGCGAGGGCCGCGACCCAGGCGCCGCGCCAGCCGCGCAGCCGTGCGCGATCCGCCGGGGTGGCCACGCGGCGCCAGTCCAGGCTGGATCGCGCGCCGTCGGCGCCGGCGCTCCCGACACCGACGACGGTCGATCCACAGGCCGCGACCATCATGCACGCGGCAGTTCCGACCCAAGTTCGCATCGTCTCGTGTCCCGCTGACTTACGCGAAGTTACGCTCGTATCACCTTGAGCTGAAATGGTTTTCGGCGTGTCGGCGCGCCGATCGGTCACGCCGCGGTCCAGCCGCCGTCCATCGACAGATTCGCGCCGGTGATCGCCTTGGCCTCGTCGCGACACAGGAAGAGTGCGAACGCCGCGACCTGCTCGGGGGTTACGAACTCCTTGGTCGGTTGCGCGGCGAGCAGCACGTCGTTCATCACCTGGTCGCGTGTCATCCCCCGCGCCGCCATCGTATCCGGGATCTGGTTCTCGACCAGCGGGGTCCAGACATAGCCGGGCGAGATGCAGTTGACGGTGATGCCGTCGGTCGCGGTTTCCAGCGCGATCGTCTTGGTCAGCCCGGCGATCGCGTGCTTGGCCATGACATAGGCCGACTTGTTGGGGCTCGCGACGAGCGAGTGCGCCGACGCGGTCGAGATTATCCGGCCCCAGCCCTTGGCGCGCATGAGCGGCACCGCGGCGCGCATCATGTGCCAGGCCGAGGACAGGTTGATCGCGATGATCGCGTCGAACTTGTCGATCGGGAAGTCGGCGATACCGGCGACGTGCTGGATACCCGCGTTGTTGACGACGATGTCGACGCTACCGGTCTCGGCGGCGGCCCGTGCGACCATCGCGGCGATCTCGTCGGGCTTCGTCATGTCGGCGGGATCGTACAGCGCGGCGGCACCGCCGGTTTGCGCTAGGGCGGCGCGTTCCCGCTCGATCGCGTCCGCGTCGCCGAAGCCGTTGAGCACCACCGCGGCGCCCTCCGCCGCGAACGCCTTGGCGTAGGCCAGGCCGATCCCCGAGGTGGATCCGGTGATGACCGCGGTCTTGCCCTTCAGGAACATACGCACTCCCCCTTGTCGCTTTACGCAGCGGATTCGACCGCCGTGCAACTCTAGCGCCACCTTGCGCATTTCGTTCCCGAGAAGAAACGAAAAGGGGCATATTCATGCGGCTCGACGATTACGATCCGAACATCAACGTCGAGGACCAGCGCGGGTCGGGCGGCGGCGGCGGCGGTTTCGGCGGCGGTGGTGGCGGCCTGCTGATGGGGCTGTTGCCGATGATCGGCAGCCGCTTCGGCTGCGGCGGGATCGTCGTGGTGCTGATCCTGATGGCGGTGTTCGGCGGCATGGGTGGCCTTGGCGGTCTGCTCGGTGGCGGGCAATCGTCCGCGCCGACCACGCAGAGCGGAGCGCCGCGCGCCGGCACCGACACGACGTCGAGCTGCAACCTGACGCCCGAGAGCAAGGCCGCCTGCAACGCATTCAGTTCGGCGGACAACACTTGGGAAGCGATCTTCGCCAAGAACGGCCAGCGCTTCGAAGCGCCCAAGCTGGTGTTCTTCGACGGCAATGGCCGCTCGGGCTGCGGCGCGGCGCAGTCGGCGATGGGGCCGTTCTATTGCCCGACCGATCAGGGCATCTATCTAGACACGAGTTTCTTCAACGAGCTGTCGACCCGGTTCAAGGCGGAGGGCGACTTCGCACAGGATTACGTGATCGCGCACGAGTTCGGCCATCACATCCAGAAGCTGCTCGGTACGAACGCGCAGGTCCAGCAGGCGCAGCGCCAGGCGAGCGAGACCGAGGGTAACGCGCTGTCGGTACGGCTCGAGCTTCAGGCGGATTGTTATGCGGGCGTGTGGGCGGCGGCGAACCGGTCGCGGCTCGAGGCCGGCGATATCCAGGAGGGCATGACCGCTGCACAGGCGATCGGCGACGACACGTTGCAGAAGGAGTCGCAGGGCCGCGTGGTGCCGGACAGCTTCACGCATGGGACTTCGGCGCAGCGTCAGGCGTGGTTGAAGCGCGGGCTGGATAGCGGCGATCCGGCGCAGTGTGATACGTTCTCGGGCGCGATCTGAGCTGAACCTTGATCCTCCCCCGCCAGGGGGAGGTGGCTGGCCCTTGCCAGGCGGAGGGGGAGGTCAGGAAAACGTCTGTTCCCTGTCCTCCCCCTCCGTCACCTTCGGCGACACCTCCCCCTGGCGGGGGAGGATTGGAACGCGGCACGTGTCCGCTGGGGCCGTCACCCCAGCGAACGCTGGGGTATCTCTCGTGGTTCGCTACGTCCGCCTAACCGGGATATCCCAGCTTTCGCTGGGATGACGGCAATTTCCGAATTCGACTCTAGGACAGGACGGCACTTATCGGTTGCCGCGCGACCTCAACCGACCGTCACGCCCTTCCAGAACGCATACCGGCCCTTGATCTCGGCTGCGGCCGACTTGGGGTCCGGATAATACCAGACCGCATCGACGTTGCGCTTCCCGTCGACGACAAGCGTCTTGTAGCTCGCCACGCCCTTCCACGGGCAGTTGGAGTGCGTCGCGCTCTCCTCCAGCAGCGCCGGGTCTATGCTGTCCGCGGGGAAATAGTGATTGCCCTCGACGATGACGGTATCGTCGGATCGTGCGATCTCGCGGCCATTCCATGTAGCGACAGGCATGTCAGTCTCCTTCAAGCGCGCCCCAGCCCCGCCGCCTCATACCGCTCGGGCTTGAACCCGACCAGCAGCGTCTCGCCGGTATCGAGGACCGGGCGCTTGATCATCGAAGGCTGCGCCAGCATCAGTGCGGTGGCCTTTTTCGCATCGAGATCCGCCCGCTCCGCTTCAGGCAGTTTCCGGAACGTGGTGCCGGCGCGGTTGAGCAGCACCTCCCAACCTACCCGGTCGATCCAATCGTTCAGGTGTGCCGTATCGATTCCGGCGGTCTTGTAGTCGTGGAAAGCATACGCAACGCCGTGTTCGTCCAGCCACGCGCGCGCCTTCTTCATCGTGTCGCAATTCTTGATGCCGAACATCGTGATCGTCAAAATCGCCTCCCTGTCGCCGCGTGGCGCAAAGCTCGCCACCGGTTCGAACCGACCGGCGTCATACCGCGCCGTCCGTCTTCCCACCACCAGCGCGAGACCGTGCGAACCGGCCAGCGATCGCGGCGACAGCAACGGCGGGCACGGCAAGGATGCACAGGATCGTCGCACCGACCATCAACAGCCCGCCGATGCCGGTATTGACCCACATCACCGGCAATTGCGCAAACGTGACGATCATTCCGGCCAGCCAACCTCGCCGTCCCAGCAGGAAACCCGATAGCGCCGATATCACCAGCGACCCGGGATACCAGATCCGCCAATAGCCATCCGCGTCCCAGGGCTCCTTCGCGCCCGAAAATTGGCTGACGAGCTGCCAATACAGCAGGCTGACGAGCAGGAGCGCGAGAGGCTGGATCGATCGGGCTGTCATGCGCCTATCCTCTCACAGGACAGCGCACCGCGCCAATGCTCGCCTGGATCAAGCCGGTGGCGTGACGCGGCGAGGCCGTTTATCGGTGCGCCATGACGCATCCATTCTACGCGATCCACACGCACGGGCTGATCCGGGTTGCCGCCGCTACGCCGCGCGCTTCGGTAGGGGATACCGGCGCCAATGCCGAGGCGACGATCGCCCTAGCGCGGGAGGCGGATGCGAAAGGCGTCGACCTCGTCGTGTTTCCGGAACTGAACATCACCTCCTACGCGATCGACGACCTGCATTTGCAGACCGCGCAGCAGCGTGCGACTCTGGCCGCGATCGCGACGGTGGTCGAGGCGAGCGCGACGCTGCGGCCGGTGTTGCTGGTCGGCGCGGCACTAGTGCGGAACGGGCGGCTGTATAATTGTGCGCTGGCGATCGCTCGGGGCGAAGTGCTCGGCGTGGTGCCGAAGACGTTCCTGCCCAATTACCGCGAATTCTACGAGAAACGCTGGTTCGCGAGCGGCGCGGGACTGACCGGTTCGACGATCGACCTCGACGGCGAGGAAGTACCGTTCGGGACCGACCTGATCTTCGCCGCGCTGGACCTGCCGGGCTTTATCTTCCATGCCGAGATCTGCGAGGATTACTGGGCCCCCACCCCGCCCTCGACCGCGGGCGCGCTCGCGGGCGCGCTGATCTGTTGCAACCTGTCGGCGTCGAACATCGTCATCGGCAAGGCGCGGGAGCGGGCGATGCTGGCGGCGTCGCAGTCCGCGCGGGCGATGTGCGCCTATGTCTATTCCGCCGCAGGCCCCGGCGAGAGCACGACCGAAGTCGCATGGGACGGCCAGGGGCTGATCCACGAACTCGGCGAGCAGATCGCTGAGTCGGAGCGATTCTCGACCGAGCCGGAACTGGTGATCGCCGACGTCGACTGCGAGCGCATCACGCAGGACCGCCTGCGCAACGGCACGTTCAACGATGCGGCGGTATTCGCCGGCAACCCTGAGACGCGCTTCCGCCGGATCGCGTTCGATCATGCGGCGATTTGTGAAGCCAAAGTCGACCTTCAAGCCAACGATCCTCCCCCGCCAGGGGGAGGTGGCAGGCGCAGCCTGACGGAGGGGGAGGCACACGCAACGCCTGCTCCGTGTCCTCCCCCTCCGTCGCCCACGGCGCCACCTCCCCCTGGCGGGGGAGGATTGGGTCGTCTCGAACGCAGTATTCGCCGGTTCCCGTTCGTCCCGAACGATCCGGCACGGCGTGACGACGATTGCTACGAGGCGTTCAACATCCAAGTGGAGGCGTTGTCGAAGCGGCTCGTCTCCGCAAAGGCCGAGACGATCGTCATCGGCGTCTCCGGCGGGCTCGACTCGACGCACGCGCTGATCGTCGCGGCCAAGGCGATGGACCGGCTCGGACGCCCTCGCAGCGCGATCCTCGGCTTCACCATGCCCGGCTTCGCGACCGGCGAGGGCACCAAAGCGAACGCCTGGGCTCTCATGCGCGCGCTCGGCATCACTGCGGAAGAGATCGACATCAAACCCGCCGCGCGCCGTATGCTGGAAGATATCGGCCACCCGTTCAGCGATGGCGAACCCGTCTACGACATCACCTTCGAGAACGTGCAGGCGGGTCTGCGTACCGACTATCTGTTCCGTCTCGCCAACCAGCGTCGCGGGATCGTGCTCGGCACGGGGGACCTCAGCGAGATGGCGCTCGGCTGGTGCACCTACGGCGTCGGCGACCAGATGAGCCATTACGCCGTCAACAGCGGCGTGCCCAAGACGCTGATCCAGTTCCTGATCCGCTGGTGTATCCGCACCGACCAGTATGACGCGGCGACCGACGACATTCTGTCGACGATCCTTGCGCAGGAAATCTCGCCCGAGCTCGTGCCGGCGGGGGCGGACGGTGCGTTGCAGAGCACCGAGTCGATGATCGGACCGTATGCGCTCAACGATTTCTTCGCGCATTACGTGATCCGCCACGGCCTCGCGCCGTCGAAGATCGCGTTTCTCGCCTGGCACGCATGGCGCGATGCGGGCGTCGGCGCGTGGCCGGAGGACCTGCCGGCGGATGCGCGCGTCGCCTATGATCTGCCGACGATCCGACATTGGCTGGAAAAATTCCTGTTCCGGTTCTTCACGACCAGCCAGTTCAAGCGGTCGGCGATGCCGAACGGGCCGAAGGTCTCGGCGGGTGGCGCACTGTCGCCGCGCGGGGATTGGCGAGCGCCATCGGACGGGATCGCGACGGCCTGGATCGAAGAATTGCGGTCAAGCGTTCCGTTGGGTTAGTTGCGCTGCCTTGCATAAATCGGCGGCCGGGCGCATTGTGAAAATCCTATGACAGTGGCTCCACCGGATGGATCGCGCGATCGCCGGATCGAGATCCCATCTAACCTTTGGCTGATTCACCCGGCGGGCCGTGCGCTCTTGCCGTTGGCGCTCGCGCGTGGAATTTCGGCCAATGCGGTGTCGGTGGCCGGGCTTTGCCTCGGCGGAGCGGCTGCGCTCGCTTATGCGCAATGGGATAGCTGGGCACTGGCGCTGGTCGGCATGGTGCTGTCGATGGGTTGGCTGATCGCCGACGGACTCGACGGTATGGTAGCGCGCGCGACCAAGACGGCCAGTCCGCTCGGGCGGATGCTCGACGGGCTCTGCGATCACGGCGTCTTCGCGCTGATCTACACGTCGCTGGCGATCACGATCGATACGCCCGAGGGCTGGATCCTCGCCTTCGCGGCGGGTGGCGCGCATGCGGTGCAGTCGAACATGTACGAGGGCGAGCGCGCGCGCTTCCATCGGCGGGTCAAGGGCGTGGCGCTCGAAGCGCCTCCCGTGCCCACCGGCAATGTGCTCGTCCGGTTCTACGACGGTGTCGCCAGCAGCATCGATCGGATCGCCATGCCGTTCGAACGCACGCTCGGCCAAGCGAGCGATCCGGTCGCGCTGGGCGCCAGTTACGGCACCCGCGCCGTAGCGCCATTGCGCTTGATGGCCTTGCTTACCGCGAATGTGCGAGTATGGGCGATCTTCGTCGCCTGCTTCGCGGGCAACCCACGCATCTTCTGGTGGTTCGAGATCGTCCCTTTGACGCTCGTGGCCATCGTCGGGCTCGTCTGGCACCGTCGTGTCGAACGCGCCTTCGTTCGTAGTACAACGCCGCCGCGATCAAAGACCGCGTCGCGCATGCATCTTTCGTAAGGAACAGGGTCAGTAATGAATAGCATTCGGATCGCCGTGGTCGGCATCGGCAACTGCGCGAGCTCGCTCGTGCAAGGCCTCGAGCACTACCGCGAGGGGGCCAACGACCAGGTCGGCCTGATGCATTTCGACATGGGTGGCTATAAGCCGAGCGACATCAAGGTCGTCGCGGCCTGGGACGTCGATCGCCGCAAGGTCGGCAAGGACGTCGCCGAGGCGATCTTCGCCAAGCCGAACTGCACCGCCGTGTTCGCACCCAATGTCGGCAAGACCGGCACGATCGTGAAGATGGGCAAGAAGCTGGACGGCGTCGCCGACCACATGGCCGACTTCAAGGACGACCGCACGTTCCTGGTCGCGGACGCGCCCGAGCCCACGCGTGAGGACGTCATCGCCGAGCTGAAGGCATCCGGCGCCGACGTTCTGATGAACTATCTGCCGGTCGGTTCGCAGGAAGCCACCGAGTTCTATGCCGAGTGCGCGATCGAAGCGGGCGTGGCGTTCGTCAACAACATCCCCGTCTTCATCGCCTCCAACCCGGTCTGGGCGAAGAAGTTCGAAGACGCCGGCGTCGCGATCATCGGCGACGACATCAAAGCGCAGCTCGGCGCGACGATCGTCCACCGCGTGCTGACCGACCTGTTCGCCAAGCGCGGCGTGAAGCTGGACCGTACCTACCAGCTCAACACCGGCGGCAACACCGACTTCCTCAACATGTCGAACCATCGCCGTCTCGAGTCGAAGAAGATCTCGAAGACCGAAGCCGTCCAGTCGGTCGCGGCCGAGCGGATGGACGACGACAACGTCCATATCGGCCCGTCGGACTATGTGCCCTGGCAGAACGACAACAAGGTCTGCTTCCTGCGCATGGAAGGCCAGCTGTTCGGCGGCGTGCCGATGAACATCGAGCTGCGTCTCTCGGTCGAGGACAGCCCCAATTCGGCGGGCGTCGCGATCGACATGATCCGCTGCGCCAAGATCGCCAAGGATCGCGGCATCGCCGGCGTGATCGACCCTGCCTCGGCGTATTTCTGCAAGCACCCGCGTACGCAGATGACCGACGACCTCGCGCAGATCGAAGTCGAGCGGTTCATCAAGGCCGCCTGAGATGATCGAGACGCCCCGGATTCAAACGGCGATCATCCTCGCCGCCGGGGAAGGCAGCCGCCTTCGCACCTCCGCCCCGTACAAGCCGCTCTGCGCGGTCGCGGGGCGGCCGTTGATCGCCCATGCGCTCGAAGGGCTGGCGGAGGCTGGTTTCAAGCGGGCGATCGTAACGGTGAGTTACGGGCGTGAGGCGATCGAAGCGTATCTCGCGAGCCGGCGCTGGCCGCTGGTAGTCGAGACGGTTCTGGCCGATCACCGCGAGCCCAACGGCGTTTCTGTCCTTGCAGCGCGCGATGTGCTGGCGGGCAGCGAAGCGGTACTGGCGATGTGCGATCACCTCGTGAGCCCCGAACTCTACGCACGGATGGCGAAAGCCGGAGCCGGCGGCGGCCTCCGCCTCGGCATCGATCGGCGGCTCGGCCATGACTGGGTCGACCCGGCGGACGTCACCTGCGTCGCGACCGAAGACGACCGTATCGTCGCGATCGGCAAGGGCCTCGAACCGCACGACTGCTACGACACCGGTGTGTTCGCGGTCGGGCCGGCGCTGTCGGATGCGCTTGCCACGCTGGCGAGCCCCTCGCTCACCGAAGGCGTCCGTCTGCTGGCCGCGCAAGGCCTGGCCCGGATCGTGGATTGCAGCGATATCGACTGGATCGACGTCGACGACGCCCCTGCGCTGGCAAAGGCCGAGGCGTGGATGGCGACTAAAGCCGACGCGGTAGCGGCGTAAGCCATTGTTCTCCTGCGAACGCAGGAGCCCAGGATACCAACCGAAACGCTCCTGACCCTGGACTCCTGCGTTCGCAGGAGAACCATAAAGTCCGTTATCCTGACGAAGGGTCGTCAGGATAACGGAGTGTCGTCAGGATGACGAGGCTTCCTCGATCCTTGGATCGGGTACCTCCAGCGTCGCGCAGGTCCCGACCGCGGCATTCTCGATCGTCACCGTCCCGCGGAGCTGGCGCGCGAGGCTGCCGATCATCCGCATCCCGAGGCTCTTGCGTGACGCGGCCTTGAGGTCGAAGTCCGCCGGCAATCCACCGCCTTCGTCGGACACCGTTAACACGATCCGCCCATCCGCGCTCCGGACCGTGACCAAAATCACGCCGCCATCGTCGCCATAGGCATATTTGATCGCGTTGGTGACGAGTTCCGTGACCAGCAACCCGACCGGGATCGCGACGTCCGCGCTGATCAGGATCGGTTCGATATCGCAGTCGATCCGGTGGTTGAGAGACTGCTCGCCCAGCCCCGTCGCGATCCCGCAGACCAGATCGTTCAGCGCGACGATGCCGACCTGATCGCCACGCCAGAGCTGGTCGTGGGTCTGCGCGATCGCCGTGATCCGCGCCTGCGCATCGCCGAGCAGCCGCCGGATCCGCGGATCGTCGTCCTCCTGCATCTGCAGGTTGAGCATCGCCGACACGAGCGCGAGACTGTTCTTCACCCGGTGGCTGGCCTCGCGCGTGAGCAACTCCTGATGCTCCATCGCCTCGCTCAGCCGCTGCTCGGCCTGTTGCCGCTCGATCGCCACGCCGATGAGGTTGGCGAACCCCTGCATGAACGCGAAGTCGGCGGGCTCGAACTGGCCTTCGTCGGGGCTGTCGACCTCGAGCACGCCGAAGCGCTTGCCCGACGTCTCGACCAGCACGTTGATCGCGCGGCGGATATTGTGCCGCGCCATGAATTCGGGCGTCCGAAACCGCTGCTCGTTGCCGAGATGGTTCGAGATCACCGGCTCGCCCGTCTCCAGTGCGAACCCCGCGGGCGAGCCGAGATCGGTCCGCATCTCGGTCGACCCGACCACCCCCGGCTCCCAGCCGATCCCCGCGCGCACCAGCAGGCTGTTCTGCTCAGGGCGATATTCCAGGAACTTGCAGTATTTGGAGCGCATCCCCTCGCCGCACAGCTCGGTCGCGCGTTGCAGCATGGGATCCAGGTCCCGCGCGCGCAGCGCCTCGATCCCGAAATCGGCCAGGATCGACTGCTGGCGAAGACGATATTCGAGTTCGCCGGCAGCGGGGGCGTCGGTGCCGCCCGGGGGGTGTTCGACGACCGGCATCGTCCTCAGCGGGTCAGCTTCTTGTACGCAAGGCGCGTGGGCCGATCGGCGGCATCACCCATGCGGCGGCGCTTGTCCTCCTCGTACGACGCGTAGTTGCCCTCGAACCACTCGACGTGGCTGTCGCCCTCGAACGCGAGGATGTGCGTCGCGAGGCGATCGAGGAAGAAACGGTCATGGCTGATGACGACGGCGCAGCCGGCGAAGGTTTCAAGTGCCTCCTCAAGTGCGCGGAGAGTCTCGACGTCGAGATCGTTGGTCGGCTCGTCGAGCAGGAGGACGTTGCCACCCTCCTTGAGCATCTTGGCCATGTGCACGCGGTTGCGCTCACCGCCCGACAGCTGGCCGACCTTCTTCTGCTGGTCCGGCCCGCGGAAGTTGAACGCGCCGACATAGGCGCGCGTGCCCATCTCCTGCTTGCCGAAGCGGAATATTTCCAACTCGTCGGAGATTTCCTGCCAGACGTTCTTGTTCGGATCGAGATCGTCGCGGCTCTGGTCGACGTAACCGAGCTTGACGGTCGAGCCGACCTCGATCGTGCCTTCGTCGGGCGTTTCCTGGCCGGTGATGAGCTTGAACAAGGTCGACTTGCCCGCGCCGTTCGGCCCGATCACGCCGACGATGCCGCCCGGCGGCAACGTGAAGTCGAGCCCGTCGAACAACAGCTTGTCGCCATACGACTTGGTCAGGCCCTTCGCCTCGATCACCTTGCCGCCGAGACGCGCGGGCAGCTGGATCAGGATCGCGGCCTTGCCGGCGACGCGGTTCTCCTGCTTCTCCATCAGCTCGTCGAACGCGCGGATACGCGCCTTCGACTTGGTCTGGCGCGCCTTCGGGGTCTGGCGCATCCACGCCAGCTCGTCGGCGATCGCCTTCTGCTTGCCGGCCTCTTCGCGCTCTTCCTGGCTGAGGCGCTGCGCCTTCTTCTCCAGATAGCCCGAATAGTTGCTCTCATAGGTGTAGTAGCGCCCGCGATCGAGCTCGAGCACCCAGTTGACGACGTTGTCGAGGAAGTAGCGGTCATGCGTCACGAGGATGACGTTGCCGGTATATTCCTTGAGATAATTCTCCAGCCACGACACGCTTTCGGCGTCGAGATGGTTGGTCGGCTCATCGAGCAGCAGGATCTGCGGCTTTTCCAGCAGCAGCTTGCACAGCGCCACGCGACGCTTCTCGCCGCCCGACAGGTTCACCACCGACGCATCGCCCGGCGGACAACGCAGCGCTTCCATCGCCTGTTCGAGCTGGCTATCGAGCGCCCAGCCGTCGACCGCGTCGATCTTGGCCTGAAGCTCGCCCATCTCCTCCATCAGCGCGTCGAAGTCGGTGTCGTCCTGCGGATCGCCCATCTCGGCCGAGATCGCGTTGAACCGGTCGACCAGATCCGCGACCGGACGCACGCCGTCCTTGACGTTGCCCATGACGTCCTTGGTCGGATCGAGCTGAGGCTCCTGCGCCAGATAACCGACGTTGACGCCTTCCGCGGCCCAGGCCTCGCCGGTGAAATCGGGATCCATGCCGGCCATGATCTTCATCAGGGTCGACTTGCCCGAGCCGTTCGGGCCGATGATCGCGATCTTCGCCGACGGAATGAACTGCAAGTGTATGTTGTTGAGAACGGGCTTGTTGGCACCGGGGAAGGTCTTCGACAGACCCTTCATGACGTAGGTATACTGGACGGCCATGTGGGTGCCGAGCTCCGTTCTGAATAAGGGCGGGATTTGACGTGCGCAGATAGCGATGCGGCGAGCCGTTGGCAAACGGGGAGCGCCGACATACGCTGCCCCGATGATGAAACGCACCCTGCTCGCGGCGCTGGCCGCCTCCGCCCTCACCTCTCCCCTGATGGCGCAGCGTACCGCCGCCCCGCCGACCGCGGCCGATGCGAAGGTCGCGGCACTCCGCGACAAGGCGCTGACCGACGATACCGCGTACAAGATCGTCGAGGGGATCACGACCGAGGTCGGCCCGCGCATGACCGGCACCGAAGCGGCACCGCGCGCGCGCGCCTGGTCGGTCGCCAAGCTGAAGGCGATCGGGTTCAAGAACGTGCGGATCGAGACCTACCAGCTGCCGGTCTGGTCGCGCGGGACGGAGAGCGGGGAACTGGTCGCGCCCTATGCGCAGAAGCTGCATCTGGTCGGCCTCGGCAATTCGGGCGCGACTCCGCCGGGCGGGCTGACCCTGCCGATCGTGTATTTCCCCACATACAATGACCTGGCGCTCGCCGCCGACGGCAGCCTCAAGGGCAAGATCGCCTTCGTCTCGAATTCGATGCAGCCGACCCAGGACGGGTCGAGCTATGGATCGCAGGGCACCGCGCGCTTCGTCGGGCCGAACGTCGCCGCCAGGAAGGGCGCCGCGGCGATCGTGATCCGGTCGATCGGCACCGATCACGGCCGCGGGCCGCACGCGGGCAACACCAATTTCGAGGCGGGTGTGACGCCGATCCCCGCGGCGGCGCTGTCGGTCGCGGACGCCGAGCATGTCGAGCGACTGGTGAAGCTCGGCAAGCCGGTGACGCTGAAGCTGGTGCTCGAAGACAAGCAGGCCGGGATGCAGGAATCGGGCAACGTCGTCGCCGAGGTTCCGGGCACCGACCCCAAGGCCGGCATCGTGCTGGTCGGTGGCCATCTCGACAGCTGGGATCTTGGTACCGGCGCGATCGATGACGGCGCGGGCATCGCGATCACCGCGGCGGCCGCCAAGCTCGTCATGGACAGCGGCCAGCGCCCGCGTCGCACGATCCGCGTCGTCTGGTTCGGCGACGAGGAGAGCGGCGGCTTCGGCGGAGCTGCCTACGCCAAGGCGCACGCCGGCGAGCGCCACGCCACCGCCGCCGAATCGGATTTCGGCGCCGACCGCGTCTGGCGGTTCGAAAGCAGCCTGCCTGCCGCTGCCAAGCCCATCGAGGACCGCCTCGCCGTCGCGCTCGCCCCGCTCGGGATCATCCGCGGTGCCGATACGCCGCACGGCGGCACCGACGTCGGCCCGGTGATTGCGACGGGGGTCGCCGGGATCGACCTCAACCAGTCGGGTCTGCGCTACTTCGACTACCACCACACGCCCGAGGATACGCTGGATCTGATCGACCCCGAGCAGCTTCGCCAGAACGTCGCGGCGTGGACCGCGATGATCGCTACGGTCGCCAATGCGCCCGAGGAAATCGGTCCGATCGTGCCCCATAAGTGACGAGTTGCAGCAACCGAAACGTCATCGTTCTGCCGCAAACCTTGCGGACAGATGAATTTAGCGGATTGACCGGCCGCCGGGGTCCGCTATTTGACGTGACTTCGCGACGGCAATCGGGTCGGCCGCGAGTGAAACTATGCTTGGGAGCATTCGAATGAAGAAGATCGTTCTGATCGCTGCTGCCGCCGGCCTGATGTCCGTCGCAGCCTGCAGCAAGTCGCCAGAAGCCGCCGCCGTTGAGAACAACGCGGACATGCTGGCTGACAACATGGAAATGCAGGCTGACAACATGGACGCCATGGCGGACAACACCTCGAACGCAGTCGCTACCGACGTGCTCGAGAACGCTGCCGACAACATGAACGCAGCTGCCGACAACGTCCGTGACGCTGCCGACGAGAAGACCGACAACATGAACTAAAATCTGTCGGGCGTTTCTACGCTCGATTGGATTTAGTGTCGGAAAGGGCGTTCCTTCGGGAGCGCCCTTTTTCTTTGCCCTTTTGCTTTGCGCCCTTTTGCCCGCTGATCGCTTGCGCTAACGCAGGCGCCGGTGGGGCCTGTAGCTCAACGGTTAGAGCTGGCCGCTCATAACGGCTAGGTTGCGGGTTCGATTCCTGCCGGGCCCACCAACCGTCCTCATGATCACGCGACGATCCCGTCGCCCTTGAGCGCGATGATCTTGTCCGCGGTGTAGCCAAGGCCATCGAGCAGCGCATCCGTATCGGTATGCCCGTCGGCCATGCGTGGTGCGGCGGTCGGCGTGGCGGAATAGCGTGGCGCGGGCATCGGCTGGACGACGCCCCCCGCCTCCGTGAACGTGCCGCGCGCGACATTGTGCGGATGCGCGGGCGCCTCGGCCAGCGACAGCACCGGCGCGAAACACGCATCGGCATGTTCGAGAATCGCGCACCATTCGTCGCGGGTCCGGCTGGCGAATACCGCCGCCAGCCTGTCCTTGAGCGCTGGCCAGCATCGCGGATCCATCTGCCGGTCGAACTCCGCATCCGCCGCCAGCCCCGCCTTCTCGCGCAACACGGCGTAGAATTGCGGCTCGATCGCGCCGATCGACACGTATTTCCCGTCGGCGCAGGCATAGGTGTCGTAGAAATGCGCGCCGCTATCGAGCAGGTTCACGCCGCGCTCGTCGCGCCACAGGCCCTGCCCGTGAAAGCTCCAGATCATGCTCATCAGCAGCGCGGCACCATCGGTCATCGCGCAGTCAATCACCTGCCCCCGCCCAGTCGTCCGCGCGTGGAGCAAGGCGCTGACCATGCCGAATGCGAGCATCATCGCACCGCCGCCGAAATCGCCGACCATGTTGATCGGCGGCGTCGGCTTCTCTCCTGCGCGCCCGAACGCGTGCAGGGCGCCGGCCAGCGCGATATAATTGATGTCGTGGCCCGCCGCCTGCGCATACGGCCCGTCCTGCCCCCAGCCGGTCATCCGGCCATAGACGAGCCGCGGGGTGGTCTCGAGCAGCACGTCCGGCCCGAGCCCCAGTCGTTCGGTCACGCCCGGCCGGAACCCCTCGACGAAGCCATCCGCCGACGCGACCAGATCGCGGACGACCCCGATCCCCGCGGCGGACTTGAGATCGACCGCGATCGTCTTGCGCGATCGCAGCAGGATGTCCTTGGCGGGATCGCCGCCCGGCCCGCCCTTTTTCGCGCCCGGCCGTTCGATCCGGATGATCTCGGCCCCGTGATCGGCGAGCATCATGCAGGCGAACGGCGCGGGCCCGATCCCGGCAAGCTCGACGATCCGGATTCCTGCAAGCGGGCCGGTCAACGCCGCAACCCTGAACAGCGCCCACGAAATCCTGCGGCCATGACACCCCTCCGATGGCTTCTTTTATCGGAGCAGGGTCACAGCATTCTCAGACCCGGTCAAGCGACCGGCGCTTACCCGATCGGCAGGTCGAACAGCAGTTCGCGGACGTAGCGGACCGGGGGCGAACCATGCGCGAGCAGCGCGTCGTTGTAGCGCTTCAGGTCGAACTTCGCGCCCTCACGCTTCTTCGCCTCGTCCCGCAGCGCCATGTGCTCCGAATAGCCGGTGAAATAGCTCAGCAACTGGGTCGAGCCGAGCGACGCGCGGACCCATTTGCCGGCCGCCTCGCGCTCCTGCTGGAACGCGGTGTGCGTCATCAGCTGCATCGCCTGCTCGCGCGTCATGCCCTCGGTATGAATGCCGATGTCGAGCAGCGAATTGGAGATCGAGCGGAGCCGCATTTTCAGCACGGTCAGCTTGAACAACGGATCGCCGTTCAGATAGCCCTCGTCCGCCATCATCGCCTCGGCATAGACCGCCCAGCCCTCGATGAACGGTCCCGAGCCGAGCACCGCGCGCAGCGTCGACTGCGTCGCATTGGCGTGCGCGAGCTGGAGGAAATGCCCCGGCATCGCCTCGTGCACCGCAAGATCGTGGATCATGTAGTCGTTATATTCGCTCAGGAACGACGTCGCCTGCGCCTCGGTCCAGTCGTCGGGGATCGGCGAAACGGCGAAGAACGTGCCGAGGTTCTTCTCCAGCGGACCCGGCGAATCGCAATAGGCGACGGCCACGCCCTGCTGGAATTTGGGCATCGTGATGATCTTCACCGGGCCATCGGGCATCCCGACAAGCCGTTTGTCGCGGACGAAGGCAGTCGCCTGCGCCAGCGCCTTGGTCGAGGCGTCGATCATGCCATCGCGCGCCGGGCGCTTGGCGTAGGTGAGTTCGAGCGCGGCCTGGATCGCGGCCTGCTGCTGCGCATCGGACGGCTTGTCGGGGAGCAGCAGCGCGCCGGGCTTGGCGCCGAATATCTGCCGCGCGATCGCATACATCTGCGCGCGCGTATCGACGATCGCGGCCTGCGCGCGACGCTTGATCTCGGTCCGGGTGAGGTCGGATTGCAGCGCGAAACCGAGTTTCTTGTCGTACAGCGCCGCGCCGAGGCGGAAGTCGCCCTTCGCGCCCGGCACCAGCGTCTTGTCGAGCCAGACCTGATGCTCGGCCACCGCTGCCTTCAGTTTGACGAGCGCCGCGTCGAACCGCTTGGCGTCCGCTGCCGACAATTCGCTCTTGTGCGGCGCGAGCATGCTCTCGGCGATGTCGACGATGCCGCTGTTCTGCTTCGCCACCGTCGTCGCGTAGATCGACGGCACGCGCGCGACCACGATGTTCGCGCGCGCCTGCGCCAGCAACGCAGGCAACGCTTCCATCCGCGCGGTCGCGGCATTCAGCCGCTGCGGCCACGGCGCGAAATCGCGGGCGGCGAGCGAGTAGAGCGAGCTGCCAGCGATGTCGTTATAGACCTGTGGATCCCACGCCCAGCCGCCAAGCGTCTCCGCATCCCAGATGTCGTAGCGCAACGCATTGTCGAGCAACGCCGCATCGACCTGCTCCTCGCGCGACAAAGATTTCCGATCTATCCGCTGGAGATCCGCCAGCATCGCCTTGGAGAACGCCTCGCGCTTGGCACGGCCCGCGGCCGACATATCCGTGACCTGCGCGTCGAACCGATGATCGCCGAGCCCGGTCGCCGACGACGGGTTCAGCCGCGCGAGGCCATCGACATAGCGCTTCGACAGCGACGCGAACGTCGCGTTCTCCGCAGCGTGCACGGCTGAGGTCGGGATCGAGGAAACAGGCAGCGCCAGGATCGCGGCGCCGAGGAGCAGACGGAAGTTACGCATGGTCTAATTCCTGACGATCAGCGCTGTGGAGCGGTGCCGAGTTGGGTGTTGAGATAGACGGTGACGAGCGCCGCACGCTTGGCATCCTCGATCTTGTCGGCGCCGGCCGCGTGGCCGCCTTCGGGGTTCTCATAGTAGAAGAACGGGTCGCCATAGTCCTCCAGGCGCGCGGCGAATTTTCGTGCGTGGCCGGGGTGGACGCGGTCGTCCTCGGTCGAGGTGTAAATGAACGGCACCGGGTATTTCACGCCCCGCTTCAGGTTCTGGTAGGGCGAATATTGCGAGATGAACGCCCAGTCGGCCGGCTTGTCCGGGTCGCCATATTCGCCGATCCACGACGCGCCCGCCGACAGATGCGAGTAACGCTGCATGTCGAGCAGCGGCGATCCCATCACGATCGCACCGTACAGGTCCGGCCGCTGCTCCATCGCGACGCCGACCAGCAGACCGCCGTTCGACCGCCCCGACACCGCGATCTTCCGTTTCGCGCTGACACCGGTGCGGACCAGATCGTCGCCGACCGCGTGGAGATCGTCATACGCCTTTTGCCGGTTCTCGCGCAGCGGCATCTGGTGCCAGCGTGGCCCGTATTCGCCGCCACCACGGATGTTGGCGAGCACGAACGCATTGCCCTCCTCGACCCAAAACAGCCCGGCTGGGCCCGAGCGATAGGGCTGGTCGACGAGATAGGTCGGCGTCTGTGCGTTCCGGAACCCGCCATAGGCGTGGACCAGTGCCGGTACGGGCCCGCTCGTGCCCTTTTTCCGCACAAGGAAATACGGAATCTTCGTCCCGTCCTTCGACGTCGCGAACCGCTGCTCGACCTGCATTTTGGAGGCGTCGAACCGGGCCGGCAGCGTATCGACCGCGACCGGCTTCGTGGCCGGTCGGATCGCATAGAGCGCGGGCGGGCTGAGGAAGCTCTCGACCGTCGCGAAAGCGAGGTCATCCTTCCCCGCGGTCGCATCCAAGTGGATCGTCGAAGCGGTCGGCAAAGCCGCGACCATTTGGGTCCAGACCCCATCCGCACCGCGCGTGAGCGACACGAGCCGGCCCGAGACGTCGTCGAGCATCTTCACCCACAGCACCGACTTGCTCGAATCGACCTGTTCCACCGCCTGCGTCGCGGTCGGCATCAGCACCCGCTCGATCGTCGGCGCGCGGCCAGCCACCACGTCGGCGATGCTATAGGCGACCACCGCCCCCGCCGGCACGCCACGCCAGTCGGACGCCAGCGTCGCGATCAGCCGGCCGTCCAGCACGGTGTTGATCACCGCATCGTCGGGCAGCGGCGTCGGCACCAGCTGCCCGTCATCGCCCAGATGGCTGCGCTTCGAATGAAAGAAATCGACGTTGCGCGACACCAGCGCATAGCGCCGGTCGCCCTCGGTGAAGACGTTGCTCTCGATCCCGACATCGTCCTGCGTCGCGCTCGTCACGATCTTTGCCGACGAGAGCGGCGTGCCCCGCTGCCAGCGCTTCACGATCCGCGGATAGCCCGACTTGGTGAGACTGTCGGGGCCGAAATCGGTCGCGACGTACAGCGCGTCCGGTCCAGCCCAGTTGAGGTCGGTCTTGAAGCTCGGCACGACGAAGCCGTCCGCGACGAACTTGCCCGAGGGGATGTCGAACTCACGCTCCTCGACCGCGTCGCCGCCGCCGTTCGACAGCGCCACCATGCAGCGATCATAGGACGGCGAGCGACAGGTCGCGCCCTTCCACACCCAGCTCTTGCCCTCGGCCTTGCCGAGCGCATCGACGTCGATCAGCGTCCGCCATGCCGGCTTGCCGCTGCTGAACGACGCCAGCGACGCGACCCGCCACAGGCCGCGCACGCTCGTCTTGTCCTGCCACAGGTTCAGCACCTGATCGCCGATGACCTGATCGGGGTTGGCGATCTGGCGGTCGGCCTGCAACAGGTCCAGCGCACGCTGGCGATACCGCGCGTAACCCGGCTTCGCCTCAAGCGCGGCGAGCGAGCGCGTATTCCACCGCTTCACCGTATCGAGCGCACGCGCGCCATGGATATCCTCGAGATATGCGTTCGGGTCAGCCACCGGCGCCGGGGCGGGCGTCTGTGCCAGTGCGGTCGTGGAAAGGGCCAGCAGGGCCAGGAACGGCAGGCGTTGGTGCATCATCACTCTTTCTTCGTTCGATGATGCGACCTTAGGCAGCGCGGTCCGCTCTGCTAACCCCTTCTCTCGGGCCAATCGGCGATCAGGCGGCTTCCAGCGCCAGCAGCGCGAACGTCGCCAGCCAATGCTCGCCCATGTAATCGTCGGCGAGGTGCGGCAACGCTTCGGCAAGGTGCGCGTCGGCGATCGCATGTGCCGCCGCAGGCACAGGCAAGGCTTCCGCGATCGTCCGCCAGCACCACGCCCGCGACAGGTTCAGCCCGTCGAGATGCGCGAGCCGCCCGTCGGAACGATCGCTGACGACCGCAGGCGCGCGCAGACACGCCGTCGCCGCACCGAACGGATCGGGCAGGAACGCCGCCAGCCAGGCAGGGAAGTCGGTGCCGAGAACGTCCTTCATCAACGCCGCCTCGCACAGCGTCGCCGACAGGAAATCCTCGCCGCTCGGCTCGAACGGCCGGCAGTCGCGATCGTCGCCATACCAAATTCGCGCCCGCGCCTCGATCAGCGTCGCCAGCGCGGGATCGTGCGCCCTCGCCCAGCGCAACGCGTGGACCAGCGCAAACGCGGTACAGTCATGCTTGCCGCTACGCACCGGGTAGATCAGCTTCGGCAGATACGCCGCGAACCGGGCTGCGAACGCCCGCGCCAACGGCTCGACCGCCGCCGCCCAGGGTCGATCGGGCCGCAATGCCAGTTCGTCATGCAGCGCGAGCAGCCAGCGCCAGCCATAAGGCCGCTCGAATCCGCCGGTGCCTGGTCGATCGAGATAGGCGACCTCACCTGCGATCAGCCCGGGCACGAGCATCCGGTCCGCCAATGCCTCGACCGCGGCGGCTTCGGCCATATCGGGGAACAGTCGCGCGAGTCGCATCACCTGCCACCATCCATGCACGCAACTGTGCCAGTCGAAACTGCCGTGAAACACAGGATGCAGCGTCTTGGGCAGCGCCAGGTCGCCGGGCCCGTCCAGTACCTGATCGAGCTTGTACGGCCATTCGCGGGTCAGATGCCCCAGGGTCAGCGCGGCGAACCGCGCCGCGGTCGTGCGGTCGAGCGTATCGTTCATTCCGTCATCCTGTATCGGTGCAGTCGGGGTTCAGCTGCTGTGATCGGCGATGATCTGCCACCCCGTCCCGCGCCGTTCGAAGACCAGCGTCGTCATCCCGCTTTCCACGGTCGACGGCCCGGTCAGCGTCCAGCGCGCGAACAGCATCGCGTGACGCGGATCGATCCCGCGCAGCTCGAGGAATGCGAACGTCAGCGCGCCGCGGGCATTGCCGACGCCGCGAAAGCTCGGCCGGTATTTGGCGGCGATCGCCGCCTTGCCGCGCAACAGCCCCTTCGGCGTCACGAATACCGCATCGTCGGCATAGACCGCCATGAACCGTGCGAGATCGCCCGCATTCCAGGCGGCCGCGCTCGCCTCCATCGCCTGCCGGATCGCGGTTTCGGCGGGAACCTGCGCGGGTGCCGCGGCGGCGGGAGCAGCGGCAATCATCACTGCAATCGGCACTATGAAGCGTCGCATCATTCTCTTCCCATCAGCTCGAGCAACGCTACCTCGCCTACCGCTTCGGAAAGCAGGAACCCCTGGTACAGGCTGCACCCAGCCGCCGCGAGCAGTTCCAGCTGCGACGGTGTCTCCACCCCCTCGGCGATCACCGCGAGGCCGAGCGAGCGTGCCATCGTGATCGCGCCGGCCACCACCACCCGGTCGCGCGCGTTGCCGTCGATGTCACGCACCAGGGACTTGTCGATCTTGACGTAATCGAGCGGCAGCGACTTGAGATAGGCGAGGCTGGAATAGCCCGTGCCGAAATCGTCGATCGCCACGCGACATCCCGCGCCGCGCAACTCCGCCAGCAAGGCCGACGCCGCCGCGAGGTCCTCGATCAGCCCCGTCTCGGTGATCTCGACGGTCAGCCTGCCTCGTGGAAAACCACTCTCGTCGATCCGCGCGAGGAACAGCGCGGCGAACCCCGGCCGGGTGATATCCGCCGCGGTCAGGTTCAGCGACACCCGCAAGGTTCCGAGCGCCTCCGGCCACGCCACCGCGCGTGCCAGCACCAGCCGCTGGATATGATCCGACAGCGCGATGCCCAGGTCCGCGCGGTCGGCGGCATCGAACAACGCATCCGCACCGAGCGGCCCGAGCGTCGGGTGGCTCCACCGCGCCAAGGCCTCGACCCCGGTGATCTTGCCGCTCGCGATCTCGACCTGGGGTTGCCAGCGCAGATCGATCTCGTCGCGTTCGATCGCGTGGTGCAGGTCGATCGCCAGCGCATCGATCGGCGCGACGCCATCGGGCAACGCCACGTGCAGCACCGATCCGTCGCTTGCCTTCGCCTCCGCCAGCGCCTCGCTCGCGCGGCGCAGCAAGGCCGCGGCATCGTCGCCGGGCTGGAGTTGTGCCACCCCGAACCGGCATCCCAGCACAGCGCGCGTATCCGCCACCGCGAACGGCCGCGCCAGTGCGGCATCCAGCGCAGTGATCGCCGCCGTCACCGCCGCACCGGACGCTTCGAGCACGAGCACGAATTCCGAACCACCGAGCCGCGCTACCATCGTCTCGACGCCGATCGCCTCGCGCGCGACCGTTTCGGCGCGCAGCACCACGGCCTCGATCAGTCCGTCGACCGCCGGACGGCCGTGCGCGGCGTTGACGATATCAAGCCGCGAGAGCGCGACCAGCACCACCGCGACCGGGAGATCCGCGGCGATCCGCCCGACGATCCAGCGACGCGCATCGCCGGTCTCACGGTCGTACAGCGATGCGCCCGGTATGCCGCGGCGATCGACCGCGCCGCCCGAAGACCGGGCCGCATGGCGTCCGGCGAACCGCAACGCCTGTACCAGTTCGTTATCGCTCGCGGGGCTGGCGAGGAACTGCGTCGCGCCCGCGTCGAAGAACTCGCCGATCGCCTCGACATCGCCGCGCGACACCATCACCAGCAAGGCAGCGCCATTGGTCGCGACCAGCCCTCCCAGCGCGCGCGTCGCGGACAGCCCGTCGTCGAGCGCGCCGCGCGCGTCGATCAGGGCGACCGGTGCGCCGCTCGACAGAAAGCGGTTCTGGATCGCATCGGCATCCTTGAACACCACCGCCTGCCAGCCGGCACCAGCGCCGGCACTGGCCAAAACCTCGGCGATTTCATCGCGTTGACGGAACGATACTGCAAACAGTGTCGTTGCGGTCTGCATGTCTTCCATATCCGTCGCACCCCGCTCCATCGGTGCGAGCCTAGCCGCCGCTTCGACGCGCGCCAATCCATTACCAGCCGATCCGGCCTTGTTACCGGGACAGCCACGTCTTAGCTCTGATGCAATGACGCTCGTGCCAGCCCTCAAGCAGAAGCCGCTGCAGGATACCCACGGCCGCACGATCAAGTATCTGCGGATTTCGGTGACGGATCGGTGCGACCTGCGGTGCCGATATTGCATGGCGGAACAGATGACGTTCCTGCCGCGCAGCAAACTGCTGAGCCTAGAAGAAATCGCGATCATCGCCGAGCGCTTCATCGCGCGCGGCGTCACGAAGATCCGGCTATCGGGTGGCGAACCGCTGGTACGGCGTGACGTCGCCGAACTCGTGCAGCGCCTCGGCCACAACATCGGCGCCAATGGACAAGGGGGGGGCCTCGAAGAACTGACGATGACCACCAACGGCACGCGCCTCGCGCAGCATGCCGAGGCGATGGTCGATGCGGGGATCCGCCGCGTCAACGTCAGCATGGACAGCCGCGATCCCGAGCGCTTCCGCTACATCACCCGCCACGGCGATGTCGCGCAGGTCATCGGCGGCATCTACGCAGCCCGTGATGCCGGTCTGGCGATCAAGATCAACATGGTCGCGCTGAAGGGCTTCAACGAGGACGAGATCGCACCGATGCTCGCCTGGTGTCGCGACGAGGGCTTCGACCTGTCGCTGATCGAGACGATGCCGCTCGGCGCGATCGACGAGGACCGCACCGACCGTTTCCTGCCGCTCACCAAAGTGTTCGACGAACTCGGCCAGCAGTTCGCGCTCGCACGCGACGCCCACAAGACTGGCGGCCCGGCGCGCTACTGGAACGTCGACGGGACGCGTACCCGTCTCGGGCTGATCTCGCCGCTGACCGCGAACTTCTGCGACGGATGCAACCGCGTTCGCCTGACCACCGAAGGCAAGCTCTACATGTGCCTCGGGCATGACGACCAGGTCGACCTGAAGGCGGCGCTGCGCGAAGGCGGTACCGCCGGGCTCGACGAAGCGATCGACGCCGGCCTGTTCGCCAAGCCGAAGGCGCACGACTTCCGCATCGGCCAGGGCGAAGGCCCCGCCGTGGCACGTCACATGAGCGTCACCGGCGGATGAGCCGGTACGAGCGGCGGGCGCTCGTTGCGTCCAACACCCCGCCCGCTCGTGCGGCAGAGGCTCAGCTCGCCGACATGGGCGAGTGGGTGTCGGTCGAGCAGGCTGACGTCATCATCGCGCTCGGCGGCGATGGGTTCATGCTGCAGACCCTCCACGCCATGCTGGAACGCCGCAAGCCGCCCGTTCCCGTGTTCGGGATGAACCTCGGCACGGTCGGCTTCCTGATGAACGAATGGCGCCATCACGGCCTGGGCGACCGCCTGGAGCGCGCGAAACCGTTCAAGGTCGTCCCGCTCAGCATGACCGCGCTCGGCGTCGACGGGCGCACCCACACGCTGCCCGCGATCAACGAAGTGTCGTTCCTGCGCGAGACCCGTCAGACCGCGAACCTCGAAGTGACGGTGAACGACCGCATCGTCCTGCCCGAGCTTGCCTGCGACGGTATCCTCGTCGCGACGCCCGCCGGCTCGACCGCCTACAACCTGTCGGCCCATGGCCCGATCTTGCCGCTCGGCTCGGGCATGATCGCGCTGACACCCATCAGCCCGTTTCGCCCGCGGCGCTGGCGCGGTGCGATCCTGCCCGACAAGGCACGGATCGGTATCCGCGTAATCGATCCCGGCAAGCGCCCCGTCTCAGCGGTCGCAGATCAGCGCGAGATCCGCGATGTCGCACAGGTCGACATCTGCATGGACCGGGCACGCGAACTGACGCTGCTGTTCGATCCCGAGCACGCGCTCGACGACCGCATCACGATGGAGCAGTTCGTCTCCTGACCGCAGTTTATCGCGGACTTTGCATTTTTGCGGCGAAACCTGCTTGCATCGTCCGACTGGCCGTTTATAGAGCCGCCTCCGGCAACGTTCCCTGATAGCTCAGCGGTAGAGCTCTCGACTGTTAATCGAGTGGCCGTAGGTTCGAATCCTACTCAGGGAGCCATTTTCCTCGCTTGCGAGGACGCCGAAGAAGACCTGCTGGTCTGCACCAATCTTATAGCATTTCTCCGAGTGAACCGGGTTTGAACGGCTTGGGCGCACACCGCCTCCGACTAGATTTCGTCTCGTCCAAAACCGCCCTGCCCGTTCAGAACCGAATTGATCGTCCATGATCGGGACTCCGGCGTCCGACGAATGTCTTTAAAAGGTCCGATGCGGCTGTTACTATGGTCTCTCGTTGGGGGACGAGAACAATGGGACTGCTTTGTTCACTGATCGGGCATCGACGGCGCGGCGACAAGATTTGGCATGACGCGGTCGATTGGCGGTCGTCGTGCAGCAGATGTCGCGCGCCCTTGCTTCGCGACCATAGCCTGAACCGTTGGCGCGCCTTGACCGCCGAAGACGAATCCATCCACCGTAAAGCTCGTCACGAAGCGTGACGTCGCCGACGCCCGATTCCGTAGCGGCACCAATCCCGTAGCGACGGCCGGGGCCCAAGGCGTTGGACTTCAAGCACTTTTCGTACGCATAGTGGCGAGCAGCAAACGCCCAGCCCCCTAAGTCGGTCCATTTTCGATATTTCTGAACAATTTGTCATGTTCAGTCGTTTGTGCGGATGCGACGAGTTTGCGTTGCATCCATGGAGACGTTTATGATCATCAAATCTTTGGCGATGGCTTCGGCCGGCCTGGCGCTGGTCGCAGCACCTGTCGCAGCCAGCGCAGCCCCGGCGAGCACGGCCAACCTGTCGGTTGCCCAGGCATCGCGCGCCGGTACCCCGACCGTGAAGAAGGACAAGCTCGCCGGCGGTGGCTTTATCGTGGTCGCACTGGCAGCCGTCGCAGTCGCAGGTGGTCTCTACCTCGCGATCGACGGTGGCGACGACGATTCGGACAGCAACTGATCGTCCGGGCCGGTGCTTACGCATCGGCCCAAACGTGGCCGCATGCGGCCGTCGGGATAGTATAACCCGCCCTCTCAAATCATCACCTTGTCCAACGTGATCGGCAGGTCGCGCACCCGCTTCCCCGTTGCGTTGTAGATCGCATTCGCCACCGCCGCCGCGACGCCAGTGATGCCGATCTCACCCACGCCGTGCGCGCCCATCGGAGTGTGCGGGTCGGCGATATCGGTCCAGATCACGTCGATCTCGGGTACGTCGAGGTGCACGGGCACATGATATTCGGCAAGGCTCGGGTTCATGATGCGGCCGTTGCGCTCGTCGAACTGCGTCTCCTCCATCAATGCCATGCCGAGACCCATGACGATCCCGCCGCGGAACTGGCTGCGCGCGGTCTTCGGGTTGAGAATGCGGCCGCAATCGAACGCGCCCAGAAAGCGGCTGACGCGAGTCTCGCCGGTGACCGCGTTGACCCGCACCTCGCAGAACAGCGCGCTGTGCGAATGCATCGACCAGTGCATCAGTTCGAGCGGCTGCGACGCCTCTTCGCTGACCACCACGCTCTCACGCTGCGCCCGCTCCAGGATCGAGACGTAGCTCTCGCGCCGGGTCGGATCGTCGAGCTTGGCAAGCCCGCCATCCTCGCTGCCGACCTCGTCCGGCGCCAGACCGGCAAGCCGCGAGTCGTTGCCTGCCAGCTTCAGCAATTCGGCAACCAGCGCATGATGCGCGGCGATCACCGCCGCGCCGATCGCCGCGGTCTGCTGCGATCCGCCGGCCAGGATCGTGCCCGGGATGATGGAGTCGCCATAGCCTACCGACACGCGGTCGAGCGGCAACCCAAGCCGATCGGCGGCGACCATAGCGGTCGTCGTCGAGGTTCCCATCCCCATCTCATGTGCGGCGATCTCGACAAGGGCATGCCCGTCCCGACGCAGCGTGATCCGCGCGGCGGCGCCCGGCATACGGTAATAGGGATAGGTGCCCGTCGCGCAGCCCATGCCGATCAGCCACTCGCCTTCGCGACGCGTACCCGGCTCGGCGCTCCGCTCGTCCCAACCGAACCGCGCCGCGCCGCTGCGCCACGCCTCGACGATATGACGGGACGAGAATGGCAGGCCCGACGTCGGATCCTTGTCCGGCTCGTTACGGATGCGCAGCGCGATCGGATCCATGTCGAGCTCGACCGCCAGCTCGTCGATCGCCGATTCCAGCGCGAACGTGCCGACGGACTCGCCGGGCGCGCGCATGAAGGTGTTGGCGAGCATGTTCATCTTGACCGTCTCGACCGACAGCTTGAAGCTGTCCGCCGCATAGCCGCCGCGCGTGCCGAGGATGAACGGCTCGGGCATGTTGTTGTGCGGGGTCATCGCGGCGATGCCGGTGTGGACCAACGCCTTGAAGCGGCCGTCCGCATCCGCGCCGATGGCGACCCGCTGTTCGGTCAGCGTGCGCCCACCGACGACCCGGTACACGCCCTCGCGCGTCAGCGTGATCCGGACCGGTCGCCCGGCGAGTTTGGCCGCAGCAGCACCGAGGATCTGGTGATCCCAAAGGCATTTGCCACCGAACCCGCCGCCGACGAACGGCGAGGTGACGCGCACCTGTTCCGCCTTCAGGTCGAACACGTCGGCGATCGTCTGCGCCTCTGCGGTCACGAGTTGTGTCGCGTCGTGGACGATCAACTCGTCGCCGACCCACGCGATCGTCGCGGCATGCGGCTCGATCGCGTTGTGGTTATGCCGGGGCGTGCGATAGACGTGATCGACCTTGTGCGGCGCCGCCGCCAGCATCGCGTCCGCGTCGCCGATCTCGTTCAGCAGCGGCTGGCCCATGAAAAGGCCCGGTTGGGGTCCTTCCGCCTTCGCCGCAGCGAGCGAGGTCGTGGACGGCTCGGCTGCATAGGTCGCAACGATCAGCGACTTGGCATGATCGGCGTGCTCCTGCGTCTCGGCGAGCACGACCGCGATCGGCTGGCCGTTCCAGTGTACGCGGTCGTCCTGCATGATCGGGAGGTCCGCAGGCCCCGCCGCGGTCGGCGACGAGCCGAACACTGCCGGCGTGTTCATCCGTGGCGCGTTCAGGTGCGTCATCACCAGCACGACGCCCGGCGCAGCCTCGGCCGCCGCGGTATCGATCGCCGCGATCCGCCCGCGCGGAATCGTGGCGTAGGCGAGCGCGGCGTAGACCATGCCCTCCAGCGGAAACTCCGCCGCGAACGGCGCTGCTCCGCGCACCTTGAGCGGACCGTCGAGCCGCGACACCGAGGTGCCGATCAAACCGTGCTGCTGGCGGATCAACGGATCGGGCACGCCGCCCGGAATCCAACTATCGGGGGCGAGCGGCACGAGCTTGCTCATTGCGCCCTGGACCAGGCCCTGCGCGGTTTCCTTGAGCGTATCGACGATGCTCATGCTGCTGCTCCGGAAAGGTCGCCAAGGACGGCGACGAGGGTGCGCTTGGTCAGTTCGATCTTGAAGCCGTTGTCGCGCAGCGGCTGGGCGTCCGCCATCTCGGCGACGGCAGCGGCGCGGAACGCCTGTTCGGTCGCGGGACCGCCCCGCAAAACCGCCTCCGCCTTGGACGCGCGCCAAGGCTTGTGCGCGACCCCGCCGAGCGCGATCCGCACGTCCTTGACGACGCCGCCCTCGATCTCAAGCGCGGCTGCTATCGAGACCAGCGCGAAGGCGTAGCTCGCTCGGTCGCGCACCTTGCGATAAGTCGAGTTGGCCGCGAAATTCATCGGCGGCAGTTCGATCGCGGTGACCAGCTCGCCCGGCTCAAGCACGGTGTCGAACTCGGGATGATCGCCCGGCAGGCGATGAAGCTCGGTGAACGGCAGCGTCCGCGCCCCGCCCCGTCCGTGTAGGTGTACGATCGCATCAAGCGCGGCGAGCGCTACGCACATGTCCGAGGGATGCGTCGCCACGCACGCCGACGACGCGCCGAGAATGGCGTGTCCCCGCGTGAAGCCCTCGATCGCGTCGCAGCCGGATCCCGGTGCGCGCTTGTTGCAGCGCGATCCATCGGTGTCGTAGAAATAGGTGCACCGCGTCCGCTGGAGCAGGTTGCCGCCGACCGTCGCCATGTTGCGGATCTGCGCCGACGCCCCTGCGAGGATCGCGCGCGACAAGACCGGATAGCGCGTCCGCACCGCCAGATGCTCGGCCAGAGCGGTGTTGCGCACCGCCGCGCCGATCATCAGCCCGCCGCCCTCGGTTTCCTCGATCTCGCTGGACAGCCCGGTCACGTCGATGAGAGCGCTTGGCTTAGCGACCGTCTCGCGTATCAGGTCGACGAGGTTGGTGCCGCCGCCGAGATACGCCGCCGCGCTCGCCTGCCCGAGCCGCAGGGCATCGGCCGCGTCTTCGGCCCGCGCGTAGGTGAAGGGGGTCATGCCGCCATCTCCGCCGTGTCGATCTCGGATTTCAGGGTTTCACGGATCGCGTCGATGATCCCGTTATGCGCGCCGCAACGGCACAGATTGCCGCTCATCCGCTCCTGCAGTTCCTCGCGGGTCAGCGTCACGTCGGCGGTGAGATCGGCACTGACATGGCTCGGCACCCCGCGCTTGGCCTCCGCCGCCATGCCGATCGCCGAACAGATCTGGCCGGGCGTGCAATAGCCGCACTGGAACCCGTCATGATCGATGAACGCCTGCTGCAACGGGTGCAGCGCATCGCCGTCGGCCAGCCCCTCGATCGTGGTCACCTGGCGCCCGTCATACTGCACCGCGAGCGCAAGGCAGGACACGATACGCTCGCCATCGACCAAGACCGTGCACGCGCCGCATGCGCCTTGGTTACAGCCCTTCTTGGTGCCCGAGAGATGCAGACCTTGGCGTAAGAGATCGAGCAGCGACACGCGGGGATCGTCGGGCAGCGCTACTGCTAACCCGTTGATGAGTATCGACATCGCCATCTCCTGCTGATCGTGCAGTAGCCCGTGGATCGCTCGGCACGTATTTCAGTACCGAGCGGTATAGTCACGTGACACAGGGTCTGCCAAGCAGATCTTCACAGGCTCTAACAGATCGACGAGCTGCCTTGTAATCGCGGGCCGGCGCGCCGAACACAGCGGTTCAGAACATGCTCGCCAGGCACTGCAGCGCCGCGGCATAATAGTCTGTCGCCAGCGTGACAGGGCGCTTCGTCCCGAGGGTTCGCCCGACGACCGCCTGCCCCCCGGCCGAGAGCGGATATTCCGCTGTCTGGCCGGACACCACGTCAATCCACGCCGGGATCTGCGCCGATGGCATCGTCTGCCACCATGTCCGGATCGGTTCGACCAGCGCGCTCCGACCGCTGACGCTGGCGTAGAGTGGGACACGGATCGCGTCGAAGCCGAACCGTGGCGGCTTGTCGGCGGCCGGCGACACTGCCCCGGTGTTCGATATATCGATCCAGTCGGCAGGCAAGCGGTGTGCGCCGAACCTTGCCGCAGCCAGCAGGGCCTCGCCGTCCGCGATCACGCGGCGCCATGTCGCCGCATCGCCGGTCGTGGCGAACAGGTCCAACGCGGGCCACACGTAATAGCACGGGTTGACGGTGGTCCTTCCCGGCGCGGAGAACCCTTCCAGACCGGGCAACAGCAGCATCCGCCCCCCGACCGCGCGCGTCAGGCGCGACGCGATGGCGGCGGCGATCGCCCGCGAGCGTGCCGCATAACGCGGTTGCTTCCACCGGTCGGCCGCCTTGGCGAGTGCGTACGCGATCAACAGGTCGCCGTCGGTCGCGTTGTTGCGATCGGCGACCGGATCGGGCTTCGCCGGATCGTAGCGCCAGGAATAGAGCGCCATGTCGGGCCGGGCGAGATTGGTCTCGGTCCAGCGATAGACCCGCTCGAACCCGTCGCGATCCCCCGCCGCGACCGCCATCGCCAGCGCATAGCTCTGGCCTTCGCTGTGGCTGATACCGCCATTCCCGTTGTCGACGATCCGCCCGCTCTGATCCATGAAGCGCGTCTTGAACGTCGCCCAGTTCACGCCGCCCGGCGTCTGGCCGCCGATACCGTTCGGATCGGGGCGGTGGCTGGCCCTGGCGATGCCGTGGCTGGCACCATTCGCCTGATCCGGCGCGCTATCGGTCGGCCCCTGTGCCTTGCTGCATCCGGCGACGGCCAATCCGCCCAAGCCGGCAATCACGTGTCGACGATCAACGTCCATGCTTCAATCGGGCCTCCGTATCGCTCCACCACAACGTGCGGGTCGAGAGATTGGCTCCGCTGCCGAGCGTATGGAGCCAGGCGTCATAGGCGCCTTCCAGGATCGGCCGCAGCACCTGCTCGGTCGCACCACCAAGGATCGGCGACAGCCGGCGTGCGAAACCGGTGTGCGTGATGAGCAAGCCGTCGGGGGCGAGCTCGAAGCGGACCTCGCCGCAATCATGCTGGTGCCAGAGCCGGTTGATCGATTCCGCAAGCGCGACGATGTCCTCGGCGTCGCCGACCGGGTGCGTCGCCGCGATCCGCGCACCGACCGCGCGAAAGAACGCGCGTCGCTGTGCGGTCGTCGCGCCCGCCGCGACTTCGCCGACCATGCCGCCCAGCAACAGGCTGGCCGCGCCGACCTCGGTTGCGGATATGGTGGACCAGTGTGTCATGTCGTTCATTTGGATCCCCCCAGCGACTGGCGCAATTCGAACGTCGATCGGTAATCGTCATATGTACCAAAGGTATTGGCGCTGGCCGAGGCGC
This sequence comes from Sphingomonas faeni, assembly GCF_024273235.1. GTDB lineage: Bacteria > Pseudomonadota > Alphaproteobacteria > Sphingomonadales > Sphingomonadaceae > Sphingomonas > Sphingomonas faeni_A. The sequence continues at coordinate 133,187 of NZ_JANBVH010000005.1, read as the reverse complement.
CGACCCGCGTGTTGCCGTTCAACCGATAGAACAACGATCCATCCGCCGAAAAGGCGAACCCGGTGTTGCTGAGGCTGTCGTAATACGAGCGGACGTCGGTATTGCGCGCCTTGAGTGCGTCCAGCTCGGCCTGTGCGGTAGGATCGGTCGGATAGATCGGCGCGCGATCCTGCTCGAAGCTCTGATACCCCGGCGCGACGCCCAGCCGCCCCTCCCACCGCGCGGAAGTATACGCGTAGCGGATCGGCAGGCTCATGCTCAGGAAGCTTTGCGGGCTGAAATAGCCGCCATGGCCATAGGTGAAGTAGTTCTGGTTGTTGTCGAACGCCTGCCAGTTGAGGTTGAGCCCGGCGGTGAGCGTCGAATTGCCGCCACGATAGAGCGGTAGATAGCCGCCTGCATTCGCCTGATACCCGCGATTGTCGCGAACGTTCGTGCCGGTGTAGCGATAGCCGGAGACGTCGGCATACACGCCGGTGCCCTCGTGATCCCAGGACAGCGACGCACCGCCGCCGGTCCGCATCACCTGTCCCCAGCGTTCACCGGTGACCGGGTCGCGCGTGCCGGCATAGGAGACGACGCTGTCGGTGACCGGCTCGCGCTTGACCCAGCCCTGCGCCGACACGGTCTGCGAGAGCTTCGGCTTGGCGGTGAAGCCCCAGGTAACCTCGGTGTCGTCGAAGCCGATCGGCGTGGAGCCGACTTCGATCCGTACGCCGGGGCTGTCATAGGAGGCGGAGACCGCGACGCCTGAGGCGTGCTGCGTATCCGCCTGCACGAGTGCAGATGGCAGCGCGGCGACGATGCCCTGCGCTTCCGGGGTGGCGTTGCGACCGAAGCGCGCAAGCGCCGAGCCGGTCGGTCGGCCGGAGTCGATCACCACCGGGCTGGCGGAGACCGCGATCCGTCCCCCTGCAAGACCGGTCGAGACGGTGGCCGTACCCGACAATTCGCGCAGTTCGCTAAGGCCCGTTTCGCCCGAGCGCTCGCGGTAGCCGAGCTTCATCTCGGCGCGCGGGCCAGTATCGCTGCTCAACCGGGCGATGTCGTCGCGCAGGCGGATCAGCGTGGCGTCGCCGCCCGCCATCGATCCCCCTATCCCGGGCGCGGCTGCGCCTGCCGGCATGCCTGACGGTGCCGGGAAGCCGCCACCGGACCCACCCGCCGCGTAGCCGGGTGCGACGGTGAACGCCATCGGCGTCGACTGCGATCGCCCGCGCCCCGATGTCGACACCGGCGTCGATGCAGGGATCCGTCCACCGCTGAAGGCGAACGGATTGGCAGCGGCGACGGGTGCCTGTTCGGCCTGTCGGAATGGGTTGGTGGCGCTCATGCCCGCTGCGAACGGATTGCCGATGCTCAACGTCGCGGTGCTGCCGGACCGCGCGGCATAGGCGGTTTCGGCGCGACGCAGATAGCGCTTGGCCGCACCGCGATCGCCGCGCGCCTCCTCCATCTGGCCGGCAGCTGCGTAAATCTCGTAGTCGTCGGGATACGCCGCGAGCGCGCGATCAACGGTGGCGACGGCAAGGTCGTGGTTGCCGCCTGCGCCGGCGCTGCCGATCAGGCCGATCAGCGCGCCCTTGTCGCGCGGATGCGTGGCGAGCACCATCTGGTAGGTCTGCGCTGCCTGCGACGCCATATTGCCCGACTGGTACAGCCGCCCGAGCGCGCCGAGCACGTCGGCATTGCCGGGCGCGCTGGTCCAGGCCTGTTGCAGCAGGTCGAACGCCTGTGCGTTCTGGCCGGCGAGGCGCAGGCGATCGGCCTGCGACGCCGCCGCGATACCCTCCAGCCGACCGACCGCGGATGCTCCGTCAGGAGACCCCGCCGCCGTAGCGCGCGCCTGCTCGATCGCAGTGGCGACGGCGCCGTCCTGGCCGGTGCGGGCAAGGACGCGAACGATCGGTTCATACTCTCCGGCGGTCGACGGACTGGCGGCGAGCGCACGCTGCGCCAGCGGAACCGCGCCCGCCTGATCGCCGAGTTCGTCCAGCCCACCCGCGATCGATGCCAGCGACGCTGCGCTTAGCGTGGGAGTCGAGCCGATCTGGCGCAATGTAGCGATCGCTTCGCCGCCACGACCCTGCGCGGCGATCGCCTTTGCCCGAGCGACCGCGGAGTCGACCGCGATCTGCGCCTCGAAGCGACGGATCGCGGGCGTCTTCTGCGCGTCGGTCAGGCGCGACAGCAACGACGTCGCCTGGGCCTGCCGACCGCGCTCGTTGTGCAGCATCGCCGCAGCGTACAGCGCATCGGGCGTGCCGATCGTCTGGATCGACTGGATCATTGCCTCGGCCTCGGGCGCACGGCCCTGACTCAGCATGTAGCGCGCATATTCGTAGCGGATCCACGGGTCCGCCGGGTCCAGCACCAGCCCGCGCTGGAAAAGCTGGTCCGCCTGAACCGGATCGCCGTGCGCCGCCGCCTGCAACGCGTCGTTGCGCACCGATCGGCTCTGCAACTGCGCCTGGCTGCCCCCGGCCGACCCCGCCTGACGCGACATGTCCGCGGAATCAGCATAGCGGCCCTGACGCTCGTAAATGTCTGCGAGCAGCGCGAGCGCCGGACCGCGATCCTTGACACCACTGCGCACCAGCGTCTCGGTCACCGTCTGCGCACCCGCCACGTCGCCTGCTGCCAGCTTGGCGCGCGCATCGTCCAGCTGGGCATAGAATCTTGCGGAGGCGAGCGCCTCGGCCCAGCGCGCACCGTTTCCGCGCACGGACGCACGCGACAACAGGTCGGCAGCTTCGGCGAACCGCGACTGCCGCAGCCGGACGACGCCCAGGCCACCGGCCGCATCGGCATCGTTGCGATTGCCGGACAGCGCCGTTTCGAACTGGCGCTGCGCCTGCGGGAGGTTGCCCTGCTCGAGATACCGGAACCCCGCCGCGCGGGCATCGCCGCCCCGATCCGCGGGTGCGGAAAGCGTGCGACGGGTTGCCGCTTGTGCCTGTTGCTGAGGCACCCGTACCGGCGCAACGGCAGGCGTCGGTGCCGGACCTGTCATACCCATCGCGTTCGACGCGGCAGACCTGGCCGGTTGCGGAGCCTGAGCTGGTGCCGATGCGGTCGGCGCCGACAGGGCGCGTCGGGCCTCCGCATTCGAAGGATCGAGCGCGAGCGCCCGGCGATACGCGGTCCGCGCCAGATCGGCGCGGCCACGCGACTGCCAATAGCGGCCCTGCTGGACCAGCGCACCGACGCCGGCGACCTGCGCCGTCGCGGGCTGGACGAGCAGCGGCGACGCGATCCCCGCCATCAACAGCGCGAGCGTTGCGGCGCGGATCACGCCGCGTCCTCCGACCCGAGGCGACGACGCTGCTGGCGTATCAGCACCAGGTACAGCGGCCCCGCGAGCAGCAGTGCGACCAGCAGTCCGCTGAGCGCCATCAACAACGGCCGTTCGCTGAACCACCATGCGATCCGCATCCACACTGGTAACGCGCCGGACCAATAGGTCTGGCCGACCGCAAAGCTGCGCATCCCCTCCCCACTCGTCACCGACAGGTCGCCCTGGACCTGCGCGTTGATCTTCTGGTCGGCGAGCCCTTGGGCGAGCTCCGGCAGGTCGAGGCTGTCGGTGCTCAGCATCGCGACGACCGTGCGGGCATCGTCATAGGGCGACCGGAAGCTGACGAACCCGTCGAAGCGGTCGGCCGTGGTCAGGAACGCATTCGTCTCGTCGATGTCGCTGTCGCCATAGGGCGATACGAGGCCGAAGACGCGGTCGAGCGGACGGCGCTCGGTCACGCGCAGGCGCCCACCTTCGATCCGCACCGGTGCGCCGGCGAACAGGCTGCCCGTCGCGACCGTGCGCGGCATGCCGATGACGAGGATATCGCGGCCAGCAAGGCGACCGCTGTCCGTGGCCTGCGTCACCGTGACGGCGGTCGTCGCTGCGCCGGTCGAATCGCCGAAGCGACCCATCATTGTCAGGAATGCTTCGACCGTGGCGGCATCGGGTGCCGCGGCGATCACGACGATGGTCTCGGCCAGATCGGGGCTGATCGTGAACGGATAGCCGGCGTTGGCGAAGGTCGCGAGGCTCGGCATCCGCTGCGCATGATAGGCATGGGTCAGGTCGATCATGCTGTCCGGATCGATCGCGACATGGACGTTCTCGGGCAGCGTGCCCTCGCACTTCTTCTTATTCGCGAGGATCAAATTGTAGTCGAAGATCAGCTCGTTCTGGCCGAACAGATTGTAGTTCGGCAGCTCGACCTTGGCCGACGATCGGCTCGAGGTCGCGCCGTCCTGGCCGCCGATGAGCGCCTTCCACCACGCCGCACCCGCGAGCGGCAGCGTCCGCAGATACTGGTTGTTGATCGAGATATCGAGCCGCGACGAACGGCGGTCGAGCCACGGCGCCGACGGATAGCGATAGCGCAGGTCGAGCGACGCGCCGCCGCGTGGCCAGAAGAACAGGTCGGGCGCGGTACGGAATGCCGCGGTCAGCGGGCCGGGCGGCAGGCCGACCCCCTGCAACGAGCGCGGGTCGACGATCTCGCCGAGCCGGACCGCGCGGTCCGAGCGCAGCCAGCGTGGCGCGGCATAACGCGCATAGGTCGGAATGCGGACTCCGTCGAACGACGCGCCAGCGCCGCCGATGGTGCCGCGCCCCGTTGCCAAGGCGGCGGCGGCGAGCTTCAGTTCACGCTCGTCGCGCCCCATCACCAGCAGCAATTCGCCGAAGCCGTCGAACGGATTGCGGATCACCATCGCCGAGGGTCCGGTGATGGTCGGGACATAGCTGCCGACACGCATGCCGGGACGCAGGAAGACGATCGCGTTGCCGCGCGGAATGCGGCCATAGCTCGGCTTGAACGCGAAGCCGCGATAGCTGGCGAGTCGGCCGAACCATGATGCGACGCTAGCCGCCGCCTCGAGTTCGCCGTTCGACGGCGCGGTGGCGAAGACGAACGGCAGGTTGAGCGGAAGGTTGTCCGCCTTGTCGAAGAACGGAGAGGGCAGCCGCGCGAGGTCGGGGCCGAGCGGAAGCCGCTGGATCGTCAGGTCGAGCGCCGACCGGGTGTTGCTGACATTGGCCCAGAGCGAGCTGTGGAACGGATCCTCGCAATCGCGCGTGTAGTGACCGATCAGTCGCAGGTTGAGCTGGTTGTCGCCGGGCAGGAACAGCGCCGGGTTGACCGCCATGGTCAGTTGCTGGCCACCGGCACCGTCGGGCGTCAGCCGGACCGTGCGGACGACTTCGCCGTTGAGCATCACCACGAACTGGCTGAGATCCGGCAGCAGCGCCGGCGACCAGGCAAGCGCCAGCGTCAGGTTGGCCGCGGTGACGACTTCGTTGGTGCGCAGGCCGAACGGGATCGCGATCTCGCCCCGCGTTCCCGCCAGTCGGATCGCGCTGCGGATACGCAGATCCTTCAGCGTCAGCCGCTCCTGGCGGATGCCGCCAGCCGCTTCGGGTGCGGATATCGGCACGGTGACGGGGGAGTCCTGCGCCGCGACCGGCTGCGGCAAACCCAAGGTCATCAACACCGCCGCTGCGGCCAGCGCTGCGGTCGCCGCGGTCAGGCGGGTCCGCTCGCGACGGCGTTCCGCGCGATTGAGCCCGAGCAGGCGCTTCAGCGTGACGAGGTCGACGACGAGGATGTCGCGCAACGATCGCAGCGTCGAGACCGGCTGGCGTGGCCCCTCCGGCTCCCAGGCGTCGTTGCGCCCCATCACGGCACGAACGAGTTGGCGTAGTTGAAGCATGTCGAGTTCCAGAAACCGCATAGTTGCCATGGTCTTGCTGACGCGTTGCGTCTGCACGGGGAGCGTCAGCACTTCGTCGCCCATCGGCAGGGCGACGTGCGTGACCTCCCGGTCCGCCAGCGTGATGCCGGGCGGCGCCGTAATCGCGAGCCCGCCCATCGACAGATCGATCGTCTCCACATCGACGACGTGGCCGTCCGCGAAATAGAGCGTCGCCGGCAGCTGGACGGGGATGCGGATATATTCGCGGACCTGCCGCGTCTCGCGCGCGACCGATACGGCCGCCAGCAGGATGACGAGGCTGAAGACCGCCCACACCGTGTTCAGCACCAGCGTATCGCCCTGGATGTTGAACAGATGCGGGAAGAACAGGTATTTCACGAACCCGAACGCGATCCCGAACAGCACCAGGCCGATGCAGATCAGGTGCGGACGCGCGGTCGCGGTATCGAAATGCGTCTTGTCGAGCAGCGAGCCCTTGTCGGTGACGTTGAACTTGCCACCGTGCGGCCGGAACAGCGTGACGACGGTCGGCTTGACGAGGTGGAACGCGAGAATCGTCTCGTACACCTCGCCCCAGAACGGTCGACGATCGCCGCCCTGCAATCGTCCGCCCGAAACCTGCGCGCAGTAGAGATGCGCCGCGGCATAAGCGAAGATCATGCCGGCCGAGGCGTGGATGATGTTCTCGCCGAGGATCAGATACGCCAGCGGGCTGGTCAGGAAGGCGATGCGCGGCAGTGGAAACTGGAAATGCAGCATCGCATTCAGGTAGCAAAACCGCTGTTGCAGGCTGAGCCCGCGCCCGAACAGCGGATTGTCGATGCGCAGGATCTGCGTCATCCCGCGTGCCCAGCGGATGCGCTGGCCGATATGCAGCACGAGGCGCTCGGTCGCGAGCCCGGCCGACAACCGGATGCCGAGATATGCGGTCGACCAGCCCATCCGTTGGAGGCGGAGCGCGGTATGCGCGTCCTCCGTGACGGTCTCGAACGCGAAACCATTGGTGTCGGCGAGCGCTTCGCGGCGGATGATCGCGCAAGATCCGCAGAAGAAGGCGGCATCCCACAGGTCGTTGCCACGCTGGACCGCGCCGTAGAACAGGTCGCCCTCGCCCGGCAGGTCGCGAACCGAGCCCAAATTGCGCTGGACCGGATCGGGCGAATAAAAGTGATGCGGGGTCTGGACGAGTGCGAGCTTCTTGTCGCGCTGGAACCAGCCGACCGTCATCTGCAGGAACGCCCGCGTCGGCACGTGATCGCAGTCGAAGATCGCGATCAGCGAGCCTTGGGTATTGGACATCGCCGCGTTGAGGTTGCCCGCCTTCGCATGGTTGTTGTCGGCGCGGGTGATGTAGCCGCAGCCGACCGAGCGCGCGAACGCGCGGAACTCGGGCCGGCGGCCGTCGTCGAGTAGGTGGACGTGGAACCGGTCGCGCGGGTAATCCATGTCGAGCGCGGCAAGCACCGTCGTCCGGACGATCTCCAGGCTCTCGTTATAGGTCGGGATATAGACGTCGACGGTCGGCCATTCATGCGGCTCGCCGACCAGTTCGACCGCCTGTCGATCGAGCGGCCACGCGGTCTGCAACACGCCGAGCGCGAGGATGATCCAGGCGTACAGCTCGGCGAGGTACAGCCCCATGCCCAGCACGGTGCCGAGCGCGCTTTCGAACTCGAGCGTCGCGGTGGTCCGCCAGAACAGATAGCGCGTCGATACGACGAGCGAGAGCAGGGCAAGCACCAGCGTCGCACGTCGCGACGTTCCCCGGCCGAGCAGGATCGCACCGAGGATCGATACCCCGGCGAAGATCCATTGTGCCTTCAGCGCCAGCGGTACGGTGACCACGACAAGGGCCAGGAACGCCGCGACGACGATGCCCAATATCGCTGGAATACCCAGCGTGTTGCTAAAGCGGGGCTGGTTGGTGTTGCCAGGCGTCTTCACTGGGCCCGATCCTCTCGCGAGACAAAGCCGCAGCGCGTCTCGATCGCGGCGGTCAGCGTCGCGAGGTCGGACAGCACGACGCTCTGCTTGGCGTAGCGCGCGACCGGCTGGAACGACGCCAGCGCCTCGTTCACCGCCTCGTCCCGACGCACCGTCGCGATCAGCTTTTCGCCGAACAGCGCTCGCAGGAAGATCTGGCTGTGCCGCGACAGCTTGCGCGTATCGTCGAGCTGGTTGAGCACGAACACGGTCTGCTCCAGATCGATCGTCGGCGTCCCCGGCTGGACCTTCGCCAGCGCCGCCAGCGACGTCGGCTGCGGTGCGAGCGCGCACAGATGCAGCGCGGCATGCGACAACAGGCTGGTCTTGAGCGCGAGATCGGCGGAGGCGACGTCGGCGATCACGATCCGGTCGTCGTCGAACGGCGAAGTCGCGTGCTGTGCCAGCAACCGGCCGAAACTGCCGCTCTGCGCGGCGGCATGGCCGGACAGGAGTTCGACTCCGTCGACGACGATACCTTCGCTGGCAGCATCGGTCATTGCCGGGATTTCCTGCGTCGGCAGCATCCCGAAGAACAGCTTGAGCGCGTCGGCGTGGGTGAAGTCGATTGCGGTGACGTCATAGCCGCGCGAGGCGAGCCCGAGCGCGAGATGCGCGGTGAGGAACGTCGTCCCGACGCCGCCGACCGGGGAATGGCAAAGGATCAACGGCATCTAGCGACGCTCCCCGCCATCGTCCGACAGGCCGGACAGGAAGGCGCGAAGACTGCCCCCCTGCCGCTCGACCGGCGCGTTCACGGAAGTCGTGTCGCTATATTCTCCAAGAAAGTTTGACGATTTTACAGCATGTTGCCTGTTATCGACCGTCTCGGCGCGACCGACGACCCGGTCATCTTCAAGCAATGCGGCGAACATCGGCCACGGCTCGACATCGGCAATAGGATCGGCGAACTGGCGATACTGGAAATCGCGCTGTCCTAGTCGTGCTAATAACGCCTTAACGTCGGGTCTCATATAAGGCTCCTTATACGAGGACTGTCGCAGTTAAGGTTTTCGAGATAGTTAACCTTATGCCCGGTTAAATTTACAACCGGTCGGCACGACGTCGGCGACATCGGCGCGATGGAGCCTGACATTCCGCTACGGCAGCCTAGTCATCGGACAGCGATCGACGCGTCCAGACGACAGGCGTCAATTATCGGTAAACTGCTTCCTTATTAACACTTTAGCGTCGTCTTGCCGTTCATCGCCCCCCCGCCCGGCATGAGCTTACAATAGCCTGCCGCCGTCGCTGCGACCGCCCTATGCCAGTGCGACGGCGCCCAGAATTGTCGATCAAATCGGATCTTTTCTCGAAAGAAATCTTCACGATGACAATTATGCAACGCCGGGCAGGTCGGCGGAAAGATCAGACGGCGGTCCCGACGAGATGACCGATGCCGGCGGTGGCAGCCATCGCCGCGGCACCCCATGACAAGACGCGGAGCGCGGGCCGAAGCGGCCGGGCACCCCCTGCCCTGGCGCCGACCACGCCGAGTATGGCGAGGAAGACGAGCGTCGCGCCGACGACCACGACCAGTCGCTGCGGCGCGGGCGTCAGCGCGGCGACCGCCAACGGCAGGACGGCGCCGGTGACGAAGCTGATGGCCGAGGCGAACGCAGCCTGGACCGGCCGCGCCATGACGATATCCGAGATACCGAGTTCGTCGCGGGCATGCGCCCCGAGTGCGTCATGGGCCATCAACTGCTCGGCGACCTGATGGGCGAGAGATGCGTCAAGGCCGCGCGCGACGTAGATCTGCGCGAGTTCGTCATGCTCGTGCACCCAGTCGCTGGTCAGTTCGGCATGCTCGCGCGCCAGATCGGCGGTCTCGCTGTCGGCCTGCGAACTGACCGAGACATATTCGCCCGCCGCCATCGACATCGCCCCCGCGACCATCGCCGCCGATCCTGCGACCAGCACCGCGCCGGTCGTCGCGCCCGATGCGGCGACGCCCGCGATCAGGCTGGCGGTCGAGACGATGCCGTCGTTTGCGCCGAGCACCGCCGCGCGCAACCACCCGGTGCGGGAAACGAGATGACGTTCACGATGCACGCTCATGGCACTGTCCTGATGGTTTCGTCGAGCGTGGCGACGGTGACGCCCAGCTTGCGGACGATCATCCGGTTCTGCGCAACGCGGGCGTCGGGCGACAGCGTCAGCCACTGATCGACGCGCATGCCGCCCTTCATCGGAAAGCTCAGGTGCAGGCGATTGCCCACCGCCTCGCCGGTCACCGGCCCGGTCGCATCGGTCAGCGTGCCGGTGTAGCGTCCGTAGCCCAGCGGCCGGATCCGCCACTGCCTGTCCCGTGCGGGCTTTCCCTGCTGCTCGATATGCTGGTCGAGCGTCAGCGTACCGTCGGGGGCGACCTTGCCGATGCTGGTGACGTGCGTGGTGGAGGGCGCGTGGAGCGGGATCCTGAGCGTCCCGGTTCCGTCGAGGCGGCCCGCGAAAAAGCGTTCGGCGACGAATGGCGGCCCTGCCGCGATCGAAGAGGGTGCCGCGATCGAAGAGGGTGGTGGGCCGCCGGCACAACTCGACAGGAGCGCCGCCGATGCGATTGAAGCGGCAAGCCTGGGGCGTGACAGCAATGCCGTCACGACGGTGGAGATGAACAGGCCGGCCATGACGCGCATGGTAGGGCCTTTGTCGTCACCAGGCCATCGCGGACTCTTAAAATCGCGTTCATACAAGGGCTTGTCCGTCACCAGCCGATGGCAAGCCGGACGGTGGCCGTCCGCGGCTGGACCGGTACGGTCTGCGTGCTGGTGGCGAGCGTGAACGGGTTGCCGAAGCCGAAGCTGTTGCCGCGGCTGTCGAGGAGATTGGTGACGTCGATCGACCAGCGCCACGCGCCGCGATCGAACGTGGCGCCAGTATCGACCGTCGCATAATGCCCCGCCGGCCGGTCGAGCAGCGGATCGAAGCTCAAGCGCGTCCGCCCGGTGTAGCGCACGGCCGTGTAGACGGTCGCCGGCAACCCGAACGCGACGAGGCTGCGCGACGCCGTGACATGGGCGGACACGTCCGGCACGACCGGCAGGCGGCGATCGTCGCGGTCGAGGTTCGTGGCGGACGATTTCGACGTCAGGCGGGCGCGTTGCAGCGTGGCGCCGAAATCGATCGCCATCGGCGCCAGCGACATCCGTCCGCCCAGTTCGATGCCGTAGTTGACCGCATTGCCCGCATCGACGGTGCCAAGCAGGCCGTCGGACCCGACGGTATCGCTGCGCAGATGCTCCCAGGTCGAGCCGAACACCGCGCCGTGCAGGTTCAACCGATCGTCGAGAAGGCGTATCCGCCAGCCCAGTTCGAGGCTCTGCAACTCGTCGCCGGGGATGCGGCGATCGGCAGGCGCTGCGGTCCGGCTGATCGCGACCGGCCGGATCGCGCTCGCATACCGCAGCCAGACCAGCCCGAGGCCGTCGCGGTGCCAGCTGAGCGTGGCGCTCGGCGTCACGCCGAGGCGGGAGGCCCGCTCGCGGTCGGGGCCCTGCTGCTGGAGATGGCTGGTCGTCGAGAAAGCGCGCAGCCCCAGCTTGAAATCGAGCGCATTGCTCAGGCGTTGCGTCCCTTCGGCGAACAGCGCGACGTCCGTCACGTCTTCCTCGTCGCGGCGTACGGCGATGGCGGCGGCACCGCCGACGGGCACGAAGCGGCCCTCCAGTCGGCTGATGGAATGCAGCACCGTCGCACCGAGGAGCCAGGGATGGCGGGCGGTCGGGTCGCTCAGCCGCACCTCCTGCGACACGAGCTGCGCCGACCGATCCTCGATATAGGCTAGCGGCGCCGAGACCCCGAGCGAGGGTGCGAGGATGCTGGCGTCGTACGTGCTGCCGAACTCTTGGTCGACATAGGCGGTCGTCGCCTGCGCCTCGAGCTTGCCGATCGGCCCGCGGATGGTGAGTGCACCCGACGTGAAGTCGTTGTCCTGCGGTTCGGCGATACGCGTCGCGCGGGACAGGCCGTCGGTCGCGTACTGGCTGTCGCGCGCGTCGATCCTTTGCGCGACGCCGCTGACCGTCGCCGACCAGCCGCCACCGATCGCCCAGCGCAACGCGGCACGGCCGCCGACCCGCCGGGTGCGGTTGACGTCGCGACGATCGCGCCCGGTATCGTCGATCCAGCCGGGCATGGTCTCGCCCCATCCCGATACGCGCAGGGCCAGCGTGCCCGCGACGATCGGCACGTTGAGCGTTCCCTCGACCGCACCGCCGAGCGCGCCGTTGTTGATGCCGGTCCCCTCGATCGCCGCGCCGCCGGTCCAGCGATCGAGATCGGGTGCGACCGTCACGATCCGGACGACCCCGCCGAGCGCACCGGTGCCGTAGAGCGTACCCTGCGGCCCGCGCAGCACCTCGACGCGCTCGACATCGACCATCCTGAGGTCGGGATCGGGCGAGGCGTAACCGATCCGCACGTCGTCGAGATACAGGCTGACGAGCGACTGGCTGGTACCGTTGAAGGCGCTGTCGGCCACCCCGCGCAGGAAGATGCGGTCGCGACCAGGGCCGAGATTGGTCGAGAACGCGCTGTCGGTCGCCGCCATCACGTCGACCAGCCCGCGCCGTCCTGCCAGCCGGTCGAGGACATGGTGATCGGCGATGCTGATCGAGGCGGGAAGATCGGACAGGCGTTCGTCGCGCTTGCTGGCGATGACGATGATGTCGCCGCCGGCCAACGGGGGCGGCGACACACGAGCGGGCAGGCGCGGCGGCTTGGCGGGGATCGTCTCGATCCGCCACGTCATCGCATCGATGCGGACGGCGCGCAGCCGGCTACCCGACAGGATTCGTTCCAGCACCTCCGCGATATCGTTGCCGCGATCGATCCGGCGGACGCGGAGATCGGGCAGCGTTCCCGCCATACCGATCGAGATGCCGGTCTGGCGCGCAAGCGCGTCCAGTGCCGATCGCAGCGTTCCGGCAGGGATCGTTATCGCCTGCCGGCCACCGGCTTTACGCTCAGCGTGGGCCGGCAGCGTCCAGATGCACGACGCCAGCGACGCGACGAGCGCGTATCGGCAGCACCGCACGAAGCTGATCGACGAGCCGCGAACCATCACCAATCGTCAACACCCCGGAAAAACGCAGGTCCGCCGCGGATGGATCGACCACCAGCGGGCTGTCCGCATACCGCGAGATATCGGCGGCAACCAGCGTCAACGGCGCGCCGTCATAGTCGAGACGACCATCGGTCCAGTCCGCGACGCGCGCCGGGTCGATCCGCCCGCGTATCGCGATCTGCTTGTCGGGCGTGATGGTCAGGCTCTGACCGGCGTTGAGCATCGTCGCATCGCCGATCGCTCCCCCGCTCGGCACGACGCTGACCATGCCCTGCGCGACGGTGATCGCGACCCGTCCGCGGGCACTGACGACGTCGAACCGCGTGCCGACGTCGCGCACCTCGTAACCGCCGGCGCGCACCATCAGCACGCGCGACGGATCGTGACGGACCGCAAAGCTCGCCGCGCCCTGCGCGATCTCAATCACCGGCGTACCGCCGCCGGTCACCGACACGCGCGATCCGCGGTCGATCTGCATGCGGCTGCCATCGTCGAGCGTGACCGACCGGGTCTCGCTGCGGCCGGTGGCATAGACTTGCGCGGCGCCATCGTTCGACGGCGCGACGAGCAGGAGCGCGAGGCCGGCGGCGAGCGCACCGCTGGTCCCGATCGCCGCCCACCGCCACCGCGTCCCGCGCGAGGCCGAGCCAGCGTCCGGAACACCCGCATCCGAGGCAGGTACGGCAACCTCGTCATCGTTCGCGGGCAAAAGCGCAGCGATCGCCGCGGCGCGTTCGCCGATCTCCGCATCCAGGACCGCGATTGCGTCATAGGCGGCACGATGCGAGGGGTCGGCGTCGAGCCACCGCCCGAAATCCTCCCAGTCCATATCCGGCGAATCGAGGCGCGCATGCCAGGTCGCCGCGGCGTCGGTCGCCATCCGTGTATCTGTCATGCTGCCCTCCTTTCCGGCGGATGCCCCCCGCCCAGTTGCGCGCCCGATCGCCAAGCAATTTGCCAGCAGGGCTCCCAGCCTATCCTGTTGACGCCACGGGATATCGCGAACCGCAGTCCGAAATCGCGATCAATCATCGAGCGCCTTTCGAAGATGCCGGAGCGCAACCGCGATATGCTTTTCAACCGCACTGCGCGAAATGCCGAACTCGGCTGCGATCTCGGCGTGCGAGGCGCCGTCGATCCTGTGCCGGCGGAACACCCGCATCGCCCCTTCGGGCGGGCCGGTCAGCGCCGTCGTCAAACGCGCCATGCGCTCCTTGTCCGCGACCGCATCGAAGGCGGACGGCGCGTCGTCGATCGCCTCTGCCCCCACGGTCGAGGTCGTCGCGTCGACATAGCCTGCATCACGCCGCTGGCGACGCCCGTTCGCGCGGACCCGGTCGAGCACGATGTTCATGCCGACCCGGTGAAGATAGGCGAGAGGGTTCGCGATCGGGCCAGCGCCGGGCTCGCCTGTTACACCATCGGCTTTCGGCGGTTGCCCGACGTGAAGCCAGATTTCCTGGACGACGTCTTCCGCTTCCGCGACGCTGCCGGTTCGCCCGGTGAAGAACCGGACGAGCTGGTGGCGGTTGGCCGCGAGCACCGCCGAAAGACCGGCAGGCTGGATCTGGTCGGCGTCGGCTACGGCATGCCTCCGAAAGTCACCGGCATCTTTTACACGCTTGCCACGCGGCGGCGAGACGCATGCCGTGGGCGCCCCGTCGTGCCGTGGCTAATGCTCCCGTACGTGCCCGATGTCGCGCCGAAAATCGCCGGTCTCGGGTCGCTGCCTAAGACGCGGTGACGGTCGTCCGGGTCCGCGACGGGTATAACGGCCATAGCGCCACCAGCAGGACGATGACACCGACCAGCAGGCCCGACGCCGACGATGGGCCGAACGCGAGCCCACCATGATCGAGTGGCTGGTCGAGCAGGTCGCCGACCGCCGCGCCCAACGGCCGGATCAGGATGAATGCGCTCCAGAACAGCAGCACGCGGTCGATCGAACGCCAAAGGTAAAAGGCGGCGATCACCGCCAGCATCGCCCCGAAGACGATCGCCGCGCCGCCATAGCCGAGCCTGCCGGTATCCGCAGTCCAGTCGCCGAGCGCGGTGCCCAGCGCTTGGGATAGCGTGATCGTGAGCCAGTAGAACAGTTCCGCGCGTGGTTCGCGGATCGTCGCGACCGACACCGATCCGAGCGTCCGGTGCCAGCTCAGCAACGCCCCTGCGACACAGCCGAGCATGATCAGCGAGCCACCCGCATAGCCGATCACGAGCGACCGCGTGGCGAAGTCCGCCATCGTCGTCCCCGCGGTGGTCGATGCGATGATCGTCGCCCAGTACAGGAACGGGCGATAACGCCGCGACGCCGTCTGCCGCCAGACCAGCAGCACCAGGATCGCGGCGAACATGCCCGTGGCGGCGAGATATCCGAGCTTCATCGACAGGCTGACCGCGTCGCTGGCGGTCTCGCCCAGCGTGGTCGCGAGAATCATTATGACCCAGAACGCCGCGGTCACCGCCGGGACCTTCGTCCGCACCCCGCGGTGACGGCGGCTCAAGACGCTCCGCCGACGAAGCCCAGCGTCACGACGCGGTACAGCCGGATGATCGCGACCGACGCCATCAGGAGCGCGCAGGTCGGCATGGCGAGATAGAACCCCGGACAGGTCCAGGCCGATCGATCCTCCGCGGCGTCGCGGGGCAGTCGCCCGTCGCCGCTGAAGTCGCAGCTGGCATCAGGCGCCCCCATCGATGAAACCGCTGATGGCGCGACCGGCGGATCGACGTCGAGCGCGTACCGCGCGGCGATCACGGTCATCGACCTGCTCCCCCTTCCAACCTGGATCGTCCGGCGCCCAGATCCTGGCCCGCATACAGCGCGAGCAGCGCGTCGAAATGCTCGTCCATCGTCCGCACCGGCCGGATTGCGCGGGGTGCAGCGCCGGCGCGCGCGATCGTCAGGATCGCCTCCGCCGCCGCCACCGGGTCGCCCGACTGGTAGAGCACGCCGCCGCCCGCGCGGGCGAGGTCGGCGGCGCCGCCACGGTCGGGCGCGATCAGCGGCAGGCCGGACGCGATCGCCTCCGCCGCGACGAAGCAGAACGTCTCCGCCTCGCAACCATGGATCAGCGCGTCGGCACTGGCCATCATCCGTGCCAGCGCCGCCCGGTCGGTGGTCGGCTCGATCAGGCGGACGTGCGGGTTGCCGTCGATCGCCTCGATCACCGGCCCCTGCCGCGATCCACCGCCGACGATCACCAGCCCGACCGGCACCTTGGCGCCGGCGAGCGTGGTCGCCTGCGCCACCATCGGCCAACGCTTTTCGGGCGCGTGACGCCCGACCCCGATCAACAGCAGCGCATCCCCGGGCAGTCCGCACAACGCCAGCATCTCGCGCCGCGTCGCCGGATCGCGCAGCGCCGGCGAGAACTGGCCCGGCTCCACCCCCATCGGATCGGTCAGCACCTTTTGCAGGCCGCCGTCGCGCAGCCGCTCGCTCAGGCTGTCGCTGGCGCTGACGATCATGTCGAACCGTTGGTCCAGCCGGCGCAGGTGGCGCCAATACCAGTCGAACGCGCGATCGATCGTCTGCGTCGACGCGACCGCGCCGAACCAGCGATAGGCATAGGCCGACAACGGATCGGCATGCGCGATCAGCGACAGCCGAGCCCGCGCCCGTCGCGTGTCGCGCCAGTCCGCCACCATCGATGCGCTGCGCCACGGCGACGAGACCTCGACCAGATCGGCATCCTCCTCGTCGAGCACGCGGTGGAGCGCCGCACGGTCGCCGAAATAGCGATAGGAGCGATCGAGCGGGAAGCGCGGCGACCGTACCCAGCGAATTCTGGCATGCGGCCCACGCCGTTCCTGGCCGTCGCGCGCGCCGGGCGCCACGACGACCATCTCGTGCCCGCGCTCGGCGAACGCGACCAGCTTGCGATCGACATAGGTACGGACGCCGCCACCGCTCGGCGTATAGAAGGCACAGACGTCGACGATCTTCATGACAGACCTCCCTTCATGACACACCTTCTGGCACCAGACCGGATCCGATCGGCGAGCCCCCGCGCCCGCCTTCCACGCCCGGCAAATCCGCATAGCGAGCCACCGTGCGACGGCCCGACAGCGACCGGATCGTCCGATCGATACTCGTCATGAGCGACTCCTTCGTGACGTCGCCCGGATGCACCGCGACCCTCAGCGTCGGCAGCCAATCGGGCAGCGCGCGGGCGGCGGCGGCCACCGCGAGCGAGCTCGCGGTGCGCGCAGGCGACCGGCTGGCCCAGGTCACGACCGGCCCGCGCGCGACGACCGCCCCGGTCGCCGGCCGCCAAACCCGGAAATGATCCTCCGCCAGCGCGAAATCGCAGGCCTTCAATGCCGTCATCGCCCCGGCACCGTACAGCCAGGCCGGCGCGACGAAGCCGGCGACGGGCTCACCGATCGCCTGCTCGACCACGTCGCGACCGCGCCGCATGCGAAATTCGGCCTCGTCCGCGCTCAGCCCGAGGAACTCGCCCTCGCCCGCGGTCATGTAGCGTGCCTTGATCGCCGCGCCGGCGCCCCGGTGATCGCTCGTGTCGCGGTGGAACCAGCCGTGCAGGAACATCTCGACCCCCGCACCGGCCCAGCCACGCAACCGGCGCGCGAACGCGGGCGCGCGGTCCAGCGGCGCGGCACCCCAGTGATCGGGCACCACCAGCATCGCGAAGCGGGGCCCACCCAGGATATCGCCGATCATGTCCGCAAGGCGGTCAATCGAATCTTCGAACGCGGGCGAGACGTCGTGGATCGACACAACTAGGCGTCGATCGGGCAAAGGGGTCGTCGCGGCCGTCATCATCCTACCTCGCGAGCGTCGTGCACGTGCATGCCCGGCAGACGGCGCCGCGTAATTCCATCCGCAGTCCGCTGCCGAAAATTTTCCGGCGAACGGGGCGTTTCCGTCGTCGAAATGCCCAGACCTGATCAATCCCGAGAATTTTGCCGGGGACGCGCGGCGAAGACTGCGGATGCTGCAGCGCGGTGGCGTCTCAGGGCCATGACAAACTTCGGCTCGTGTACCGCCGCAGCGTCGCTGCGCTTCGAAATCTGGACCGCGACGTGACCCCGGCCAGCATAAATCCCGCGAGCTTACCCCATGCCCGCCTGCCCCATGCCGGTCTGCCCCATGCCGGCCTGGCCTATCCCCGCGGTGGCGACCTGTACGACCGTCCGCCCGCGCCTTCGCCGATCAAGCCGATCGCGGTGCAGAAGGGGCTGTTGGCGCGTGGCCTGACGCCGTTGCTGTCGGCCGCCATCCTGATCGCGGCGCTGTGGCAGTTGCGGCATCTCGACGTGCGCGCAGTCATCGGCATGGTGCCGCGCTCGCCGCTGTTCTGGCTGTTGTTCGCCGCCGGCTATCTCGCATTGCCCGCGAGCGAATGGGTCATCTACCGTCGCCTTTGGAACCTGCCGCCGCGCGGGATGCTGGCGCTGCTGCGCAAGCGGATCAGCAACGAGATCGTCGCCGGCTATTCGGGCGAGCTGTATTTCTATGCCTGGGCGCGGCGGCACGCGTCGCTGATCGGTACGCCGTTCGGGACGATCAAGGACGTGTCGATCCTGTCGGCCGTCGTCGCCAATTGCTGCACGCTTGTGCTTGCTGTGGTCAGCTGGCGATCGCTCGCCGCGCTGAACCTGGGCACCGATGCCAAGGTGATGATCGTGTCGGCCGCCAGCATCGCAGTGCCGTCGGTGGTCGTGCTGGTGATGCGCAAGCGGCTGTTCACGCTGACCCGCGACGCGCTCCAGCGGATCGCCGTCATCCACCTGCTGCGGATCGTCGCGACGACGGTGCTGGCCGCTGCGCTGTGGGCGGTCGCGATGCCCGCCGCGCCGCTCGCCTGGTGGCTGGTGCTCGCCACGCTGCGGCTGCTCGTGTCGCGCCTGCCGCTGCTGCCGAACAAGGACATCGTGTTTGCCGGCCTGGTCGCCTTCACGGTCGGGCAGGCGTCGCAGGTGACCGCAATGATGGCGATGATCGCCGCACTCTGGCTGGTCACGCATCTCCTGCTGGGTGCCGTCCTGACCGCTGTCGAACTCGCCAATCCGGAACAGACCCAATGAGCCTCCCGATCCTCGCGCTGCTGGCCGCAGCGGTACAATCCGCGGCGCCGACCACCTTGCCCTCGACGCCGAGGCTCGGGACCGAGGCCGCGCGGTGCCGGCCGCATGAAACGGGCCCCGCGATCCTCGTCACGGTCGAGGGGCTGAAGGATCGTGCCGGCACCCTGCGCGCCGAAGTCTATCCCGCGACCGATGGCGATTTCCTCGCCGACGACAACGTGCTCGTGTCGCAGGGCAAGACGTTCCGCCGCGCGGTGATCGCCGTCCCGCCATCCGGCCCCGCGCAACTCTGCCTCCGCGTCCCGGCGGCAGGCGATTATTCGCTCAGCGTCGTGCATTCGCGCAGCGGCGGCCACGGGTTCAGCCTGTTGCACGACGGCATCGGCTTTGCCGGCAACCCGCGGCTCGGTCATTCGAAGCCGAGCGCCGAAGCCGCGCGCATAGTCGCGCATGGCGGCATCACGCCGACGACGGTCGTGATGAACTATCGCAGTGGCCTGTTCTCGTTCGCGCCGCTGAAGCACTGAGATCGGGTCGCCCGGACGTACCGCTCGGCTATTCCGGAGATTGGCGCGGGACGAGCGGGACGAGCGGGACGGCGCCCGTGGTCCTGGGCGTACGGTATCGCAGGCCGGCATGATCGACGGTCGGGTGGCGGACCTTGGACGGGCGTCCGTCCGCGCGCATGCGGCAATCGGCCTCGTCCCAGGTCGGCAGGTCGTGGCCTTCCTGCTCCCAGTGGACGATGCTCGCTTCGTCGCACCAGTGCAGCAGCTTCGGCATCGCCGTCAGATGCGCGCCGCTGGCGATGTAGCCGCGCATGTCCGCGCGTTCGTTCCAGGCCGTCATCGTCCAGAACGTCCACGCCCGGTCGTTGAGAAGCTCGCCGCCGACGAAGCCGCGCGCGCGTCGGACCTGCGCGTTCGCGCGTGTCGCGTAGAACGCGAATTGCGGCAGAAACCGCCAGGCGCGCAAACGAAGCCGGGTGATGCTGATGAAGGTCATCGTGCGACGATCATGCCGGACGACGACCGCGAAGGCCATACGGGCTGAACTCCGCCGATCGAGACATTGCCCCGCCGTAGCGAAGCGGCGAGAACGCGGCATGTCCGAGCCCCTTCCCTCGCCTCCCCTGCCCTTGCCTCCCCTGCCCTCGGCACGGTCGCTCTCGGCCGGACCGGAGACGGCACGCGCTACGCTGGTGCTGTTCAGCGCGGGGGACTTTGCGTTCAATCTCTATTGGCAGGCGATCAGCCTGTACCTGTTGTTCTACTATATCGACGTGCTGGCGCTGCCGCCCGCGACCGCGGGACTGGTGTTCATGATCGGCGCGATCTGGGACGGGATAGCGGATTTCGTCGCCGGCGCAGTGGCGGAGCGGATGCGGCTTTCCTATCGCCGGCTGGTCGGATGGGGTGCGCTGCCGCTGGGGCTGGCGTTCGTCGCGATGTTCGCGGTGCCGGCGGGCGCCGCTGCCTGGGCGCTGGCGACGCAGGTCGTGTTCCGCACGCTCTATGCCTTCACCAACATACCCTATGCGGCGTGGACCACGCGGGTCGCACCGACCAGTCGGGAGCGTTCGTTGGTGGCGGGCCTGCGGATGGGATTCGGTGCAGCGGCGGGGGTCCTCGTCGCCCTCGCTTTGCCGTGGCTGGTCGAGCGCACCGGCACCTACGGCACCGCGACCGCTCTGCTGGCAATGCTCGGCGTGCCGGTGCTGGTCGTCATCGCCTGGCGCGTTCCCGAACCGACGCTGTCGACCGCGACGGCCGACCGTCCTCGCATCCTGTCCGGGCTTGGTGCCCTGGTCCGCAACCGCGCCTTCGTCGCCCTCAACATCGCGGCGGCAGCGGGCGGCGCGGCGACCGCGCTGACCAGCCAGTCGGTACTCTATTTCTTCCGCTACGTGCTGCACGATGCGCCCGCTGGCCCGCAGGCGCTGGCCGGCATGGCGCTCGGCAGCCTCGCCGCGGTACCGCTCTGGACGGCGCTCGCAAGAGCACGGGGCGCGCGGATCGCGTGGATCGGTGCGGGCTCGTTCGCGCTCCTGTTCCCCGCCGGGTTCGCGCTGATCGGAACGCCCGATACCACCGCGACGGCCGCGTTTCTGCTGGCGATGCAGGCGGCGTTCGTCGGCTTCTCGGTGGCGGCGTGGACACTGTTGCCCGATGCGGTCGACTGGGGCGAAGCGCAGAGCGGCACGCGGGTCGAGGCGCTCGCCTTCGGCACGTTCGCGCTGGTGCAGAAGGTGGCGCTGGCCGGGGCGGGGTTCGCGATCGGCGCGGTGTATCAGGCGAACGGCTTCGTCGCCGGGGCCGCCCAAGGCGCCGACAGCCTGTACGCGATCCGCTGGCTGATGCTGGCGGGACCGGCGGTGCTGATCGCGGCGATGCTGGTGGCGGTGATCGCCCTCCCGCTTCGCCGCGATACGCTGGCGACCGTCAGGCGAGCGTGAACTCGCCAGAGACGCCCTCGGCCTGTGCCGACGGGGCGACCCAGACCTGGAACCGGCCGGGCTCCACCGTCGGCTTGAGGTCGCCGCCGACGAACATCAGGTCGGCCTTGCGCAGGGTGAACGTCACGACCTGCCGTTCGCCGGGCTTCAACGCGATCTTGCGGAACGCCTTCAACTCGCGCACCGGCCGGGTGATGCTAGCCGCGAGATCGCGGATGTAGAGCTGGACGGTTTCCTCGGCGGCATGCCTGCCGGCATTGCCGACCGTGACGCGCACGGTGAGCGCACCGTCGCCCGCCATCCGGCCGGTGCCGAGATCGAGCCCGGCATAGTCGATCGCGCCATAGGTCAGGCCGTGGCCGAACGGGAACAGCGCGTCGTTGGCGAACTCGCGGTAATGCGCCTTGTATTCGGTCAGCGGCCCCGGCGGGTTAGGGCGACCCGTGCTCTTGTGATCATAGTGATAGGGCTCCTGCCCGGTCGCATGCGGGAACGAGACCGGCAGGCGCGCGGAGGGTCCGGTCTTGCCGAACAGAATGTCGGCGATCGCCGGTCCGTCCTGCGAGCCGAGGAACCAGGTCACGAGGATCGCGGGTGCGTCGAGGACCGCACCGCTGAGCGCGAGCGCGCGGCCAGTGCGGAGCAGGACGACGATCGGCTTGCCGGTCGCCGCGACGGCTTTCGCCAGCGCCATTTGCGCATCGGGAATGACGATGTCGACGCGCGACTGTGCCTCGCCCGACATGCGCTGGCTCTCGCCGACCGCCAGCACGACGATGTCGGCGCCTTGCGCGGCGGCGACTGCAGCCGGAATGCCACCGGCCAGCGGTTCATCGACGCCCGAGCCGAGCGCGATGCTGACCAGCGAGGGATCGGCGACGGTGGCGCGGACGCCGGTCGCGAGGTCGACCGCCTCGGCGTCGGTGCCATAGACGTTCCACGGGCCGATCAGGTCGTGCTGCCCCGCCGCGAACGGGCCGATCAACGCGATCCGCTTGCCCGTACGCGGCAATGGCAGGAGGTCGCCGTCGTTCTTGAGCAGGACGATCGACTTGGCGCCGGCCTCGCGGGCGAGCGCCAGGTTCTCGGGCGTGCGGATGCGGGTCTTCTCGCGGCGCGGGTCGATCCGGCGGAACGGATCGTCGAACAGCCCGAGCTGGACCTTCAGCGCGAGCACGCGGCGCACCGCCTCGTCGAGACGGGCCATCGGGACCTCACCCGACGCGACCAAATCGGGCAGGTGTTTCAGGTAGAACCCGCTCTGCATGCTCATGTCGACGCCGGCCATGAAGGCGAGCTTGGTCGCCTCGCGGGCGTCGACGGCAAAACCGTGCGCGATCAGTTCCTCGTCGCCGGTATAGTCCGACACGACCAGTCCGCCGAAACCCCATTCGCGGCGCAGGACATCGGTGAGCAGCCAGGGGTTGGCTGTGGCGGGGACGCCGTTGATCTCGTTGAACGAGGCCATGACGGTCGGTGAGCCCGCCGCGAAGGCGGACTGGAAGGGCGGGAAATAGGTCTCACGCAACGTGCGTTCGGAAATGTCGACCGAGTTATAATCCAGTCCCGCCTCGGCCGCGCCATAGGCGGCGAAATGCTTGGCGCACGACGCGACCGCATCGGGGGCCGAGAGACCGCGCTCGCCCTGGAACCCGCGGACGCGGGCGGCCGCCATCAGCCGGCCGAGCAGGACGTCCTCGCCCGCGCCCTCGACGCCGCGACCCCAGCGCGCATCATGGGCGATGTCGACCATCGGCGCGAAGGTCCAGTCGATCCCCGACGCAGCAGCCTCGGCCCCCGCCGCGCGCGCGGTGCGCCGGGCCAGCTCCGGATCGAAACTCGCCGCCTCGGCCAGCGGTACCGGAAACACGGTTCGAAGCCCGTGGATGACGTCGGCCGCGAACAATAGCGGGATCTTCAGCCGCGACTCGCGCATCGCTATGGTCTGCATCCGCTTGGCCATGACCGCGCCATTGCCGTTGAAAACGCCGCCGAGCCGGCCGCCGCGCACCTCCGCCAATTGTCCGTCGAAGCTGGACGAACCACCCGCCGGGTTGAGCGAGGTCGCCGCGCCGCCAGCCCAGGCTGCCGCCATCAGCGTCAGCTGGCCGGCCTTCTCGATCACCGTCATCCGGCCGATCAGCGCCTCGACCGACGCGGGCAATGCCGCCGTACCGCCGCTCGCCTGCTGCAGCAGCGCGCGCGCGGGACTCGCCGTCCAGGCCGTCACTGCGGCGGCGCCCATCATCATCGCCCGTCGTGAAATCATCCGTTCCGAAACTGCCGCCGTCATCCACTCACCCCTGTCCATGCCTGTAGCGATCACCCGGAAGGACGATCGTCGCAAGGTTCTTGATCCCCGCTTCTGGATCATGTAACCGGTTACATCAAGAACAAGATGTCGATCGCACCATGCAGATCGGCGCCAGAGAGGATCCTGACGCTTCATGCCGCACGCTACTGTCCGTGATATCGCCCGCGAGGCCGCGGTGTCGGTGGCGACGGTGTCGCGCGCGCTGAACGGACACAGCAACGTCCGGGCAGAAGTGCGGGAGCACATCGAGGCGGTAGCCTTGCGGCTCGGCTATGTCCCCCACGCCGCGGCGCGCCATTTGAGCTCGGCAAAGTCGGGGATGATCGGCGTCGTCGTTCCCGACCTGCACGGCGAATTCTTTTCCGAATTGTTGCGCGGCATGGACCGCGAGGCGTCCGAGCGCGGCCTGTATTGCATGATGATGGTGATGCATGGCGATGCGCAGCGCGGCGTCGCGGCACTGCACGCGATGCGCGGTCGGGTCGATGGGCTGGTGGTGATGGCACCGCAGGTGTCGGCGGACGAACTGCTGGTGCATCTACCGCGCGGCATGCCCGCGGTCCTGGTGAACTGCGCGCCGGGGCAATCGGGACGTACCGAACTGCGCATCGACAACGTTGCCGGAGCATCGGCGCTGGTCGAGCATCTGATCGCGACCGGCCGGCGGCAGCTGGTCCACATCGCCGGGCCCGTGGGCAACATCGATGCCGACGAGCGCCTGCGCGGCGCGCAGGACGCGTGCGCGCGCGCCGGCATTTCGCTGCGCGTGCTGCCCGGCGACTTCAAGGAACCGTCGGGTGCCGCCGCCGCCGCGACCCTGATCGAGGAGGGTGCGGCGTTCGATGCGATCTTCGCTGCCAACGACATGATGGCGATCGGCGCGATGATGGTGCTCAAGCGTGCTGGCGTCGCGGTACCCGATCAGGTCGCGATCTGCGGCTTCGACGACATCCCCCTCACCCGCCTCATCTCGCCGTCGCTGACCTCGGCCAGCATCGACATCGCCAGCTTCGGCGCCAGCGCGGTCGCGCGGCTGGTGAAGGCGATCGCGGGCGACGACGATGGCGGTGTCGAGCAGCGCGTGCCGATCGTGATGGTGCGCGAGTCCACCGGCCCCAGGCTCCACGCCTCCACCGACCACAATTTTTCAAACGTCCACAACGAGAAGCCCGACAAATCGGGAATAGGGGAACTACCATGAACACAATGATGTTGCGTGCGGCGGTCGTCTCGCTGACTGCGCTGTCCGGCGGGCTGCTCTATGCGCCTGCCCCGGCGGCTGCGCAGGTCGGCCAGGCGTCGCTCCGCGGCACGATCACCGCGCCGGCCGACAATCCGGTCGTCGAGGTCACCGCAGTCGAGATTTCCACCGGCTTGCGGCGTACCGTGCCGGCCGACGCCAGCGGCGCGTACAACTTCGCCTCGCTGCGCGCGGGCACCTATCGTCTCGAAATCAAGCAGCGCAACGGCACGCGCAATTCGGACGCGCTCACGCTGCGTGTCGGTCAGGTGGCGGGCCTCGACCTCGACCTGTCGGCCCCCACCGCCACCGCGCCCACCGCGAGCCAGGGCACCACGCCCGAGGGCGCGGAACCCGGTGCCGCCCCGGATGCCGACACAGCCTCCAGCGGCGACGAGATCGTCGTCACCGGCAACCGCATCCGTTCGCTGTCGGGCGGCCAGGTCGGCAGCGTCATCTCGTCGCGCCTGATCGAGCAGTTGCCGCAGAACAACCGCAACTTCCTCGCCTTTGCCGATCTGGCGCCGGGCGTGCGGTTCATCGAGGACGCCAGTGGCGCGTCGCGCATCCAGGGCGGCGGCCAGGACAGCCGCACCGTCAACGTCTTCATCGATGGCGTCAGCCAGAAGGACTATGTCCTCAAGAACGGCATCACCGGCCAGGATTCCTCGCCCGGCAACCCGTTCCCGCAGCTCGGCATCGGCGAGTATCAGGTGCTGTCGTCGAACTACAAGGCGGAGTTCGACCAGGTCAGCTCGGTCGCGATCACCGCGGTGACCAAGTCGGGCACGAACGAGTTCCACGGCGAAGGCTTTTTCGACTTCACCAACCAGAACCTGCGCGATCGTCGGCCCAGCGAGATCTTCCCGACCACGATTTCCAAGGTCGACACCAGCAACAAGCAGTTCGGTGCGGCACTCGGCGGCCCGATCATCAAGGACAAGGCGCACTTCTTCTTCACCTATGAAGGCAAGCGCATCTCCAGCCCGTACGACGTGCGGCCCGAGAACGGCTATCCGGTCTCGTCGATCCCGGCCCAGTACCAGGATAATTTCGGCACCTTCGCGCAGAATTTCAAGGAAGACCTCTACTTCGGCAAGATCGATATCGTGCCGACCGACAACGACCTGATCGAGCTGTCGGGCAAGTATCGCAACGAATCCGGCCTGCAGAACGCGACCGGCATCAATGCCGCGAGCACGTCGACGCTCAACAAGGTCGTCGACAAGCGCGGACTGCTGCGCTGGCAGCACACCGGCGACAAGTGGATCAACGACGCGCGCGTGTCGTATGAGGACGTGGTCTTCTCGCCGACGCCTGCGACCGACGGCATCACGCAGTTCTTCCAGGCGACGCAGCGGATCGGCAACGGCACGCAGCGCACCGACCTGCTCCGCGCCGGCGCCGGCGGCAATTTCCAGACCAAGGGCCAGAAGGGCTGGACCGTCCAGGACGACTTCACCTTCACCGGCCTTCAGGGCCACACGATCAAGGTCGGTGCCAAGGCGAAATGGGTGAAGCTCAACACGCTCGAGCAGAACCTGACCAACCCGCAATATACCTATGACGTCAACGCGATCCCCGGTGTCGCGTTCAACGATACGCTGCCCTATCAGCTCCAGTTCGGTGCGCCGGTCGGCTCGGGCAATCCCGGCGTCCGGTCGAAGAATTTCCAGATCGGCTTCTACGCACAGGACGATTGGGACGTCACCAGCCACCTGACGCTCAACCTCGGGCTGCGCTGGGATTACGAGCGGACGCCGGCCTATCTGGACTATGTCACCTCGGCGGAGAACATCGCGGCGGTGTCGCCCGCCAATTATCCCAACCTCGTCAACGCCGATTACGACATCAACGACTATATCTCGAACGGCAATAACCGGAAGGCGTTCAAGGGCGCATGGCAGCCTCGTCTCGGCTTCACCTATCGCTTCGACGACGCAGGCCGCTTCTCTATGTTCGGCGGCTATGGCCGGTCGTATGACCGCAACCAGTTCGACTTCCTCCAGCAGGAGGTCAGCCAGGGCGCGTACCAGGTCCGCACGTTCAACTTCATCGGCAACGACTCGCTCAACCCGTGCGTGCCGAGCCAGACCTGTATCGCTTGGGACCCGTCCTACCTGACCGAGGCCGGACGCCAGCAGCTGGCCAACTCGGCGACCGGCGGCGGGCGCGCGATCGTCATGATGAACAACGACCTGAAGCTGCCCTATTCGGACCAGTTCAGCCTCGGCCTGCGCGGACGCTTCTCGCCGGTCGAGCTCGAGGTCGGCTTCACGCATATCGAGAGCAATGACGGGTTCGCGTTCCTGCTCGGCAATCGCCGTCCGGACGGCAGCTTCTTCTTCAACGATCCCGCCAGCGTGTCGGACGTCCCCCAGTCGCCGTTCTCGTTCTCGCCCAATGGCTATGGCTCGATCATCCTCGGCACCAATGGCCTGAAGACCAATTCCGACGCGGTCTATTTCAAGCTGACCAAGACCTATTCGGCAGCCTCGCCGTGGAGCATCGACGCGACCTACACCTACACGCAGGCGGACGAGAACCGGCAGTTCGGCGAGACCTATTCGCTCGATTACGCGCAGCTCTCGGATTATCCGACGCTCCGCTCTTCGGGCGTGCCGCGCCACCGGTTCGTTATCGCGGGCAGCGTCGACACCCCGATCGGCGTGACCTTCTCGACCAAGTTCCAGATCGAATCGCCGATCTATCTGAAGTCGTTTATCGACAATTCGGATCCGTTCACCCGGACGCTGGTCGGGCGGGAGGCGGATGGGCTCGGCGATCTCTGGGGTCGCCGTCAGCTGGATTTCGCGTTCACCAAATTCGTCCCGCTCGGCTTCATCACCGACCAGACGAAGATCCGGATGCGGCTCGATATCCTGAACGTGATGAACGACCGGAATTACACCGACTTCAACAACAGTCCGCTCGATCCGAACTATGGCAAGCGCTCGACCTACAGCACGGGCGGCAACGCGCCGCGCACGATCAAGCTGTCGGCGGGCTTCTCGTTCTAAAACTCTGCTGCGGGGCGCGGCCATGCCGCGTCCCGCTCGTATTTGCTTATCAGTAACCGAAGGACGTCATGATCGATCGCAGGCAGATGCTGGGCCACACGACGTTGGGCCTGGCGGGACTTATGGCCGGCTGCGCCATGCCGTCCGCTACCCGGCTCGGGAGCGGTGCCACCACAACCGGTACGGCAACGGGCACGGCGATGCCGACCGCGCTGCTCGCCGATCTCCACCAGCGCAGTTTCCGCTTCTTTTGGGAGACGACGGACCCCGCGACCGGACTTGCGCCGGATCGCTGGCCGACGCCGTCCTTCGCATCGATCGCGGCGGTCGGGTTCGCGCTGACGGCTTATCCGATCGGCGTGGTCAATGGCTGGATCACGCGCGACGAGGCGCGGACCCGCACGCTCGCCACGCTGGAGTTCTTCGCCGCCGCGCCGCAGGGCGACAGCAAGAGCGACGACAGCGGCTATAAGGGCCTGTTCTACCATTTCCTCGGCACGACCAAGGGGCACAGGTTCGCCCGCGCGGAGCTGTCGACGATCGATACCGCGCTGCTGATCGGCGGGGTGCTGTTCGCGCAGAGCTGGTTCGATTCGGATCATCCCGGCGAGGTCCGGATTCGGGCGCTCGCCGACCAGCTCTACGCCGCGGTCGACTGGAGCTGGATCGTGCCGCGCACGCCTTTCATGTCGATGGGCTGGCATCCCGAAAGCGGCTTCATCCCGCACGACTGGAACATCTATAACGAGGCGCTGCTGCTGTACGTGCTGGCGCTCGGCTCGCCGACGCATGCCTTGCCGGCCGAAACCTGGGACGCATGGACCGACCGCTTCGATGCGCAGTGGAGCGATAAATGGGGCGAGCCGCACGTCCATTTCGCGCCGCTGTTCGTACACCAATACAGCCATTGCTGGATCGACTTCCGCGGCATCCGCGACCGCTACATGGCGAAGAAGGGCATCGATTATTTCGAGAACAGCCGTCGTGCCGTGCGCGCGCAGCGCAATTACGCGATCGCCAATCCAGGCGGCTGGACGGGCTATGGCCCCGACGTCTGGGGACTGACCGCATGCGACGGGCCGGGCGATTTCACGATCGACATCGGCGGCCGCAAGCGCGAGTTCTTCAGCTATTCCGCACGAGGGCCTGACGATCGCGACGACGGTACGCTGGCGCCCACGGCGGCCGCCGCGTCGATGGCGTTCGAGCCGGAACTGGCACGGCGCGCGATCGAGACGATGCACGGGCGCTACGGCACGCAGATCTACGGCAAATACGGGTTCCTCGACTCGTTCAACCCGACGTTGACGGCGCCGTCCGCACCGCTGAAGCACGGCAGCATCGATCCGAAGATGGGCTGGGTCGACAACGACTATCTGGGCATCGACCAGGGCGCGATCGTCGTGATGATGGAGAATTGGCGGACCGGGCTGGTATGGTCGACGATGCGCGGCAATCCGCATATCCGGCGCGGGTTGCAGCGTGCTGGGTTCACGGGGGGGTGGTTGGCCTGAGCGGGGGCCTCACCTTACGCCCCTCCCTGGAAGGGAGGGGTTGGGGGTGGGTTGGCCGCTTGAGCCCCACCCGTCGAGCATGCGGAAGCCGACCCACCCCCGGCCCCTCCCTTTCAGGGAGGGGGGAAGAAGGCGGCGCGATACAAAGGCCGTGGAAAATACAAAAGCCGTGGAAAGACCTGGATGGGCGCCTTAGTTCGGCGCGGGATCCTCTACCCGATCGACAGCGTCCCGCTCACGATCCGCCTGCTCGACCTTCGCCGCCGCCAAGCCACCTCGCATCCGCCGCCACATCGCGATATTCAGCGACACCATCACGATCACCGCGAGCGCGATGATCGCGATGGCCTTGGTCGGCCCGGTCATGCGCGCGCTTCGGCGACCCCGCCCGAATTGTGGCGAAGCGCCTTGAGCACCGTGTCGACCAGCGCAGTCGCGTCGAGGCCCGCTTCGGCATACTGGATCTCGGGCTTGTCCTGATCCTGGTACACGTCGGGCAGGCGCAGCGTGCGCAGCTTGAGCCCGCCATCGATCAGCCCCTCGTCCGACGCCATCGTCAGCACGTGCGCGCCGAAGCCGCCGACCGAGTTCTCCTCGATCGTCACCGCGACCTCGTGCGTGGTCAGCAGCTTGCGGATCAGGTCGACGTCGAGCGGCTTGGCGAAGCGCAGATCGGCGACCGTCGTCGACAGCCCCTTGGCTTCGAGAACCTCTGCGGCCTTGAGCGCCTCCTCGAGACGCGTGCCGAGCGACAGGATCGCGACGGTCTTGCCCTCGCGCACGATGCGGCCCTTGCCGATCTCCAGCAGCTGCGGGATCTCGGGCAGCGCGACGCCGGTGCCGTTGCCGCGCGGATACCGCACCGCGATCGGGCCGGCGTCATACTGCGCCGCAGTGTGCGTCATGTGGACCAATTCCGCCTCGTCCGCCGCCGCCATCACGACGAAGTTCGGCAGCGTCGCGAGGTAGGTGACGTCGAACGACCCGGCATGGGTCGCACCGTCCGCGCCCACGAGACCCGCACGGTCGATCGCGAAGCGGACCGGCAGGTTCTGGATCGCGACGTCGTGCACGACCTGATCGTAGGCGCGCTGGAGGAACGTCGAATAGATCGCGCAGAACGGGCGCATGCCTTGTGCCGCGAGGCCAGCCGCGAAGGTCACGCCGTGCTGCTCTGCGATACCGACGTCGAAGAACCGGTCGGGATACGCCTTGGCGAACGCATCGAGCCCGGTGCCCGACGGCATCGCCGCGGTGATCGCACAGATCCGCGGATCCTTCGCGGCCTCGGCGACGAGCTGCGCGCCGAACACGTTCTGGTATTGCGGCGGCCCCGGCGGCGCCTTGGTCTGCACGCCGGAGATCACGTCGAACTTCTGGACGCCGTGATATTTGTCCGCGGCGGCCTCGGCGGGGGCATAGCCCTTGCCCTTCTTGGTGACGACATGGACGAGGATCGGCCCCTCCTCCGCATCGCGGACATTCTCGAGCACCGGGATCAGATGGTCGAGATTATGACCGTCGATCGGGCCAACGTAGTAAAAGCCGAGTTCCTCGAACAACGTGCCGCCCATCGTCATGCCGCGCGCGAACTCGTCGGTTTTCCGCGCGGCGTTGTGGAACGGGCGCGGCAGGCGACGCGCGAGCTTCTTCGCCAGCTCGCGGATGCCGAGGAATTCGCGACTCGACACGATCCGCGACAGGTACGCCGAGAGGCCACCGACCGGCGGCGCGATCGACATGTCGTTGTCGTTGAGGATCACGACCAGGCGGTTGCCGGCCTGCTCGGCGTTGTTCATCGCCTCGTACGCCATGCCCGCAGACATCGCGCCGTCGCCGATCACGGCGATGCCCTTGCCCGGTGTGCCGGCGATCTTGTTGGCGACCGCAAAGCCCAGCGCCGCCGAGATCGACGTCGAGGAATGCGCCGCGCCGAACGGGTCGTATTCGCTCTCGCTGCGCTTGGTGAAACCGCTGAGTCCGCCACCCTGGCGGAGCGTGCGGATGCGGTCGCGGCGCCCGGTCAGGATCTTGTGCGGATAGCATTGGTGGCCGACGTCCCACACCAGCCGGTCGCGCGGCGTGTCGAAGACGTAGTGGATCGCGGTGGTCAGCTCGACCACGCCAAGACCCGAGCCGAGATGGCCGCCGGTGGTGCCGACCGCGGAGATCGTCTCGGTACGCAGCTCGTCGGCGAGTTGTCGGAGCTGATCGGGCTTCAGCTTGCGGAGGTCGTCGGGCGTCGAAACGGTATCGAGCAGCGGTGTCGAGGGAAGGTCGGCCATCATGCAGGCTTAATGCAGCGCGGGTATCGTGTCGATTGTTACCGTGTCCTAAGCTAGCATTCGCGCTGAAATTGCTCGGGAAGTGCACAATTATGAACTTTACGCACCGTGTTGCCGTCGAGGCGGATATCCCGGCGATCGCGGCGCTGATGACGCGGGCGATCGGCGCGTTGCAGGAGGATTTTCTCACGCCGGCGCAGGTCGAGGCGAGCCGCGCGGTGATGGGGCTGGATACGCAGCTGATCGCGGACGGGACGTATGTGCTGGTGGAGGCGGACGGGCGGCTGGCCGGATGTGGCGGGTGGAGCCGGCGGGCAACACTCTATGGCGGCGATCACAGTACCGCGTTGCGTGATTCGGCGCTGCTGGACCCGGCGCGCGATGCGGCGCGAATCCGGGCGATGTATACCGATCCCGATTTCGTGCGGCGGGGTGTCGGACGCTTGGTGCTGTCGGTTTGCGAAGCGGCTGCGCGCGAGGCGGGGTTTGTGCGGGCGGAGATGATGGCGACGCTGGCGGGGGAGCCGCTGTACCGGGCGTGCGGGTATTTGCCGATCGAACGAATCGAGACGCCGGGGGACGTGCCGGTGCCGATGATCCGGATGGGGAAGGATCTGGGCTGACGGCTCCCCTTCTGCTCCCCTCCCTGGAAGGGAGGGGTTGGGGGTGGGTCGGCTTCCGTATCAGGCGATGTTGGCCAAACCGACCGACCCACCCCTACCCCTACCCCTCCCTTTCAGGGAGGGACGGCTCATTACGGAGTTACGTGCGCGGGGTCAGCGCCTAGCGCGGCTCGCACTCCGCACAGCGACCGCGCACTTCGATGACCGGGCGCACCGGCGAAAAGCCTGCTGCCTCCGCTGCATTGCGGACGCCTTTAGTAATCGTGTCGTTGTCGAGATGCGTGGTCTGGCCGCACGAGTCGCAGACCAGGAAGATGCAGTCGTGCAGGCAATCCGGATGCGCATTGGCGACATAGGCATTGGCGCTCTCGACCCGCCGCGCGAGGTTCGCGCCGACGAACAGGTCGAGGATGCGGTACACGCTGTTCGCCGCAACCCGCCGGCCTTCGGATTTCGAAACAGCCTCGGCGATATCGTAGGCGGAGGCGGGTTTCTCGAAACTTGCGAGCGCCGCGAACACGCTCGCGCGCATCGACGTCCATTGCTCGCCGGCTTTTTCCAGCGTCGTCTGCGCTGCGATGGTGAGATCGGCGCCCTGCGGTTCGGTGTGGTTGTGAGCGTGCGCCATGCTGGATGAAGTAGGATGCCGGAGGTGTTCCAGCAACCCGCTCAGCTGTCGGCGCGACGGTTGAGATCGTGGCCGAACGCGAGCAGGCCGACGCCGACGATCGTCCACAACGTCTCGCCGCCGCTGTCGTGCGGCAAAGTCATCGCGCCCGCCATGATCCCGAGCCCGAGCGCGCCCATCGCAGCGGGCATCATGTAGCCGTGATTGAGTACGCCGCGGCCAAGCGCCAGCGCACCGAGGCCGATCGCGATCGTCAGGCCGACCTCGTGAAAGATCGGATCGAGCAGGAACCCACTCGCGGTCGACATCAGCGCGACCAGCACCGACGTCGCCAAGCAATGCACCATGCACAGGCCCGACAGCCCGATCGCATAGCGATCGAGACCGGCGAAACGGTGGGTATGCGTGGCCGAGGGCGTCATCGTTTGTTGGATATAGACGGCTCGTTGACAGGATACAACATTACATCCTCGATTTTCTTGGCGAGTTGATGGGTTTTGAAGCGGCATTCCCTCTTCGATGTTCTCCCGCGAAGGCGGGAGCCCAGCCTGGGCTCCCGCCTTCGGGAGAACAAGGAGGAGAAGCGTGGCGCGCTGATCCCGGCGCCCGAACCTCCGTCAACAACATGAAGCAATGGCGCACCACGAAGCGATGGCGCCGCGCCCTTCAGGGGAGTAATACGCAGCCATGCTTCAACCCAGCGCCGCCTTTCTCACCAAAGCCCGTCCTCGTGCGGTCGCCCTGTGGCTGTATACGGTGGCGGCGCTGATCGTCGCGATGGTCGTCATCGGCGGGATCACGCGCCTGACCGAGTCGGGGCTGTCGATCACGCAGTGGAAGCCGATCAGCGGGATCATCCCGCCGCTCAACGACGCGCAGTGGCAGGCCGAGTTCGACGCCTACAAGCGCATCCCGGAATATGCCGCGTTCAATGCGGACATGACGCTCGGCGGGTTCAAGGCGATCTTCTTCTGGGAATATCTGCACCGGTTATGGGGTCGGCTGATCGGCCTCGCCTTCGCGGCGCCGCTGATCTGGTTCGCGATCCGCAAGCGAATCCCGGTCGGCTATGGCTGGCGGCTGTCGGCGCTGCTGGCGCTTGGTGCATTCCAGGGCGCGATCGGGTGGTGGATGGTTGCCTCGGGCCTGTCGGTGCGCACCGACGTCAGCCATATCCGGCTCGCCGTGCATCTGCTGACCGCGCTGACGATCCTTGCCGGGATCGTATGGACCGCGCTCGACCTGATGGCGCTGCACCGCAATCCGCTCGCCGCCCCTGCCCGCCTTGCGCCCGTGGCGATCCTCGCGCTGGCGCTGCTGTTCGTGCAGCTCGTCTACGGCGCGTTCACCGCCGGGCTCGACGCCGGCTATGCGTTCGCCAGCTGGCCGCTGATGGGCGACGGGCTGTTCCCCGCCGACGTGCCGATGGTGAACCCCGCCTGGAGCAACGCGGTCGACAACCCGATCGTCGTCCAGTTCATCCACCGCTGGTTCGCGTTCGCCGCCGCCGCCGGGCTGATCTGGCTGGCGATCAAGGCGACCAAGACCGGCAGCAGCGCGGGGTTCTTCGTCGTCGGGCTCGTCACGCTGCAGATCATGCTCGGCATCGCCACGCTGATGACCGGCGTGCAGATCGACGTCGCGGTCGCGCATCAGGGCAATTCAGCTCTGCTCCTGATCGCCGCGATGTTCGCCGCCCACGCGGTCGGCACGGCGCCGCGCATCGGGACCCGCCTAAAGCAGCGGGTATAATAATACCCGTCAGGAAACCGGCGGAAAGCTTGACTTGAAGCCCCCCTTTCAGCATTAGGCCGGCATTCGCGCTGCGGGGCCTCCCCTTGGTGCGCTTGCATTCAATCTGGAAGGTCTAACGCCCATGAAGGCGCTCATGAAGACCACCAAGTCGGCGAAGCCGGCAGAGGTGGACAAGCAGTGGCATATCGTCGACGCGGAAGGTCTCGTCGTCGGCCGTGCTGCATCGATCATCGCCAACGTCCTGCGCGGCAAGCACAAGGTGTCGTTCACCCCGCATGTCGATTGCGGTGACAACGTCGTCGTGATCAATGCCGACAAGATCCGCTTCACCGGCAACAAGGCCGCGAAGAAGATCTATTACAAGCACACCG
Organism: Sphingomonas faeni; assembly: GCF_024273235.1. Lineage (GTDB taxonomy): Bacteria > Pseudomonadota > Alphaproteobacteria > Sphingomonadales > Sphingomonadaceae > Sphingomonas > Sphingomonas faeni_A. Next base: position 98,150 of record NZ_JANBVH010000005.1, on the reverse strand, counting down.
GTTATGCCGGCGGCATCAAGGGCATCACTGCCGCCAAGGTCCTCGACGGCCGCTTCCCGGAGCGCGTTCTCGAAAAGGCCGTTGAGCGCATGATCCCGCGCGGCCCGCTGGGTCGTGAGCAGATGCGCAACCTGCGTATCTTCAAGGGCACCGAGCATCCGCACGAGGCACAGAACCCTGCCGTGCTCGACATCGGCAGCATGAACCGCAAGAACAAGGTGGGCGCATAATGTCCGACAACCGCCAGTCGCTCGCCGATCTCGCGAGCCTGACCAACCAGCCCGCGCCGGCTGCCCCCGCCGAGCAGGCTCTGCCGACCAGCGAAGGCGATCTCGCAGCACCGGTCTCGAACGAGCCCGTCCGCGAGCCGATGCCGCTGCGCGAGCAGATCCTCGACAAGCAGGGCCGCGCCTATGCGACCGGCCGTCGCAAGGACGCCGTCGCCCGCGTCTGGGTCAAGCCCGGCACCGGCAAGATCACGATCAACGGTCGTGACCAGGAAGTGTATTTCGCACGTCCGACGCTGCGTCTCGTGATCAACCAGGTGTTCGGGATCACCGAGCGCGAAGGTCAGTACGACGTCGTCTGCACCGTCAAGGGCGGTGGTCTTTCGGGCCAGGCCGGCGCGGTCAAGCACGGCATCAGCCAGGCGCTGACCCGCTTCGAGCCGGTGCTGCGCGCCTCGGTGAAGGCAGCAGGCTTCCTGACCCGCGACAGCCGCGTCGTCGAGCGTAAGAAGTACGGCAAGGCGAAGGCCCGTCGTAGCTTCCAGTTCTCGAAGCGCTAATCTCGCTTTCAGTATCTGCGTATCAGAAGGGCGGTCCGGCAACGGGCCGCCCTTTTTCGTTCTGGGCGATCGCGGAGGCAGCAGATCGTCCGGGTAGCCGCCCCGAAGCGCAACGATCCCCCCTCCCTGAAAGGGAGGGGTTGGGGGTGGGTAGGCCAGCTTGAGCCCAGATGGTCGAATATGCGGAAACCGACCCACCCCCTGCCCCTCCCTTCCAGGGAGGGGAGCGCGTCGGAGTCGAGGCGTTGCGATGCGGACACTACGGCCGTTGAGTTCGTCGATCGGTCCGACAGGCTGACAACGCTTAACGCGATCCGCCTCGCGCCTGCGTCTTGTTCTCCCGCGAAGGCGGGAGCCCAGTCTGGGTCCCCGCCTTCGCGGGGAAACAACCGATAACCCAGCAGCGCCCATCCCTCCCGTTTGGCAGGGCCTCACCCCAACGCCGCGATGATCTCGTCAAGCGAGGCGTTGCGGATGCCGCGACGGTCGAACTCGTCGAGCATCGTCGTCCACCAGGCATGGAATCGCTTCAAATCCGCAGCGTCGCGGACGTAAGGCGTGTGGCCGGGCGCGAGCGACGGCGAATGGAACGACAGGTTGAGCAGGCGCAGCCCCTCGCCTGCCGCAACCGCCACCGCCTCGAGCGCGGCGGCGATCGGCATGTCCTCGGGGGTCAGCGCGATCCGCGACAACAGGCGCGCGCGCGCGAACGCCCCCCTGCCTTTCGGCACATGGCCCAGCGCACGGTACAGCCCGGCACCGCCCCGTCGCGCGCGGCCGGTGAAAACGGTGGTCAGCGGCAGTTCGACGATGCCGCGGTCGCGATACGCACCCGCATCCGCCATCGAAAAGTCCGGGCCGCCATCGCCGCTATAATCGTAACCGGGACGAACCGAACTATCGATCCGGTAGCCGAGCGCCGCCAGCAGGTCGAAACTATGCGGCCCGATGCCGTAACGACCGGCGCGATATGCACGCGGGGCCATGCCGAATGCGGTAGTGATCGCGGACGTCAGCGTCTCGAGCTTGGCGGCCTCCAGCGCCCGCGGCAGGTTGCCCGCATAGCTCGCCGCCGATGTCGCTGCCCCCTCGAACGGCGGATTGACCCAGGCATGCAACTGCGTGCCGATCTCCGACCGCCCATCCTCGACGACGCGCGACAGGATCGCGACCGAAGCCGGGTCGGTGGCGATCGGGTGGTCGATCATGCAGTTGAGCGCGACGCCACGCTCGGCGAACCGGCGATGCGCGTCGGGGAATGCCGCCATCGCGGTCGTCGCGCGGTTGCGGGGATCATGGGGAGCGCGCCAGTCGAACTCTTCCTCGACATCGACGAAGACGGTGAAGCGCGTGCCGAACTCGTCGGGCCAGACCACCCGCTGCGCGTCGGTCGGCCGCGGCGGGCGGTAGGTCACCGCTGGTCGTCGGCGGTACGCTCCGCTTCCGCGACATCGGCGGCGGGGAGTTGCAGCGTCAGGCGTTCCGCGCCGATCGTCAGGACGCCGCCGAGTTCGACCGCGAGATTCTGCGCGAGGCGCAGTGCGAAGCCGGTGCCGAGCAGCGGCGCGCCGTCGCTTTCCTGTTCGGCATCGATGCTGAGCAGCACGTCGGTCGCATGCGCGGCGAGCGCGGCGGGGCGGTCAAACTCGATCGTGATCGTGTCGGCCACCGGCCGCACGACGATCCCGAGCTGCTCCCCCTGCCGTCCGGCCGAAACCAGCGCGGCAAGCAGGCGCCCGACCATCCGCTCGACTGCGCGATCGTCGCCGAGGATATCGCAGTCGCCCGCCGGCATCGCCACGGACAGGCTTGCCCCGCGCAACGTCGCGAGCGGCTGCAGATCCTTCGTGACGCGATCGAGCAACGCACGGACCGGCACCGTCGTCGGTCGCAGGTCGAGCGCATGGCCTTCGATCCGTGCGGCGGTATCGAGGTCGTCGATCGCGGCGAGCAGATCGCCCGCCTGCGTGCGGATCGCAGAGGCACGGTCGCGATAGGTCGGCGAAACGGGCCCCAGCAATTGCGTCTCGATCAGCTCGGCGAACCCGGCGATCGCATTGGTCGGCGTGCGCAGTTCGTGGACGAGCTGGCGGAGCGAATCCGCGACCGGCGACGATGGGCGCACTGGCACACGCCCCGGGTGGGCGGTCTCGTCGCGACGCGGGCGGCGCGCGGTGCCGCGGAAACCGATGAAGCGGCCCGACGCATGTTCGAACGCGGGCACGCCCGACAGCCGCCATGATCCGAATGCGTCGGACAGTCCGCCGACTTCGAGCCGCGCGTCGCTGAACCGCGAGCGGCGGCGGAATGCGCCGGCCGCGACGCCGTCGAGATGCGCCTCGCCCTGCTGCGCGGCATAGGCGAGCGACACGCCGACCAGCGCCGAGCGCGCGACCCCGTCGACCATCCGGATGATGCCTTGCGCGTCGGTTTCGAAGCGGAAGCTCTCGATTTCGGCCGCCGCCGGCGTCGGGGTGGCGACGTCGACGATACGGTCGCGGTTGAACGCCTCGATCCGCGCGACGAGGTCGGAAATCTCGAACCGGTCCGCCGGCGCAGGTCCGGTCGGTTCGACGACGGGCGGTTCGGTCTCGGCCAGCTTGGCATGGCGAAACGCCTCGGCGACGAACGGCAGCCCTCGGGCAACCGCGCCCAGCGCCATGAACGGGGTTTCGCTGAGGGGCGCGGAGTAGAGCGACGGTTCGGGCGCTGTGGCAGGGGGCACGTCGATCGGGGGTGGATCGAACCCCTCAGCAACGGGTTCTTCAACGACAGGCGGCTCTTCGGCCAGCACCGGCGCGGCAGCGATCGGCTCCACAAGCGTCGGCTCCACAAGCGTCGGCTCCACAAGCGTCGGCTCCGCCTCGACCGGCGCATCGGGTTGCGGCAGCACGAAGTCGACCGGACCGAAACTCTGCAAGCCACGCTGGACCTCCGCCGGCAGGTCGCGGCGATGGCGCAGCACCGAACGGCTGGCGGGCGTCAGGCGCGGCAGGATCGCCAGCCATTCGTCGGGCTCCAGCGTTGCGGTCCGCAGCACGGGCGCGGCGATCGCCAGCGCATCCTCGGCGAAGAACCCGACTAGGTTCGCATCGGGCCGGGCGAAGGCGAGCGCGCGGGCGCTGGCGGCGCGAACCTCGACCGGCACCGCCTGGCGCAACAGGCGCAGTCGCGCGATGGCCGGTTCGTCGACCGCCGCCCGACCGCGACCCATCAGGTCCACCAGTTGACGCCACGCGGATTGCGCGCCGAAACCGGTGGCCATGTCGGCAGCGAGGATCGTCTTCAGGCTATCGTCGAACCGCACATCGCTCCCCGGTTGTCATGGGCCTACCACGCTATCCGTACCGATTCCTTAACGCCGCCCCCCTGGCGACGGAACAGGCCATTTTGGCAGGACAGAAGGTTCGTCGCATAGTGGGACAATTGCGTTTCGCCGCAACAATCTTATCGCTATGAGGAATGAATCGCTTGGTTTGCGATGCCTATCGGGAGTTGCGTGAAATGAGTTTTGACCGGATCGATCGTCAGATCCTGTCGCTGTTGCAGGCCGACGGTCGGATGACCAATGTCGACCTGGCCGACCAAGTGGGCCTTACCGCGCCGCCTTGCCTGCGCCGCGTCCGCGCGCTCGAGGAGGCGGGGGCTATTCGCGGCTATCATGCCGATCTCGATGCGGGTCGCCTGGGCTTCCCGATCACGGTGTTCGCGATGGTGTCGCTGCGCAGCCAGGCCGAGCATGACCTCGCCGCGTTCGAGCATCATATCGCGGATATTCCGGAAATCCGGGAATGCCACATGCTCAACGGCGAGATCGACTTCATCCTGAAGATCGTCGCGGCGGACCTGAAGAGTTTCCAGGAGATCCTGACGACGCACCTGACGCCGGCGCCCAACGTGGCGAGCGTGAAGACGTCGCTGACGATCCGCACGGCCAAGGCGCTGTCGGGGATACCGGTGGTGGTGGACTAGGCTTGGCCCTCGATCCTCCTCCGCAAGGGGGAGGTGGCTGGCGCTTGCCAGACGGAGGAGGCGGTAAGGGAAACTGCTGTTGCGCGTCCTCCCCCTCCGTCGCCTTCGGCGCCACCTCCCCCTGGCGGGGGAGGATCGAGGCGGTTGGACTACTTTTCGCCCCTCCCTGGACGGGAGGGGTTGGGGTGGGTCGGTTTCCGCGGGGGTTCAGACCTCATGGACACGAGCCAGCCTACCCCCCTGCCCCTCCCTTTGGGAGGGGAGTCGGACGTGCTCCATCAAGGAACAGGGGGTAACGATCCGCACGGCGAAGGCGTTTTCTGGATACCGGCAGTGGTGGATTAGGCCTGGCGCTTGATCCTCCCCCGCAAGGGGGAGGTGGCTGGCGCTTGCCAGACGGAGGGGGCGGTAGGGGAAACCGTTGTTCCGTGCCCTCCCCCTCCGTCGCCTTCGGCGCCACCTCCCCCTGGCGGGGGAGGATCGAGGCGGTTGGACGTACTTTTCGCCCCTCCCTGGAAGGGAGGGGTTGGGGTGGGTCGGTTTCCGCGGGGTTCAGACCTCGCGGACACGAGCCAGCCTACCCACCCCCTGCCCCTCCCTTTCAGGGAGGGGAGTCGGACGGCTCGTCTTTCAGGGAGCATCCGACACAGCATCCCGCACTAGCAACACCCCAAACGAAAACGGGGCGGCATTGCTGCCGCCCCGTTTCCTCTCGACATAGACCGGGTCGCTTACGCGGCCGGTGCGCCGAGCCAAGTGTTCCACAGGCCGGCGACATCCGCCTTGGGCGAACCCTTGACCGCGGCGAACGCGGTTGCAGCACCCGCCTTGTCGCCCGAGCGAGCGAGCGCGATGCCCATGTGGAGGTTGACGTCGTCGGCGTCGACGCCGCCCTTCTGCAACGCCACGCGGTACAGTTCGACCGCCTTGGCGTAGTTGTTCTGGCCGAGATACGCATCGGCCGTACCCGCGGCGAGCTTGCCGTTGGCCGCAGTCGTCGCGCGCTTTTCCAGACCAGCAAGCGGACCGTCGGCGGCGATGTTCTTGGTCGCGTCGGCGAGCAGCCCCTTGGCCATCGTGTTCGACGCCGGAATCTTGCCCTGCGCCATGCCTTCCTTGAGCACGGCCTGCGCCTCGCTCGGCAGGCCGCGACGGTTCACGCTATCGGCATATTGCAGATAGTCGGTCTGGTCGGCGAGCGAGTTGGTGGCGCGCATCAAGCGGAAGATGTCGACCTTCTGCGCTTCGTCGAGCGGGATCAGCGCGTTCTGCTGGATACCCGACAGGATCAGCACGTCGCGCCAGTTCTTCGCGGTCGGATAGGCGGTGATCCACTTCTTCAGCCACGCCATCGTGTCGGCGTTGCGCTTGGCGGCATACGACTTGGCGACCGCATAGCGGTAATATTCCTCGGGAGCCTTCTGGCCCGCCGCGGTCATCTGCGCGATGCTGGCGTCGAGATCGGCGGTCGCACCGGCGACGTCGCCGCTGTCCATCTTCGCCTTGATGATCTGCAACGACAGGTTCGGATCGTTGTAGCCAAGTTCCTTGGCCTTCGCGAAATACTGGAGCGCGATCGGATACTGCTTGCCGTTGAAGGCGAGCGCACCACGGCGATACGCGTAGCGGCCACGATCGGCGGCCGGCGTCGCCGCATTGGCGATCAGCGCATCGAGCGGCCCGGCGAGCGTCGTCTCGTTGATCGGCGCGTTGGGGTTGGCTGTCTGTGCCGCTACCAGCTTCTCGTTCTCGAGCTGATAGCGCAGGGCTGCGCCGATATACTTCTCGTAATCGGTCTTGGCGGCGGCATCGATCTGGTCGATCGCGGTCTGCGCACCGGCGTAATCCTTGGCGGCGAGCGCGGTCTGCGCGGCGACGCCGGGCTTCTGCACTTCCGGGCTCAGCTTCATCGCCGGCGCGGCATCGGCCTTCTTGTCCTTGGCGAACGCAGGCGCCGACAGCGCGAGGCCGCTCGTGCCGGTGGCGAACGCCGCAATCAGTGCAAGCTTCGAAATGGTCTTCATGCGGAAACTCTCCCTTTGCGTCGGCACCCTCAGGTTGGCGGCGCGCGACGACGCTATATGGTCCGCCATGCATACGTTCAAGCGAGCGGCTTGGATCCCGCAGATGTGCGATTGCGCGTGAACGGCAATTGAACGCGCCCCCCGCCATAGCTAGATCGCGGCCATGATCGCTGTCCTATCACCCGCCAAGACGCTCGATTACGAGAGCGTACTGCCCAAGCTCGAGCCCACCACGCCGAGGTTCGCCGACGAGGCAAAGACGCTGGCGCACGCCGCCGCACACCTGACGCAGAAGAAGCTGTCGGAACTGATGCATATCTCGCCGGCGCTGGCGAAGCTCAACGCCGACCGGTATCGCGATTTCGACACCCTGCCCGAGCGGCCGGCGATGTTCGCGTTTGCGGGCGACGTCTATACCGGGCTGGAGGCCAAGACGCTCGACGAGGCGGCGGTGGATTATGCGCAGGATCATGTGCGGATGCTATCGGGGCTGTACGGCCTGCTCCGGCCGCTCGATCTGATGCGGCCTTACCGACTGGAAATGGGCACGCGCTGGGCGCCGCGGAAGACGAAGCTGACCGACTGGTGGGGCGACCGGATCGCGAAGCTGCTGGCGGACGACGTCGAGGCGGAGGGATCGGGGACGATCCTGAATCTTGCCAGCCAGGAATATTGGGCGGCGGCGGACGGGAAATTGCCGTCCTCCATACGGGTGGTCGCGATCGACTTCCGCGAGGGCGAAGCGCAGAAGTTCGTCAGCTTCCATGCGAAGAAGGCGCGCGGCATGGTCGCCCGGTGGCTGGTCGAGCACCGCGTCGAGGACATCGAGGGGATCAAGGGCTTCGACAGCGACGGCTACGCCTATGACGCGGCGGGCAGCAGCGACGCGCAGTTTCGGTTCGTGCGCAAGTGAGCAGCGCGGTCGTCATCGGCGTCTCGGGCGGAATCGGCAAGGCGCTGGAAGAGGCGCTGATCGACGAGGGTGCGTTCGAGAAGGTCTACGGGTTCGCGCGGTCGGAGAACGGCGATCGGCATCTCGACCTGGAGGACGAGGCGAGCATTGCGGCGGCGGCTTTGCGGGTCGGGTCACCGACGCTGGTGATCGTCGCGACGGGGTTGCTGCACGACGGCGACAAGGGGCCCGAGAAGGCGATGCGCGAGCTCGATCCGGCGTGGATGGCGCGCAACTTCGCGATCAACGCGATCGGGCCGGCGCTGGTGGCGAAACACTTCCTGCCAACGATGCCGAAGGCGGGGCGGATCGTGTTCGCGGTTCTCTCGGCGCGGGTCGGCAGCATCGGCGATAACAAGCTGGGCGGCTGGTACGGCTACCGCGCGTCGAAGGCGGCGCTGAACCAGTTGGTGAAGACGATTTCGATCGAGGACAAGCGGCGCAATTCGAGCGGGATCGTGGTGGGGTTACATCCGGGCACGGTAGACACCGGGCTGTCGAAGCCGTTCCAGGGGAATGTCACGCCCGGCAACCTGTTCAAGGCCGACCGCGCGGCGGTGCAGCTGCTCGACGTGATCGACGGCCTGCGTGCGCCGGATAGCGGCAAGCTGTTCGCGTGGGATGGCGTCGAGGTAACGCCCTAACTGCCCTCCTCCCTGGAAGGGAGGGGTTGGGGGTGGGTCGGCCGGTTGCAGACCACCACCGCTCGCCATTGCGGACGCCGACCCACCCCCTGCCCCTCCCTTCCAGGGAGGGGTAAGAAGTAAGTCCCCGTCCATGACGCGGATTTCACCTGCCTGCCATCACGCAGTCAGGTCCCCCGGTGCATCCTCCGCTTATCGTCCACCAAGGCCGAAACGAGAGGATACCCCATGACCAAGTCACTCCCCCTCGCGATCCTCGCCGGCGGCGCGCTCCTGTCCGGCGGCGCCGCGATCGCCGCGACGCAGGCCAAGACCGTCCAGCCGAAGACCGTCGCGACGCACACGACCACCACCAGGACGACCACGCCGATGGGCAACACCAAGGTCGCCAAGCGCACCACGACCGTCAGGAAAGGCCGCATGGTCACCGCCAAGCTCGCGAACGGCAAGACCGTCACCTATGATTGCTCGCTCGCCGGCAACAAGACCAAGACCGCCTGCAAATAACCTGCAAATTAACGATGAAACCTCCTCCTCTCGCGTGCGTACGCGTGCGCGGGGGTGGTAAGGCGCCACCCCCTCGGCTAAGGTGTGTCATCATACCGACACAAGCCGAAAGCGTTCAGATTTGACCGACGAGACCACACTCGCCGAACCCACCGGCGGCGAGCCCGCCGGCATCGCCACGATCTCGATCGTCGACGAGATGAAGTCGAGCTATCTCGACTATGCGATGAGCGTCATCGTCGCGCGCGCCCTGCCCGACGTCCGCGACGGCCTGAAGCCCGTCCATCGCCGCATCCTGTACGGCGCGCACGAGAGCGGCTTCGTCGCCGGCAAGCCCTACCGCAAGTCCGCGCGCATCGTCGGTGACGTGATGGGTAAATACCATCCGCACGGCGACAGCTCGATCTACGACGCCTTGGCCCGCATGACGCAGGACTGGTCGATGCGCGTGCCGCTGATCGACGGCCAGGGCAACTTCGGCTCGATGGATCCCGATCCGCCCGCCGCGATGCGCTACACCGAGGCACGTCTTGGCAAGGTGGCGAACGCGCTGCTCGGCGATCTCGACAAGGACACGGTCGACTTCACGCCCAATTACGACGGCTCGGAGCGTGAACCTTCGGTGCTGCCGGCGCGGTTCCCGAACCTGCTGGTCAACGGCGCGGGCGGCATCGCGGTCGGCATGGCGACCAACATTCCGCCGCACAATCTCGGCGAAGTGATCGACGCGTGCCTCGCGTACATGGACAATGGCGCGATCACGACCGAGGAACTGTTCGAGATCGTCCCCGGTCCCGATTTCCCGACCGGCGCGATCATTCTAGGCCGCGCGGGCGCCAAGTCGGCGTACGAAACCGGCCGCGGCTCGATCATCGTCCGCTCGCGCCATATCGTCGAGGAGGGCAAGGGCGACCGTCGCTCGATCGTCCTGACCGAAATCCCGTTCCAGACCGGCAAGAACGGCCTGGTCGAGAAGATCGCCGAAGCCGCCAAGGACAAGCGCATCGAAGGCGTCAGCGACATCCGCGACGAATCGAGCCGGATGGGCGTCCGCATCGTCATCGACCTGAAGCGCGACGCGACCCCCGACGTGGTGCTCAACCAGCTCTGGCGGCACACGCCCGCGCAGTCGAGCTTTCCCGCCAACATGCTGGCGATCCGCGGCGGTCGTCCCGAACTGCTCAACCTGCGCGACATCATCGGCGCGTTCATCACCTTCCGCGAGCAGGTCATCACCCGCCGCTCGAAGTTCGAACTCGCCAAGGCACGCGAGCGCGCGCATCTCTTGCTCGGTCTCGTCATCGCGGTCACCAACCTCGACGAAGTCGTCAAGATCATCCGTGGCTCGTCGAGCCCCGCCGAAGCGCGCGGCAAATTGCTCGCACGCGAATGGCCGGTCGAAGAGATCGCGCCGTACATCGCGCTGGTCGAGGCGGTCGAGGACAAGCAGCAGGAGGGCATCTACAAGCTGTCCGAGCCGCAGGTCCGCGCGATCCTAGATCTCCGCCTGCACCGTCTGACTTTGCTCGGCCGCGACGAGATCGGTGACGAGCTGAAGGCGCTCGCCGCGACGATCGGCGAACTGCTCCACATCCTCGGCGACCGTGCGAAGCTGTACGAAGTGATGCGCGGCGAGCTGATCGCGATCCGCGACGAATTCGCCACCCCGCGCCGGTCCGAGATCGCCGCAGCCGCCAACGGAATCGACGACGAGGATTTGATCGAGCGCGAGGACATGGTCGTCACCGTGACCATGCAGGGCTATATCAAGCGCACCAGCCTCGACACGTTCCGTGCGCAGGCCCGCGGCGGCAAGGGTCGCGCGGGCATGTCGACGAAGGACGAGGACGTCGTCACCGAGCTGTTCGTCACCTCGACGCACACCCCGGTGCTGTTCTTCTCGAACCTCGGCAAGGTGTATCGCTACAAGGTCTGGCGCCTGCCCGAGGGTGGCCCGGCCACGCGTGGCCGGCCGATGATCAACCTGCTGCCGCTGGCGCCGGGCGAGACGATCTCGACCGTACTCCCGCTGCCGGAGGATTTGAGCGAGTGGAGCCGCCTGCACGTGATGTTCGCGACGCAGCGCGGGCTCGTGCGACGCAACGCGATGGACGCGTTCACCAACGTGCCGTCGAACGGCAAGATCGCGATGCGGTTCGAGGAAGGCTCCGAGGACAAGCTGATCGGCGTCGCGCTGCTCAGCGAGCATGACGACGTTCTGCTCGCGACCAAGTGCGGCAAGGCGATCCGCTTTGCCGGCGACGACGTCCGCGAGTTCCAGAGCCGCACCTCGACCGGCGTGCGCGGCATCACGCTGAAGAACGACGACGAGGTGATCTCGCTGTCGGTCCTGCACCGCGTCGGCGCCACGCCGGACGAGCGCGAGACGTATCTCAAGTTCGCACCGTGGAAGGGCGAGCGCGAGGGCGACCACGGCATGGGTGACGAGCGCTACAACGATCTCAAGGACCGCGAACAGTTCATCCTGACGGTCTGCGAAAATGGCTATGGCAAGCTGTCGAGCGCCTATGATTACCGTCGCACCGGTCGCGGCGGCCAGGGCATCACCAACATCGACAACATCACGCGTAACGGCCCGGTGGTGGCGAGCTTTGCCGCGGCCAAGGGCCATCAGCTGATGCTGGTGACCAACCAGGCGAAACTGATCCGCACCACGCTGGCGTCGCTCCGCGTGATCAGCCGCAATTCGGCCGGTGTGAAGCTGTTCGACGTGGCCAAGGGCGAGCATGTCGTCTCGGCCGCACGGATCGAGGAAACCGAGGACGAGGCCGAGGTCAACCTGGCCGACGCGACCCCGGAGATCGCACCCGATACCGGCGCGATCATCGGCGACGACACCGCGGCGGGACCGGAGGACGGCGAATGAGCCGCGATCCGATCGCGTACAAGGTGCTGACGGGGGAGCAGCTGGCGACGCTGGAGAGCGGGAGCTTTGCGGGTGCGCCGGTGGATCTGGCCGATGGCTATATCCACCTCTCGACCGCCCGACAGCTGACCGAGACGGTCGACAAGCACTTCGCCGGCCAGTCGGACCTGCACGTCGCGGCAGTCGACCTCGAAGCGCTCGGCGACGACGTGACGTGGGAAGAGTCGCGCGGCGGGCAGCTGTTCCCGCACATTTATGGCGGGCCGTTGTTGCTGGAGACGGTGCTCTCCTACGGCCCGCTGGAGCGCGACGAAGCGGGCGAAGTGAAGCTCCCGGTCGCGGGATAACCCCAACCAAACCATGTGTCCCCGCGAAGGCGGGGACACAGTCTGGGCTCCCGCCTTCGCGGGAGAACAAGGTAGTGGGAGTTGCCACTCGCTCGGTCACGGTTTGCGCGGCTGCTGACTAGGATGCCACTACCCCGGCGAAGGCCGGGCCCAATTGGGGAACGTCGCTAACGGAGCGCCGTATTCAGTTACGACGGCCTTCCCAATTGGGCCCCGGCCTTCGCCGGGGTGGTGTTTTGTTGGTCGGGCAGGCTCAACCCAGAAGCCACCCTCACCCCGCCGCGAACGCAGCCCGCACAAACCGCGCGCACGCCTCAGGCGCGGTAATCGGGATCATGTGCCCGCCCTCGATCGTGTCGATCTTCGCCCCCGGAACCACCGCCGCCGTCCGGTGACCATTCCAGGCAGGATCGAGGATCGCATCCTGCCGCCCGAACAAGATCCGCGTCGGCACGCCGATCTCCGCATACCGCCCGACCATCGCCTTCACGTCGTCGTTCGCCCCGGCAAGGTCCGCCGCCGCCGCCGCAATCGCGATCGGCCGCGCCGACAGCGCGCCGCCGCCCCGCGTCACGAAATCCTCGGGGACCGCCTCGGGCGCGAACACGCCTTCGAGCGTCTTCTTCGCGGTCAGGCGGCTCAGCGGCGTGCCCAGCACCTGCGCGAACGCCAGCCGCGCACCCGACGGAATCCGCGCCAGACCGCGGAAACTCTCGGGCACCTGCTCCAGCGGCTGCGTCAGCGGCGCGATCAGCGCGAGTGCCCGGACCAGATGCGGATGGTCGAGGCCCACTGCCAGCCCGATCGCGCCGCCCAGCGAATGGCCGACGAACAGCGGCCGATCGAGCCCGAGCTTCTGGATGAAGTCGGCAATGATCGCCCCCTGCGCGATGATCCCCGGCGTCGTGGCGCCGGTCGCGACCGAGTAACCCGAGCCCGGCCGGTCGACGACGATCACGCGATAGTCTTCCTTCAACTGGTCGACGAGCGCGTAGCTGAAATTGCGCAACTGCCCGCCGAGGCCGTGGACCATGACGATCGTCGGACCGGAGCCGACGTCTAAATAGTGCAGCCGTGCGCCAGCGACATCGAGGAAGCGCCCTTCCGCGGGCACCAGTTCCTCGGCCTTGCGCGCGACCCGGCTCGAATAGAGCGACAGCCCGATCCCCGACATCGCCGCCAGCACCGCACCACCAATCAAGCCCTTGCCCGTCCGCTTCATCACGATCTCCTTCGCATCTGTTGTGGGCCGAACGCGCAGCCATGTCCAAAGTCGCAGTGCGCGCATCCGGGAACCCGTCGCAACCGTCGAACGTCCCAAGTCCGAAGGAGATGCAGGTGGATCGACAGGCCCGGACGATACTCGATATGATCGCGACACTGGCGCCGGACGCCGACCCCATGGCGAACGACGCGCAGTGGTTGGCGGATTTCCGCTATCAGACAACCCTGCTCAAGACGTTCTCGGGCGACCCCGAACCCGTGCACGCGATCACGCACCTCCTGTTGCCGTCCGAAACGGGGCCGCTGGTCCTGCGCCTGTATCGGCCGAAGCCGGGGCCCTTGCCGCTGCTGCTCCACATCCACGGCGGCGGCGCGATCGCGGGGTCGATCGACGGTCACGACCCGGCGTTGCGCGCGCTGGCCAACCGCACCGGCTGGCTGGTCGCCGCCCCCGCCTACCGTCTCGCGCCCGAACACCGCTTCCCCGCGCAACTCGACGATAGCCGGACCGCCTTGACGGGGCTCGTCGCGCAAGCCGCAGCGCTCGATATCGACGCATCGCGGATCGTCGTGTCGGGCGACAGCATCGGCGGCACGCTCGCAACCGTTCTCGCTGCACGCGCCGTAGCGGAAAACGGTCCGGCGCTGAGCGGCCAAATCCTGCTCTACCCGAACACCGACCTGCGCAGCGATGCCGACTATCTCTCGCGCAGGAGCGAGGACGGCAACATCATCGACGCCGCCTCGCTGGAGCGGCAGATCGACCTGTACCTCGCATCGCCGGACGCGCGGACCGATCCGCGGGCCTCGCCGATCCTGGCGGAGGACCTGAGCGCCTTGCCCCCGACCCTGCTCGTAACATGCGAGAACGATCCGTTGCGTGACGAAGGCGAAGCGTACGGCCGACGCCTGCGCAAAGCCGGAGTCGCGGTCGATCACCACCGGTTCGACGGCATGATCCACGCCTTCCTGCAATACGGCGGACGCGTCGATGCGACCTCACGACTGCTCGATCGCATCGCCGCGTGGCTCAAGACCCGATGATGAAGAATGGTGCACCCAGAGCGATTCGAACGCCCGACCCTCAGATTCGTAGTCTGATGCTCTATCCAGCTGAGCTATGGGTGCATCGCCGTACCGTGTCCGGTTCGACAAGCCCGCTATGAAGCGGAAAATCCTGGTGCACCCAGAGCGATTCGAACGCCCGACCCTCAGATTCGTAGTCTGATGCTCTATCCAGCTGAGCTATGGGTGCACTGGAGGGGCGCTGATAGCAGGCATTTTCGGGGGCGCAAGGGTTTGCCGCGAGAAAGTTGTGCACGAGCGCCCGCCGGCATAGAGCGGCAGGCATGAAACACGCCTTTTCGCTCCGCTTCGCATCGTTCGCGCTGGTCCTCGCAACCGGGGTCCTGGCAACCGGTGCGTGCAGCAAGGATCCGAACACCCACCCGTCGCTCGGTCTGCGCCCGGTCGAGAAGCTCGGGTTCGCCGAGCCCGAGGTGAAGACTGCGGTCGCGGCACCCGATCCGGCGCTCGACAAGGAGATCGCGGCGATCTCGGGCAAGCTCGATGCGATCACGACGGGCTTCACGCGCGATGCGGCCAAGGCGGAGGCGCTGGCACGATCGGCACGCGGTGCGGCGGTCGGCAGCGATGCGTGGATCACCGCGCAGACCGCGCTCGCCGGGCTCGACGACTGGCGCGCGCAGAGTTCGTCGCTGGTGACCGATATCGAGGCGCTGGCCACCGACCGTGCGGCGAAGCTGCAGCCGGATTATCCGGCACTCGCGACGATCCGGGCGAAGGCGCAGGCGGAGACGGATCGCCAAAGCGAAACGATCGGCCGCATCCAGGCGAGCATGCCGGCAGCGTAATGCACCCCCTCGATCCTCCCCCGCCAGGGGGAGGTGGCTGGCGCTTGCCAGACGGAGGGGGCGGTAAGCGCAACCCTCGTTCCGTGTCCTCCCCCTCCGTCGCTTCGCGCCACCTCCCCCTGGCGGGGGAGGATCAGAAGTTTAGAACCCCTTCAACAACGGCAGGATCGTCGAGTAATCGTCGGTCCATGCCGCAAAGCCCTTCCGCGGCGTCAGCGCGGTCCAATCCAGATCCTTCGACCGCAACGCCGCGATCCCGCGCGGATCGCGCGACAACGCCACCCAGTCCGACGCCGAGGCGCGGTCGACGAGCAGGCTCGACGGGCGGTATTTCAGCCCGACCGCGATCCAGCCGCCCTCCCGCGCCGCCGCCGCGATCACCGGTTCGAGATCGATGAAGCGGTTCGAGATATGCACCAGCAGCAATCCGTCGCGCGCCAGCACCCGGCCATAGGTCGCGAACGCCTCGCGCGTCATCAGGTGCATCGGCACCGAATCCGACGAGAACGCATCCAGCGCGAGCAGATCGAGGCTGTTCGACGCATCGTGGGCAAGCGCCACGCGCGCGTCGCCCATCCGGATCTCCGGGTTCGGCAGGCACCGCGACAGATAGGTGAACTGACCGGTGTCGCGCGCGATCCGCACCACTGCCGGGTCGATCTCGTAGAACCGCCAGCGCTGGCCCGGCCTTGCGTAACACGACAACGTGCCCGTCCCGAGCCCGACGACGCCGATCCGAGCACCCGGGCCGTACAGCGCGGGCGCCGCCTGCATCGCCTGCCCGACGCCAGAGCCGGCCGCGTAATAGGTGGTCGGCGTCCGCTCGCGCTCGGGCGAACCCCGCAGCTGGATGCCGTGCACGGTCGTACCGTGATCGAGTTCGCGCAGGCCGCCATTGGGTCCGGGCTCGTCGCGGACGGTATAGACGCCGAAATAGCTTCGCACCCGCGCGCCCGGATCGATCGAGAGTTCGAGCGCGCGATAGCCACCGAACAGGACCAGCGAGCCGGCCAGCACGATCATGTACGGCAGGCGCGCACCGATCACGGCAAAGCCCAGCGTGGCGATGACGAGGAAATCTAGGCCCTGCCGGCTCTCGTCGAACACCGCGCTGGAATCGGCGATGCGCAGCCCGGCGACGATCGCCATCACGACGGTGATCGCCGTCAGCGCGATCCACTTGGTCCGCCCCTTCGTCATCCACAGGTTCCGGAACTGGCCGAGCAGATACATTTGCGGCACCAGCGCACCCGCGGCTAGGATCAGCAGCGGGTATTCATAGGTCCAGTCGAACACCACCGGTGCGACCAGCGCGGCGAACACCCCGCCCAGCGCGCCGCCCGCCGACATCGCGAGATAGAAGCCGGTCAGCCGATCGGGCGCCGGACGCTTGCGGTACAGCGCGGTGTGCAGCGCGACCGAGATCATGAACAGCAGCAGCAGCGCGATGGCTGCGCTGAAGACCGGGCGCTCGTTCATGCCGCCCATGATGATGCCGCCGAACAGCAGGATCGTGATCGGCGCGATCCGCATCAGCAGGTCGGCGAGCCAGCGATCGTTCGCGAACGCCACGCTGAAGCTCAGCAGATACAGCCCGAGCGGGATCACCCACAGCAACGGCATCGCAACGATATCGGTCGAGATATAGGTCGATGTCGCCAGCATCATCCCTGAGGGCACGAGCGCCAGCGCGATCCAGTGCGCGATCCGCCGGGCGCCCGGCGGCGGGCTGGTCGCGGCGACGTGGTCGACCGCCGCCGTCCTGGGCAGGCGGGTGGCACAGGCGAGCACCAGCACGATCAGCAGCAGATAGCCCCCGCTCCACAGCAGGCTCTGGCCGTGGACCGCCATCAGCGGCTCGACCAGCAGCGGGTACGCGATCAGCCCTGCGAAACTGCCGAGATTGGACGCCGCGTACAGCGCATAGGGATCGTCGCCGCCGCTCGCCGCACTGAACCAGCGCTGGATCAAGGGCGCCTGCGCGGAGACCGCGAAGAACAACGGCCCGATCGACAGCCCGAGCAGCCAGGGCACCCAGAGCGCCGGCTGCGCCTCCGCCGACGGCGCCATCGCGACCAGCCCGATCGGCAGCCACAAGGCCGCGACGACCAGCACGCCGAGGTGGATCGCCGCCTGCGCGCGCGGCCGCACCCGCCCGAGCCAATGCGCGTACGCATAGCCGGCGAGCAGCAACGCCTGGTACACCAGCATCGCCGAGTTCCACACCGCCGGCGCGCCGCCCAGCCGCGGCAACGCCATCCGCGCGACCATCGGCTGGACGAGGAACAGCAGGAACGATCCGGTCAGGATCGTCGCCACGAACATCGTCCGGCACCAGCGCGCCATCAGGGGCCGCTCTTCCTTCGATAAGGCTTCAGACATGAGCGGGACGGTCGATCCGGTAGAGGATGTGGCGGCGGAGAGAGTCGTTTTCCGCGAGTTTGGGGTGATCGAAATCGCCGTTACCTGCTCCATAAACGGCTGGCGCTGATCGAGGTTCGGCTTGATACGATGAAGCCAGCCTCTTTCCCCCGTCATGCCGGGCTTGTTCCGGCATCCACGGTTCCGCAAAATTGTAAGTGCTGAGTATGCGGCGCCGTGGACCCCGGAACCAGTCCGGGGTGACGGGGCGGATTTGGCACTGCCTCGCGCCGAAACATCGAGTGTCGAGCCGGCTTGCAAACTTCCGTTTGCGCGCAACTCGCTCGGGGGAGTCAGCCAGCGAAGGCGCCGGCCCGAGATACGCCATCACCGCCGGATCGGCGCACATCGCGTGATGCGCGGCGGCATCGTCGTCGTGCCAACCGCGCAAGATCAACCGCTCGGTCTCGATCATCACCCGAGCAATTTGGCCGCGTGCGCCGCGTGGTAGGTCAGCACGCCCGAGCAACCCGCGCGCTTGAACGACATCAGCGTCTCCAGCACCATGACGTCGCGCTCGGCAGCACCGGCGGCGACGGCGTGCTCGATCATCGCATACTCGCCCGACACCTGGTAGGCGAACACCGGCACCTCGAACGCCTGGCGGACGCGGACGATGATGTCGAGATACGGCAGGCCGGGCTTGACCATCACCGTGTCGGCGCCCTCGGCCAGGTCCATCGCGACCTCGCGCAGGGCCTCCTCGGCGTTGGCATTGTCCATCTGGTACGTCTTCTTGTCGCCCTTCAACAGCCCGCGCGAGCCGACCGCATCGCGGAACGGACCGTAGAACGCGCTCGCATATTTGGCGGCGTAGGACATGATCTGGACGTTGTGGTGCGAGTCCGCCTCCAGCGCATCGCGGATCATGCCGATCCGGCCGTCCATCATGTCCGACGGCGCGATGATGTCCGCGCCCGCATTCGCCTGGTTGAGCGCCTGCGCGACCAGCATCTCGGCGGTGGTATCGTTGACGACATAGCCGGCCGCGTCGACCAGACCGTCATGGCCGTGGCTCGTGTACGGATCGAGCGCAACGTCGGTCAGCACGCCCACCTCGGGGACTGCGTCCTTCAATGCACGGATCGCCTGGCACATCAGATTGTCGGGGTTCAGCGCCTCGCGGCCATCCTCGGTGCGCCGCTCGACCTGCGTGTACGGGAACAGCGCGATGCACGGGATGCCGAGATCGCGCGCCTCGCGGCCGCGCGCGACGATCCCGTCGACCGACCAGCGCGAGACGCCGGGCAGGCTGGCGATCGGTTGCTCGACGCCGGCTCCTTCGGTGACGAACAGCGGCCAGATCAGGTCGGCGGGAGTCAGCACGGTCTCGGCATGGAGGCGGCGGCTCCAGGCGGAGGCGCGGGTGCGACGGAGGCGAAGCGCGGGATAGCTTGCGGTCATGCCCGGGCTTTGCGGGATGGACGCGGGCGGATCAAGCTTTACCCAAGAGCGTTACGGGTGCGAAACCGCATGCCGTGCGTTGGGGGCCTTATGTCGAACGATACGATCACGTCCGCCGCGCTCGTCGTCAACGCGAAGTCGCGCAAGGGCCAGAAGCTGTTCAAGCGTGCCTGCTCGGCAATGTCGGGACTGCCCTACGAGGTCGACGCTCATGCGGTTGAGGATCCGAAGGACCTCGAAGCGACGGTGTTGCGGGCGCTGGCGAAGAAGCCGGACCTGCTGATTCTCGGCGGCGGCGACGGCACGGTCAGCGGGCTGGTCGACCTGATGGTCGGCCACGACGTGATCCTCGGCGTGCTCCCGCTCGGCACCGCCAACAGCTTCGCACGCACGCTCGGCATCCCCCTGAACATCGAGGGCGCGGTCGAAGTCATCCGCACCGGCAAGCCGCGCCGGATCGATCTCGGCATGATCGACGGCGATTATTTCGCGAACTGCGCCGCGATGGGGATCAGCCCGAAGATCGCGGAGACCGTGCCGCACGGGTTGAAGAAGGTCTTTGGCAAGGTCGGCTATCTGGCCTGGGCAACGTATCAATATCTGCGCTTCCGGCCGTTCACGCTGATCGTCGGCGAGGGCCCGACCGCGGTGAAGATCCGCGTCGTCGAGGTGCGGATCTCGAACGGGCCGTATCATGGCGGCACCGAACTGGTGGATGCCGCGGCGGTCGATTCGGGCGAGATCGTGGTGCAGGCGGTTATGGGGCATGTGAAGCGGCGGCTGGTGCAGAACTGGGTCTCGAGCGTGTTCCGGCTCGACTCGCGGCATGAGAAGGTGCGGGATTTCAGGGGCAAGAGCTTGAAGATCAACACGATCCCGCCACTGCCGATCTCGATCGATGGGGAGGTGCTGGCGAAGACCCCGGTGACGGCGAAGGTCGCGGCGGGGATCATCCGGGTGATGGCGCCGGCCTGACGGGCGGAGAGCACCACTCCCCTCCTTGTTCTCCCGCGAAGGCGGGAGCCCAGTCTGGGTCCCCGCCTTCGCGGGGAAACAAGTTTGGTTCACGATAGGCCCCCCTACCAGCCGCCACCCCGGCGAAGGCCGGGGCCCAGTTGGAAAGGTCGCAGTAACGAAACGCAGCGCTTAGTTGGCGACGTCCCCCAACTGGGCCCCGGCCTTCGCCGGGGTGGTTGGATTCCAGGGCGAAGTAAGGTCGTTCCCTACTTCACCCGCCGCACCGTCAAAATCTTAACCGGCGCAGCAATCATCTGCCCCTTCATCACCCCCACCCCGGCAGTCGGCGAAGTCGGCGCGGCGAGGATGCGTTTCACCACGTCCATCCCCTCGACAACATGCCCAAACGCCGCAAACCCAGCCGTGTCACCAGTCCCCGTCGGGTTCGCGTCCAACGACAGCACCGGGCCAACGGTAATGAAGAAATCCGCCGTCGCACTCCCCGGCGCAAACCGCGCGAGCGAGATCGTGCCATCGACATGCGACAACCCCGTCTGGCTGGTCGGCTCATGCTTCACCGGCGGCAGCAGGCGTTTCACCTCGCCGTGAGGCCCACCCTGGATCAACCCCGCATCCGCACCCAGCTTCATCGCGCGGTAGAAGGTCACCCCGTCGAGCCGCTTCTGGTCGACATAGCGCAGGAAATTCGCGGTCGTCAGCGGCGCGCGATCCTTCTCCAGCGCCAGCGTGATCGGCCCCTCGCTGGTCGTCATCACGATCGAGACGGTCGCCGGAGCAACAGGCGGCGGCGCAGGCGGAGCCTCCTGCGCGGAAACGGAAACGGCGCCGAAAACGGCAAGGGCGAGCGTGACGAATCTGGAGATCATCCCCCACGCTACCCCGCCGCCGCCTCGCTGTCAGCGACCCCGCGACACGATATTGCGCCCGGCAAAGTTTTGCTTGGGTTTGCACGCCCGCGCGCAATGCGTATCCGGTGGGCGATGACCGATCTCGCCATTCTCTACGAGCACCCGCTCTGGTTCGAACCGCTGTTCGCCGCGCTCGACCGCCGCAGCGTTGCGGTCACGCGCGCGACGCCGGACGGGTTCTGGAACCCCGCTGACCAGAGCCCCCCCGCCCCCGTCGTCTTCAACCGGATCGCGATGTCGAGCTTCCTGCGAAGCGACGAGCATCCGATCTTCGACACGATGGCGATGCTCGATCACTGGCGCCGCGCAGGCGCGCGCGTAATCAACGGCACCGACGTCCTCGCGATCGACGCCTCCAAGGCGCGCCAATTGTCGCTGATCGCCTCGCTCGGCCTCGCGATCCCCGAAACGCGCGTCGTCCACCGCGCCGCCGATGTCGTCCCCGCCGCGCAGACGCTCCGCTTCCCGTTGGTCGTGAAGGCCAACATCGGCGGATCGGGCGCAGGCATCATCCGCTTCGACAGCCTCGACGAACTGCGCACCGCCGTCGCCGATGCCGGACTGCCAAGCAGCGTCGACGGCGTGTTGCTGGTCCAGGAATACGTCCCCGTCCGCGACGGCGCGATCACCCGGATCGAAACGCTCGACCGCAAATTCCTCTACGCGATCGAGGTCGCAGGCGGCGGCGCGTTCGATCTCTGCCCGGCGGACGCGTGCGTCGTCCCCGGCTCTGGCATCAAGATGGCCGCGGTCGAGCCCTCGCAGACCTTGAGAGACGCGGCCGAAGCGATCGCCCGCGCGGTCGATCTCGACGTCGGCGGGGTCGAGGTGATGATCGACGACCGTGACGGTGTCGCGCGCTTCTACGACATCAACGCACTGTCGAACTTCGTCGCCAAGCCCCTCGAAATGCTCGGCTGGGATCCGCACGACCGCCTCGTCGATTACCTGATCGAACACATCGAGAAGGCCCGCTGATGCGCTACGGTTACTGGACTCCCGTCTTCGGCGGCTGGCTTCGCAACATTCCCGACGAGGGGATGGAGGCGAGTTGGGCCTATACCAAGGCGCTGACGCAGAATGCCGAGCGCTGGGGCTATGACCTGACGCTGATCGCCGAGCTGAACCTCAACGATATCAAGGGCATTGAACAGCCCGCGCTCGATGCGTGGTCGACCGCGGCGGCACTCGCGGCGGTGACCGACAGTATCGAACTGATGGTCGCGGTCCGCCCGAACTTCCACCACCCCGCGCTGTTCGCCAAGGCGGCGGCGAATATCGATCGGATTTCGGGCGGCCGCCTCGCGCTCAACGTCGTGTCGTCCTGGTGGGCGGACGAGGCGAAGCAATACGGCCTCCAGTTCGACCAGCACGACGACCGCTACGCGCGCACGGCGGAGTGGCTGACCGTTGTCGACGGGTTGTGGACGCAGGAACGGTTCGACTTCGCGGGCCAGTTCTACACCACGCAGCAAGCGATCTGCTCGCCCAAGCCCGCCAAGCGCCCGACCGTCTATGCCGGCGGCGAGAGCGAGAAGGCCAAGGCGATGATCGCCGCGCAGTGCGACGCCTATGTCATGCACGGCGACCCGGCGGAGGCGATCGCCCCGAAGATCGCCGACATGGCCGCGCGCCGTGAAGCGGCCGGCGGCGCACCGATGCAGTACGGCATGGCCGCCTACGCGATCGTCCGCGACAGCGAGGCCGAGGCGAAACGCGAGCTCGAGCGCATCACCAGCGTCACCGAACTCCCCGCGGGCTATGCCAATTTCGACCAGTGGCTGTCGGGCACGCAGCTCGAACGCGAGATGAAGATCCAGGAATATTCCGTCTCCAACCGCGGCCTGCGCCCCAATCTGGTCGGCACGCCCGAACAGTTGAAGGAGCGCGTCGCCGAGTACGAGGCGGCCGGTCTCGACCTGCTGCTGCTCCAGATGAGCCCGCAGGCCGAGGAAATGGAGCGGTTCGCAGTGCAGGTCATGGGCACCACATGATCCGCCTCACCGACATCGTTAAAACCTACCCGGCAAGCGAAGCGGCTGCCCTGGACGGGATCTCGCTGGAGATTCCGGCACGCGGTGTGTTCGGCGTCATCGGCCAGTCCGGCGCGGGCAAGTCGACGCTGATCCGCCTGATCAACGCGCTCGAACGCCCGACTTCGGGCCGGGTAGAGGTCGATGGCGTCGACGTAGCCGCGTTGTCGGCGGCGAACCTGCGCGCGCTGCGTCGCCGGATCGGCATGATCTTCCAGAACTTCGGATTGCTATCCTCCCGCACGGTCGCGGCGAACGTCGCGTTCCCGCTCGTGCTCGCTGGTGTCGCAAAGGCCGAGCGCGAGACGAAAGTCGCAGCATTGCTCGACCGCGTAGACCTCGCCGATCACGCCACCAAATACCCCGCCCAACTCTCCGGCGGCCAGAAGCAACGCGTCGGCATCGCCCGCGCGCTCGCTACCGATCCCGACATCCTCCTGTGTGACGAAGCGACCAGCGCGCTGGATCCAGAAACGACCCGATCGGTCCTGACCCTCCTCCGCGAACTCAACCGAGACCTCGGCCTGACGATCGTGCTGATCACCCACGAAATGGACGTCGTCCGCTACGCCTGCGACCGCGTAGCCGTCCTCGAACGCGGCCGCATCGTCGAGACGGGCGCCGTCACGGAGATTTTCGCCGACGCCAAGCACCCGGCGACCAAGCGCATGCTGGCAACGCTGGCGGCATGAGCTTCTTCGCCAACATCGACTGGTCGGACATCGGCCAGGCGTGCCTCGACACGCTGATTATGCTCAGTGGATCGCTCGTGCTGACGATCGCGTTCGGCTTGCCCCTCGGCGTCCTGCTCTACCTCACCGGGCAAGGCCGCCTGTCGCAGAACCGAGTCGCCAACGTCGTGCTCGGCGTCATTGTCAACATTCTCCGCTCCGTACCGTTCATCATCCTGCTGATCGTGATGATCCCGCTCACCGTCATGCTCGTCGGCACATCGCTAGGCGTTGCCGGCGCGATCCCGCCGCTCGTCGTCGGCGCGGCGCCGTTCTACGCGCGCCTTGTCGAGGGGTCGCTCAAGGAAATCGACCGCACCACCATCGAGGCGGTGCAGGCGATGGGCGCCACCACGCGCCAGATCGTCACCGGCGCGCTGATCCCCGAAGCCCTTCCCGGCCTGATCGCCGGTGCCACCGTCACCGCGGTCGCGCTCGTCTCGTTCACCGCAATGGCCGGCGTGGTCGGCGCGGGCGGGCTCGGCGATCTCGCGATCCGGTTCGGGTATCAGCGCTTCCAGACCGACGTCATGGTCGTCACCGTCGTGCTGCTGGTCGTGCTCGTCCAGATCATCCAATATGCCGGCGACGCGCTCGCCCGCCACTTCACCCGCCGCTAGGAACCGCCATGAACCGCCGCACTGTGCTCGCCTCGTTCTCGCTGCTCGCCCTCGCCGCCTGCGGTAGCAAGCAGACTAACGACGGCAAGACGCTGACGATCGCCGCGACCGCGGTGCCGCACGCCGAGATCCTGGAATCGATCAAGCCGACGCTCGCAAAGCAAGGCGTCGACCTCCAGATCCGCGTCTTCAACGACTATGTCCAACCCAATCTCCAGGTCGAGCAGAAGCAGATCGACGTCAGCTATTTCGAGACCAAGCCGTATCTCGACCAGTTCAACGCCTCGCGCGGCACGCATCTCGTGACCTATGCCGGCGTCCATGTCGAACCGCTCGGCGCCTATTCGCGCAAGTGGAAGTCGATCGCGCAGATCCCCAACGGCGCCACCGTCGCGATCCCGAACGAGCCCAGCAACGGCGGCCGCGCGCTGCTGCTGCTCCAGAAGGCCGGGCTGATCACGCTCCGAAACCCGACCAACCCGCTGTCGAGCCTCAACGACATCGCCACCAACCCGAAGAACCTGAACTTCAAGGAACTGGAAGGCGCCACCCTGCCCCGGACGCTCGGCGAGGTCGATCTCGCGCTGATCAACACCAACTACGCGCTCGACGCGAAGCTCAACCCGGTCCGCGACGCGCTCGCGATCGAGGACAAGAACAGCCCCTACGTAAATTTCGTTGTCGGCCTCCCCGGCAACGAAAAGGACCCGCGGGTGGTGAAACTGATCGCCGCGCTTCGCAGTCCCGCCACCAAGACCTTCATCGAGCAGCATTATCGGGGTGCGGTGCTGCCGGCGTTCTGATACCGGCGCGGCCTCGTTAGCGTAATCCTTGAGGCTCCATGACGGTCGTCGCCGCGTATCTCTATCGCCATGGCAAGCGCGTCCGCGCGGTCTCGATCGACGAAAAGGTCGATTGCCCCGCGGATCGTTCGGAGTTCGTCTGGATCGGCATCTGCGACCCGTCGGCCGAGGAAATGCGGACGCTCAAGGAGCAGTACAACCTCCATCCGCTGGCAGTGGAGGACGCGATCAAGGCGGACCAGCTGCCCAAGGTCGACGTGTATGGCGACCAGCTGTTCGTGGTCGCGCGCACCGCCCAGCTGGAGCAGGACAAGATCGCGTATGGCGAGACCGCGATCTTCGTCGGTCACAGCCACATCATCAGCGTCCGCCACGGCTCGGCGCGGTCTCATAAAGCTCTACGCGAACAGCTCGAAGCCGCGCCGACCTTGCTGATCAACGGCGTCGACTATGTCCTCCACGCGATCCTCGACTATGTCGTCGACGGCTACCTGCCGATCATGGAAAGCATCGAGGACGAGGTGCTGGCGATGGAACAACGCACGATCGACGCGTTTCTCGGCCGCGACGAGATCGTCCGGATATTCGGCTTGCGTCGAGAAATGATCCGCTTCCAGCGCATCCTCGGACCAATGGGCGAGGTCGCGGGCAAGATCGTCCGGCTGGACTTGCCGTGCATCGACGTGGAGGCGAAACCGTATTTCAGCGACGTGCTCGACCACGTCCGCCGCGTGCAGACGATGGTCGAGGGCCTGCGCGAAGTGCTGACGTCGGTGTTCGAATTCAGCAACCTGCTCGAACAGCAACGCACCGGCGCGATCACCCGCCAGCTCGCGGCCTGGGCCGCGATCCTCGCCGTGCCGACCGCGATCGCCGGGATCTACGGCATGAACTTCGAGCACATGCCCGAGCTGAAGACGGAATACGGGTATTTCGTCGTACTGGGGGTGATCGCGGTGGTGTGCTCGGCGCTGTACGTGAAATTCAAGCAGGCGAAGTGGCTTTAGGGCGGACGACTACCCACCCCGTCATGCCGGGCTCGTTCCGGCATCCACCGTCCCGCAAACTCGCCAGCCATCGCTTCGCGGCACCGTGGACCCCGGAACTAGTCCGGGGTGACGAGGGTAAAACCACCCCTCACTAATCCTCCCCCGCCAGGGGGAGGTGGCTGGCACTCGCCAGACGGAGGGTGAGGCAGGAATAACCTCGGTTGCGCAGTCCGCCCCCACCGTCGCCTTCGGCGCCACCTCCCCCTTGCGAGGGAGGATCGAACGCCAAGCGACTGTCGTTCAAACCTTGACGAGCATCTTCCCGGTATTTCCACCCGAGAACAGCCCCAGAAACGCATCCGGCATCGTCTCGAGCCCCTCGTGCACCGTTTCCTGCCGCTTCAGCGTCCCCGCCGCCCGCATCCCGCCCATGTCCTTGTAGAACTCCTCGGCGCGATTCATGTAGTCGCTGACGATGAACCCGCGGATCTGGATCCGGTTACCGATCAGCCGCGCGAGATACTTCAACTGCGTCGCCGCCCCGCTGTTATACACGTCGATCATCCCGCAGACCGCGAACCGCGCGTGCATGTTCGCATGCGCCAGCGCCGCGTCGAGATGCTCGCCACCGACATTGTCGAAATACACGTCGATGCCCTTCGGCGCGGCCTGGCCCAGCGCCTTCACCACCGGAACGTCGCTCTTGTAGTCGATCACCGCATCGGCCCCGAGCGACTTCACCCACGCGCATTTCTCCGCGCCGCCAGCCGAGCCGATCACCGTCATGCCCTTGGCCTTCGCGACCTGCACGACGGTCGATCCGACCGCACCCGCCGCCGCCGACACGAACACCGTGTCGCCCGCCTTCGCCTCGGCAACCTGCAACAGCCCGAAATACCCAGTCATCCCCGGCATGCCGAGCTGCCCGAGGAACGCCTGCGCCGGCACATCGAGCGCAGGCAGCTTCTGCACCTGCGCGGCGGGCACGACCGCCTCGTCGCGCCAGCCCGCCATGTGCAGCACCATGTCGCCGACCTTGATGCCGTCGTCGTTGCTCTCGACCACTTCGCCGACCGCACCGCCCTGCATCGCCTCGCCCAGCGCGAATGGCGGGACATAGCTCTTCACGTCGTTCATCCGCCCGCGCATATACGGATCGACCGACAGCCAGCGATTGGCGATCCGCACCTCGCCGGCGCCGAGCGCGGCCGTGTCGAGATCGATCATGGCGAAATCGGTATGCTTCGGCATGCCTTGCGGACGTGCCTTCAGGCTCCATGCACGGGCCATAAATTTGCTCCTGTCTAGAATATTCGTGTTGTGGGTATGGCGGAACATACCCGCAGCGCAACCCGCAAAAAAGCCCGGACGTTCCCGCCCGGGCTCCTTCCCGGCCAGCATCACGCGATGCCGGCCGCTATGTTCAGGCGATCAGTAGGTGCCCGAACCCGACTTGCCGAGCGCATCGGTCGCCGTACCGGTGGTGGGGCCGGCGCCGGTGGTGGTCTGATCGCGATTGACCGTGCCGTTGCCGGCCTGGGCATTCGAAGCATAGCCCGTGGTGGTCCCGGCGTCCTTCTTGTCGCCACCGGTGCGGTCGCCATACTCGAACATCGCCGAGTTGCGCTCTTCCTCTTTCCACGCCGCCTTGGCTTCGTCGGCCGACTTCGACAGCGTCACTTTGCCATCGACGGTCTTGATCCAGCGCGACGGAATCGAGTGATGCACGCCACCCGCATCGCGGTCGTTCTTGGTCAACAGGATCCGGTCGCCCTTCACCTTGTCGACCGTCCCGACATGGCTGCCGTCGGACCCGACGACTTCCATATGCTCGGTAACCTGCGACAGCGAGCTACGCTGGCCCTGCCGCTCGGTGCGCCACGACGAAAACTCGTTCTCGAATTTCGAGCGGTTCTCGTTGCGATACTCGTCATAGTCGCGGTCGAGCGCCGCGATCTGCGTGCTGCGCCAGCTATGATAATGATCGTCGTGCGTGTTCGACGACCGGTTACCGAACGAACGGCTATCCGGATTACCATAGGAACGCTCGTCATAGCGCGCATCGGCCTCGCGACGACGCTCCGCCTCGTCATCGCCGAACCACGAGCGCACCTCGTCGCCTGCGCGCGCGATAAAACCGCGATCATCATAGTCATAGCCCTGCGGCTGGCGGCCATAACCACGGTTGTCACCACGCTGCGGGTTGCGATTGTCGTCGTCCGCATGACGATTGCGCCCTACATCCTCGAACCGGCGACCGTCCGACGCGTAGCTGCCGTGATATTCGGTATCGCCCGAACCCTGGCTGCGCTGGCCGTAGCCCTGCTGACCATAACGCTGCTGACCCGGATCCTGCCGACCATAGCCCTGCTGGCCATAGCCCTGGCCCGAGCCATAACGCGACTGACCATAGCGATCTCCGCCCGATGGCTGCTGGCGATCGTTGTGACCGCCGTAATAATCGCGGCCGCCCTGATCGCGACTCTGATCGCGACCATATTGATCGCGGCTCCTCTGATCGTCGCGTCCGCGGTTGTCGCGGTCGAATTCACCGGCGGCTGCGTAATCGCGCGCACTGGATCGGCCGTAGTCACCGCCATCGGACCGGAAATCGCGACCATAATCCTGCGAGTTCGGCCGACCGTAATAATCGCCAGACTGACGATCCCGGGTATTGCGTTCGTAGACCATGGGAAGCTCCTAATTGCTGTCCTGCGGCTGCCGGTCCCGTCGATCGATTTAGTCGATCGCGTTCCCGTACATTCCGAGGACTACAAACGCCCAGCCTGTCGATTGTTCCTGTATTTGCCGTGACTTGACGGCGACACGACGCAACGCTGCGACGACGCGCCTGACCGGGATTGTGTCGTCGTCTCGCCGAGCGGAGAACCACCCCAACGGCTTAGGAAATACCGGCCCGCCAAGCCAGTTGCATCCCCGAAATCGACCCGTTAAAGCCGCGACCATGGCCTATGGCCAACCGCGCGGGGCCGTAGCTCAGATGGGAGAGCGCTGCAATCGCACTGCAGAGGTCAGGGGTTCGATTCCCCTCGGCTCCACCAGCGCAACCTGTTGAAAAGTCACCTTTTCTGAGATCAGGCGGCGAGTGACGTAGTTACAAGCGTATCATTCGCGTATCGCAGATGAGCCGACGTGTGTTCCGACATGCCTCGAAAGACGTATCGACCTCGCGGTGCGCCAGTCGTCGAGCGTTCCGGTGGGCCCTACCCTGACGGTAATAGCATGATCGCGCCTGCGACATCGCCACCGAGGCGATCCAGCAAGGTAAAGTCATTGGCAACCGAAACACCCAGTGCCGCCGCGGCGCCTTGCTGCTGGTCGGCCTCGGGCAGCAATCCCCCGAAGAACGGACGGCAGGCCGCGCGGTTGAAGGGCTGATCGCGTAGCGGCAGGGAGCGCGGCAACGGCCTGCTGTTGCCCATGCCGGGTCATATCCGAAGCTGAGATCGCCACTACGATCCTGCGTCAGCAGGCCAACGACATTCTGGTCCCACCACACTCACTCCAGTGCCCCTACAGTCTCAGCGGTCTGACGATTCAGTTAATCGGCAGGTGGCGATCCAGCCGGCATGCAGAAGCTTAATCAATGCCGGGTCCATGAACGCATATGGCGGCGGACGTCCTGACGGCCGGCTACCACCGGGAGTTCATCGACGATCTCGACCGCTGCGAATATTTCGTCCCCGTCGAATGGGTCGCCACCGTCGGCCTCGATGCGGCGATCCACGAGGTCGGCATGTTCGGCAACCAGAACAGCGTCTGCGCGCCGAAGACGCCCAAGTGGCGTCACACGGTCGATCGGCTGAAGACGCTTTTCCCGCTTGGGACGAGACGAACTCGAACAGCGCAAGATTAGGTCCAGTTGGGTGGCTTGCGGCTGGCAGCGTGGTCGGTCAGATGTTGCGGTACGTAGCGCGCCAGCTAAGCTGCAGCGGCATTCGGGGGATTGATGTGTTCAGGGGCTCAATGTGGCGCGGAACGGCGCCGATCGTCGCGCTGTGCGGTACGACTGTGGTGCATGGGGCGGATCGAGCGCCGGTGCGTGTCGTGCGGTATGCGCCGGCGCCAGCATGGGTGATAGCGGCGCCCAAGGGAAGCGACGCGCCGACGCCGCCAGGGGCTCCGCTGCGCCTCATCTCGGCCGACCAGCAGGTCCGCGTGACGGACCGGGGCCAAGAAGAATATCAGGCGACCAAGCTGGCGCTCCTGACACCGGAAGCCTTGGCCGCCGGCAATCTGACGATGACATGGTCGCCCGCGAATGAAGAAATGATCGTCCATCGTCTGGCGATCATGCGAGATGACCAGACCATCGACGTGCTCGCCACGCAGAAGTTCACGGTCATCCAGCGCGAAAACAATCTCGAACAGTCCGCGCTCGACGGCAACCTGACGGCGACGTTGCAGATTGCGGGTCTTCAGGTCGGCGACGTGCTCGAATTTGCGATCACGACGGTTCGGCGCCAGACCAGCCTCGGCGAGAGGCCGCAAGGTTTCATGCAGTTCCCGGTGGCGGGCGTTCGCGGCGCGTACCGAGTGCGGCTGATCGCGCCGACGGGGGCAGGTATCGCCTTTCGAGCGTCACCCGATCTGCCCCAGCCAGTGGTCCGCGATATGGGCTTGGAAACCGAGCGCCAGCTCACCTTGTCGGATCCGGCATCCGTGACGATCCCGGACGGTGCACCGCTGCGGTATTCGATCGCGAGGCTGATGCAGTTCAGTGGTTACAGCGATTGGCCGGCAGTCTCGCGGACGTTCAGCGCGCCGTTCGTGCGTGCAGGAACGCTCGGCACGACCTCCCCGGTGAAAGCGGAGGCGGCGAAGATCGCCGCCGCGACGAACGATCCGGCGCAACGCGCGATGGCGGCGTTGCAACTGGTCCAGGATCGAATCCGCTACGTTTACGTCGGTCTGGATGGCGGCAATTATCAACCGGCGAACGTCGACGAAACGTGGCGCCGCCGGTTCGGCGATTGCAAGGCGAAAACGGTGCTTCTGATCGCGCTGCTGCACGAGCTGGGCATCGCGTCCGAACCCGTGCTGGTCGCGAGCAAGGGCGGCGATGGCACCGACGAGCGCCTTCCCACACCTGCGGTGTTCGATCACGTCGTCGTGCGCGCGACGATCGGGGCTGCGTCGGTCTGGCTCGACGGCACGAGGCTCGGCGACCGATCGCTGACTGGGCTGGAACCGCCGCCGTCGCGCTGGGGCCTACCGCTGCGCGCGAGCGGGGCTGCGCTTGAGCGGATCGCGCCCATCGTGCCGCGTTTGCCGAGCCGCATCCAGGCGGTCGAGGTAGATGCGTCCGCCGGTTTCGACAAGCCCGGCAAATACCGCATCCAGGTCACGCTGCGCGGCGACGAGATCTTCGGGATGCGCGCGCAGCTTGCTGGCCTCGCACCCGCCGACGCCGACAAGGCGCTGGTCGCCTATTGGCGACAGCAATACCCCGTCGTCGAAGCGACACATACCAGCTGGCGATTCGACGAGGCGAACCGACTTCTCGTGCTCGGTGTCGAGGGCGAAGGTAAGGTCGACTGGGACGGCGACGCGACGGAGGGGCACACGCACTATCTCTTCGGCGCTGGCTTTCCGCCTCCGGACGAGATGAAGCGGCCAAAGGATCAGCCGCAGGATGTGCCTTGGGCCAACGAGTACCCGTCGTTCACCTGCTACGCGACGACGATCAAAGTACCAGCGGCCGGCAAGGGCTTCCGCTGGTCGTTCTCATCCGACCCCATGGATCGGCGACTTGGCGGCATTTCCTATTGGCGGATCTCGTCGTTCGACGGCGTCACGGCGCGCATGGTCAAGAGCCGCCGTGTCGAGGTGCCGGAAATCAGTGCGAAGGAGGCGGCCGCTATTCCGAACGCCGTCCCCAAGTTCGACAACAACAAGTCATACGTCTGGGAGGTATCAAACAAAGGGCGCGGGGATGCCGCGAAGGCAGGTGTCGATACGTCAAGCAGGTTCGGCGCATTCAGCGATTTCGCGGGTGCGCATCCGCCGTGTCAAAAGCCGTAGTCGCCAGACGCCGGATCTTGGTATCGCGCTGGTATCGCAGATGTATCGATTTCGCCGTTTTGATGCCTATAATGCCGACAACAATCCTCGTTTTTCTGCGGTTTTTGCCAAAACTGTCGCATCCGTAATGCGGGGTAAGGTGATCGACTCGCTCAAGAGCCCAGCCCAGGATCAGTTTGCATGATTGGCGCGTGAACCTAATTGCGCTCGTCATATACTAATGCGCCAACGGAAGACGGATAACAAAGGCAGTTATCTCGCTATCTGAAATAGCCAAACTGCCCTTTTGAGCTTCAATCAGAGAACGGGATATTGCGAGCCCGAGGCCGGTGCCACCTGTATCTCGCTTCGTTGTGAAGAAAGGCTCGAACAGCCGCTCTCGATCGGCGAGTGGAACGCCGGGCCCGTCGTCATTCACGCGCACTTCCAATTGAGTATCCGTGGTCGACAACTGGATCGTCACGGATCGGGCACCAGCCTGCTTGCTGTTTTCCAGAAGCGTCGCGAGTACGGCTTCCAAAGTCGTTGCTGGTACAGTTACGATTGGCAGGACGGCTAAGCCAACGATTTCGATCGAGAAACCGGCCGTTCGCGAAGCATCTGCAACCCGCGCGACGACCCGGGCGGCATCGGTTCTTTCTTCACCCGGCTCAGCCATGTCGGCGCGCGCGAGATCGAGCAGCCGCGTCACCAGCAACGCGAGACGGCGGGCATCCGCATCGGCGTTGGCGAGGAAACGACGTCGATCCTCCGGCGCCATGTCAGGGTGATCCTGAAGCAATTCCACCGCACCGCGGATGCCGGCGAGCGGGGTCTTGAACTCGTGGCTGACCGCGTGAGCAAAGTCGCGGAGATAGCGCGAACGACGCTCGATCGCCGCCGCCATCACCGCGAAATCGTCGTAGAGGCCCTGGATCTCGATCGCCGCGGTCGGTGGCGGATCGGGGACACGACCGCGTCCGCTTGCGACTGCGCGCGTCGCCGCGCCGAGTTGCTCGATCGGGCGCGTGACGCCTCGGGAAATGACGCCGCTCAGCACCACGAGCAGCCCGAAGATCGCAGCGATGCCCAGCGCTATCTTGCCGCGGTCTTCATACAATCCCCGGAACAGGGCACGGGCGGAACGCGACAACAGGAGCACGCCGACCACGCGGTCGCCGACGACGATCGGACGCGCGTGATGGACACGGATCGCCGCGGCGCGGGACAGCCATTCGAAACGATAAGTCGCGCGGTATGCGCCGTTGCGACGGAGCATAGTCGTGGCGCGCCCAGTAAATGCAGCGGCAACTTCGGGGAGTGCGGCGTAGCTGCCGACGGCCGAACTCCCGGCGACGATGCTGCCGTTGCGATCGAGGAGGATGATCGAGGCCAGCGTGGTGGACCGCGTCGCCTCCATGATGGGCGAAAGTCGCGTGGCGGCGGCCACTGCATCGGGGAATGGTCTCGCGCCGGCCGCAGCCGGTGGCCGCTCCGCGCGGATCGGCGTCGTGCTGAGGTCGATGCCGGATGCGGGCGCCTGCACGCTATAGGGGTTGTCCCCGCCTGAAACCTCGCGAGGCGCAACCCGACCGAGCGGTGCGGCAGGCCAGAGCGCCGCCGCGGTCGCGGACAGCGCCGCTCCCTGCGCGACCAGTTCCGCCCCGGTCTGGCGAACGAGCGTGTTCTCGTAGACACGCAGGAACACCGCGCCGAACCCGGGTAGCGCGGCGACCAGGAACAATGTCGCAAACAGGATCGTCCGCAATCGCAACCGGGGCCAGTGGCGTTTCGCCCAGTCCTTGACCCTGCCCATTATGCGCCCGTGCACGATCCGAGACGATAGCCGATCCCTGCCCGCGTCTCGATCAAGTCGTCGGCGCCCGCTTTTGCGAACTTGCCGCGCAGGTTGCGGATATGGCTGTCGATCGTGCGGTCCGTGACCGCGAAACCGGGGCCGTGCAGCCGGTCGATGATCGCGTCGCGGCTGAATACCCGACCCGGCATCGACGCGAGCAGCCGCAGGATCTGGAACTCGGTAACGGTCAGCGCGATCTCGACCTCGCCCCAGAGCGCGCGCCAGCCTTCCAGGTCGAGCCGCAACCGACCGTGCGACAGATCGCGCCCGTCCTCGGTGTTCGGTGCCCGCGCGGACGTGCGGCGCAGGATCGCCATCACCCGCGCTACCACCTCGCGCGGCGAAAACGGCTTCACAACATAGTCGTCGGCGCCGAGTTCGATGCCGAGCACCCGGTCGATCTCGTCGTCGCGGCTCGACAGGAAAAGGATCGGTATGTCCGCCCCGCCCTCTCCACCGCGGAGGCGCCGGCACACCTCCAGCCCGTCCATCCGCGGCATGTTGATGTCGAGCACCACAAGGTCGGGCACGTGCGTCGCAACGAGCGCCAGCGCGGCTTCGCCGTCCGCCGCCTCGATCGCGCCGAGCCCGGCCTTGTCGAACGCGAACACGAGCAGCTGGCGGATATGAGGATCGTCATCGACGACCAGAATGGTGCGGGGCATCGGGCACAGGATCATTGTTGCGCGCCCGGCGTCAACGGCTTTGGTGATGGCGTTGGGCGTGAATGTGGCGGCGGTGCAGGCATCTGCGGCGCAGGAGTCGGTAGCGGCGCCGACGGCTCCTCGACCATTGGGGGCGGCAGGATCAGCCCGTCGCAGCTTCGTCCATCCGGCGCCGATCGCAAACGCGGCGCCTTGCCACCGACCATCGCGCGCACCGTCGTAAGGCGCCTCGCGTCGCGCGGCGTCCAGAGATGCCAATCGGCCTGCGCGTTTGCCGTTTCGATCTGATTTTCCCACCGCAGATACGTCAGGCGTTCGCGCAGTCGCGGGTCCCGCGCGTACTGCTCCAGCACTGCCAGCGACACCAGCGACGACGACCCGAGTTGCGCCATGTAACACAGGTCGAGCGGCGGTCCCGCCTTGCCCTTGGCAAGCACCGTACGCACGTTCCACGCCGCCGCCGTCGCGCCGAGATCGGCGATGCTGGCCATCATGAGCACGGCCGTCGCCGCCAGCCCATTGGCGTTGATCAGCCACGCGGCGGACTTCCCCGCTAGCAGCTGCCAGCCGATCAACGCCAGTCCCGTGGCGACCAGGCCCATCCATGCGAGCGCGGACAGTCGCAGTACCGTCATCCCGTAGGCGTCGACATAATCGAGCGTTCGCAATGCACTCGACGCGACCAGCAGCAGGTTCTGCACAATCCAGACCGTCACCAGGCGTCGCACCAGCGGGCTCGCCGCGGCTGCACTGCCCGGACGTAATGCCAGCAGCACGAACACCGCGGCAAGCAATGCGGTCACGATCAACGAATACGCGCCACGGTGCGCATAGTCCGCCATCGTCACGCCGGATGGCAGTCCCGCGCCGCTCCACAGGAACACGATGTCGAGCATATTCTCGACCGCGAAAATCGTATTGAACGTCACGAGCGACAGGATCAGCGTCGCGACCCCTGGCTCAAACACCGTACCGATCGAGCGATCGCCGGAACGCGATGGTCCCGTCGTGTAAGGACTTGGCCGCAAGCTTGCCCAGATCGCGACCAACACGCAGAGCCCGAACAGCGTGCGCCACGTCGTCGCCCACAGATCCGGCAGCACGATTTGCGAAAACGCCCGGCCGATCAGCGGGTTGGCGCTCGCGAACTGCCCAAGGAACGTCGCGCCGCCCATCAAGGGCAACGCGACGACAGCCCCGATCGCGCGGATGGCCCTCGACGCTGGCGGACCATCGACAGCCGCGCAGCGTCCTTAAACGGCGCAACGACGGCAGACATCGCGTGCCAGCCGAGCCTGCGCGCCCAAGCGAGAGCATCGTCGAACCTGTGCCGCGGCAGGAGTGCGGCAAGCGAGACAGCCGTCCAGAACAGAACCCAGCCGAGGAAGCTCGGATCGTCGACGAGCACCGCCGCCAATCCGGCGCCGGCAAACAACGCCAGTCGCGCCGATCCGTCGTTCCAGATCCCCCGTCGCGTCAGCAACAGGGCGGTGATCCAGGCGAACGCGAACCCACCAACAACCGCGCCATTGCCGTCGTCGATCAATATCTCCGCCAGGACGATCAGCGCCAGGGCAGCGCCGATCTTGGCCATCAGTCTTCCATTACGGTTCATCTTCGCGCTCCCCGATTGTCGAGGACAGCTTTGCCGCGCTCCCGTGAGCGTCGGATCGCGAGGTCCGTGTGCGGTCCGTTCGCTTGTCGTGCAGATCCTGTGCAGAGGATGAATCCAAACCCGGCCGGTTTCCCTCGCCCCGCGTTGCGAACGCCTCGGGGTCGGGCTAGCCTCGGTCTGGGGGTATCGATGCATGGCGTGCAAAGACCGGATCGGCCGGCGTTTCGTAACGAAGCGTTGTTGTCTGTCCGCTACCCGTTCGCCGATGCAGAACCAGAGTCCTCACCAGCGCCACGGCCCATGTTCGCGATCTTCCTGACGCCCGCCTATGCGCCGTTCGCGATCGCGTTCGTCATCATGATCGGGATCGGGCTGATCGAGGCGATCGGCCTTGGGTTCGGCCATCTCGATCTCCACGCGGACGTTCATGCCGAAGCGGATGGCGGCAGCGTGCTCGACTGGCTCGGCCTCGGCCATGAACTACCGATCCTGATCTGGCTCACCTCGTTGCTCGGCTGCTTCACGCTTTCAGGGATTGCCATTCAGCAGGGCGCGACAGCATTGATCGGCGGCCCGCTGCACTGGAGCCTCGCCTCGGGTGGCGCGCTGATAGCCGGCAGCCTGCTCAACACGCTCGCCGCCAACGGCCTCGCCCGGATCATGCCCGGTTTCGAGACCAGCGTGATCTCGACCGACGACTTTCTCCGCCGCCGCGGCACCATCCTCGAAGGCACCGCCCGCAGAGGATCGCCGGCCCGCGCGAAAATCGTCGACCAGCACGGCCAGGCGCATTTCATCATGGTCGAACCGCATGACGACACCGACGCGATCGCCGCCGGCGAAACCGCGCTGATCGTCCGCCGCGACGGCAAACTCTTCTACGCGCTGCCCGAAGCCAACGCGCTCCTGCAGTCGATCTGACCACAATCATCACCGGGGAGGGTTTCATGCCCGCACAGCTTCTGAACGTCCTGATCTACGCCGGCATCGTGCTGTTCGCACTGGTGGTGATCGGCATCATCCTGACCCGGCTCTACCGCCGCGCGACCAAGGACGTGGCGCTGATCCGAACCGGCTTCGGCGGCGAAAAGGTCGTGCTCAACGGCGGCATCATGGTCATCCCGGTGCTCCACGAGCTGATGCAGGTCCGCCTGACCACCGTGAAGCTGGAGGTGTCGCGCCTCAACAAGGATGCGCTGATCACGCTCGACAAGCTGCGCGTCGACGTCGTCGGGCTGTTCCACATCAAGGTGAAGCCCGACGCGGAGTCGATCGCCGCCGCCGCGCAGACGCTCGGCGATTCGGTCAACAGCCCCGACGCGGTGAAGTCGCTGCTCGACGGCAAGCTCGTGTCCGCGCTGCGCTCGGTTGCTGCGACGATGACGATGGAGCACCTCCACGCCAACCGCGCCGACTTCATCCAGAAGGTGCAGGAGGCGCTGATGACCGATCTGGACATGAACGGCTTCCAGCTCGAATCCGTCAGCATCACGCATTTCGACCAGACCGCGTTCGAGCATTTCAACGAGAACAACGCGTTCGATGCCGAGGGGCTGACCGTGCTCACGCGGACGATCGAGGAGCGCAAGAAGATCCGCAACGACATCGTCGCGACCAACCGCGTCGAGATCGAGCAGCGGAACCTCGACGCGAACAACCAGTCGCTCGAGATCGCGCAGGCCGCGGAACAGGCGCGCCTGACCCAGGAGCAGACGCTGTCGGCCCGCCGCGCAGAACAGGCCACCGCGATCGCCACCGCTGAAGCTGAGCAGACCCGCCTCGCGGAGATCGCGCGGATCACCGCCACCCAGGCGCAGACCGTCGCGCAGACCGAGGCCGACAAGGTGATCCAGACCGCCACCATTGCCCGCGACGGTGCGATCCAGACCGCGACGATCGAGCGCGACCGCACCATCGAGATCGCGCGCATCACGACCGCCGTGCAGACCGCGCAGAAGTCCGAGGAGGAATCGACCGCCACCGCCGCCGCCAACGAAGCGCGCGCACTCGCCGTCCGGGCGGAGGAAAGCGTCGCCACGGCCAAGGCGACCGAAATCGCTAACCGCAACAAGAACGTCGCGGTGATCGCCGCCACCCAACGCGCGCAGGAAGAGGCTGTCGGCATCACCGTCGCCGCGACCGCCGAGAAGGAAGCCGCGGAGGCCCGCGCGAGTGCCCTGCGCACCGAGGCGACTGCCGAAGCCGATGCCGAGAAGGCGCGAGCGGAAGGTCGCGAGGCGGCGTTCAAGGTCGATGCGGCAGGTCAGGCATCGCTCAACGAGGCGACCAACCTCCTGAGCGACGCGCAGACCGCGTTGCTGATCCGCCGCGCGATGCTCGAAGCCCTGCCCGCGATCATCGCCGCAGCGAGCAAGCCGATGGAGAACATCGACAAGATCAGCATCCTCGATGCCCGAGGGCTACACGGTGACGGCGGCAGCGATGGCGCGTCCGGCGGCGGTCAGGGCAATCTCGCCGATGCCGCGGTGGCGGCCGCGATGCGCTACCGCGTCGGTGGCCCGCTGATCGATGGCCTGATGGCGGAACTCGGCATGACCGGCAGTTCGTTGAACGGCATGCTCGCCGGAAGCAGCACGGATGCAGCGCCTGCCCGAACCACCTCCACCGATGCCCACAAACAGCCCGCTGCACTCAACGGCGGATCGGGCAACCCGCCGGCCTGATCGGATGACCCCGAAGACCCAGCCCCTGGATACCGATCTGCGCTTCGAAGAAGACGGCGCGCAGATCTTTGCGGGTGCCTTGGATACCGCCGCATGCCTTTCGATCGAACAGGCGATCGCAGACCTACCCAGCGACGTCCCGGGCGTGAGGATCGGGTCCGCGCCTGTCCTGCGCGCCATGCTCGCGGTGGACGGTCCCATTGGCAGCATTGCCGCATCGGCGTTGGGCCCCGATGCGCACGCCGTTCGAGCCGTGCTGTTCGACAAGACGGCAGCGCGGAACTGGGCGCTCGGCTGGCATCAGGACCGCACGATCGTCGTCGAGCAGCGTGCCGACGCCGACGGGTTCGGTCCCTGGACGGTGAAAGCCGGCCTGATCCAGGTCGAACCGCCCTTCGCCATTCTGGAGCGGATGGTCACGATCCGCGTGCACATCGACCCGATCGACGCGACGAATGCCCCGCTTCGCATCGTGCCCGGATCTCACCGGCTCGGCCGCCTACCGGAAGCGAGTATCAAGCACGTCGTCGAGGACCGCGGCGAGCGCGCGTGCCTTGCGAACCGCGGCGATGTCTGGCTCTACGCGACGCCGATCGTCCACGGCTCTCGCGCCGCAGATCCTCCCCGTCGCCGACGCGTGCTCCAGGTCGATTATGCCGCCGTCGACCTGCCTGAACCGCTCCGCTGGCACGGACTGTAAACGCCGCTCACCCCGCCAGCGCACGGCGGAGC
This sequence comes from Sphingomonas faeni, assembly GCF_024273235.1. Taxonomy (GTDB): domain Bacteria; phylum Pseudomonadota; class Alphaproteobacteria; order Sphingomonadales; family Sphingomonadaceae; genus Sphingomonas; species Sphingomonas faeni_A. The sequence continues at coordinate 58,467 of NZ_JANBVH010000005.1, read as the reverse complement.
GCCGCGACTTCGGCATTGAGCGACGCCAGCCGGGCCGGCGTCATCCCCGAGCGCTCGACGATCAGCGGCCCGAGGCATCCCGTCTCCGCCCAGCGCGCCCTGCCCGTCTCGGTCAGGCGCACACGCACCTCGCGTTCGTCGGCCGGATTGCGGATTCGGGTGGCGAGCCCGGCCGCTTCGAGCCGCTTCGCCAGCGGCGTGATCGTGCTCGGCTCGAGCGCGAGCCGTTCGGCGATCGCACCGATCGAGCGGCCGTCCTCCGCCTCGTTCAAAGTCTGGAGCACGAGGAACTGCGGATAGGTGATGCCGAGGCGATCGAGCACCGGCTTGTACGCGCGATTGATCGCGATCGTCGCGGCGTAGAGCGAAAAGCAGAGCTGCTCGTCGAGCGGCAGGGGACCGTCGAGCGGCAGGGGGTCGGACACGGCAAGGCTCCTTCTGCAACTCCCTTACCACGAAAATACTTATCGCGGCAAACTTTCTTCTGGACATAGCCAGTACGCGCACCTAGATATTTATCGCGATAAACAATATGGAGATACAGCATGTCCGTCGACGTCAAATACACCACCGAAGCCACCGCGACCGGCGGTCGTGATGGTCACGCCCGCTCGCAGGATGGCCGCATCGACGTCGCGTTGTCGACGCCGAAGGCACTGGGCGGCGCCGGCGGCGACGGCAGCAACCCCGAGCAGCTGTTCGCGGCCGGCTATTCCGCCTGCTTCATCGGCGCATTGAAGGTGGCCGGCCAGCAGCTGAAGATGAAGGTGCCCGCCGACGTCGCGGTCACGGCGAAGGTCGGCATCGGCCCCCGCACGGAAGGCGGCTTCGGTATCACGGCCGATCTGACCGTCTCGCTGCCGGGTCTGGAACGCGATCAGGCGCAGCAACTGGTCGATGCCGCGCATCAGATCTGCCCCTATTCGAATGCGACCCGCGGCAATGTCGACGTCGGCCTGACGCTCGCCTGAGACACCGTGTACGCAGCGGGCGGCGATCCACGCCGCCCGCTGCGCTCGCCCTCCCGATCCAGCTGCAATCGCCCGGTGACGGGCAGCCGGTGACGGGCAGGCGCCACATCATAGATCGACAAGCGATCCTTCTCCCCCGCCCGATCGATTGACGACCGCGTGAAAACGGCGCGAACCCCGCGGACGAATATTCCGGGGGGACTATCATGGACTACATCATCGATCGCCAGCCAGTTGGCGAGCGGATCGGCAATGCGCTCGATCGCGTGGAGATCATCTACCTGCGTATCCTGCGCGCGAGCGTGCTGGTGGTGGCGACCATCCTGATCATCGTCGCGATCGGCTATGCGGGCATCAACCTCGCCAAGGTCATGCGGTCGCCGGCATCGGTCGTCGAAGCCCCCGCGACCGTGGCGGCCGCGGACCTGATCCCCGCGGACGGCAAGAGCGTGGTCGACACCAGCGCGAAGGATCGCGAAGACCAGCTTAATCTTCAACGTCGCAGCTATTACGACGCCTTCGCCAAACGCTATTTCGCGCTGTACCAGCGGAGCTTCGCGCCGTTCAAGCGTGCCGACGACAAGGCGTTGTCGCTCGGTGAATTCGACGACCTGACGATCGACTCCGCCGGGCGGCTGGATGCCATCCGCCGCGGCGATCTCGATTTCACGCGCGACAAGGCCGATCTGGCGGCGCTGCTCACGACTATGGGGAACGCCGCGAAGGATCCCCGGACCGTCGGCCGCCTGAACCGGTACAAGACGGCGACGAAGTCGCGCATCGCGACCCAGGTCCGACGGACGCGAACCGAAACGCGACGGGGGTGGGATATGTATGCGACCACCTGCACGGCCTGGTACGAGCCGCCGATCGGCTGCCCCGCGACCCGGCGTGTCGAAATCCCGTACATGGAGAAAGTGTACGAGATGCGCTTTCCGACCGACGTCGAGGCGCCTGGGAAAGTGTTCAAGGGCTATCAGGATCGCTTCTTCACGGTCCTGAACGAACGCCGCTCCAGCAATGCGGCCACCGCGGAATCCGAGCGCAACACGATCGTTGCCGGCCAGTATCAGGGGCGGACCGGCTTGGTCACGGCGCTGGCGATCGGCGGCGGGTTCGTGATCCTGATGTTCTTCTTTCTCCTGATCGCGATCGAGCGGCATCAACGCCGTCTTACCGCCGCAGTCCGGTAGTCGCCGGCGATCTCGTCAAGGCGAATTGAGGCAGGAAAGCCCGTGATGTCATGGCGTAAGATCGTGGCATCACCGCGTGAATCGATGCCGGGCGCAGCGAACCTGTACGGGAGCCGACAACCCCGTTCAGGAACGATGTCTCTCGATATCCGTATCAACGGCGCATCCCGATTGTCGGGTTCGAGAGGACATCTCATGAAGTTTACGCATCTCATCGCCGCCGGGTTGGCCTTCGCGACACTCGGCCTCGGTGCCGCCGCCCCCGCAGAAGCGCAGCGCGATCGCGGGCACAGCCAGCAGTACCGGGATAACGACCACCGGGGTGACCACCGCGGCGATCGCCGTGATTTCCGCCGCAACGATCATCGTGGCGATCGCCATGACGACCGGCGCTATCGCGGTCGCGGCAATGATCGTCGCAACTGGAACAACAACAATCGCCGTTGCCGCACCGAATGGCGCAACCATCGTCGCGTGCAGATCTGCCGCTGATGCAAGCCGATCCGGCGCGTAGTATGATGCGCCGGCACCAGGCGGGCGGTGGCATGACGCCGCCGCCCGTCCCTGCATGTGAACCTTTGACGAGGATTTGGATCATGAAGCGTTTCTTCGGTACGGCTGCGGTGATTGCGGCGACGTGCCTGTCCGTTGCCACGCCCGCGCTCGCGCAGTCGCAGGCCGACGATGCGCGGTTCGCGGCGGCGCAGGCGCGGCTCGACAGCGAGTTGCAGATCTTCCGCACGGAATTCGATCGCTACCAGTCGGTGCGCGGCAACCGCGGCGGCTATGCGCCACAGGGCGGCTATCGCACCGCGCCGGATCGCAGCGGCGACTATCAGGAGGCCTATCCGGACGAGCGCGACGAGGGCAATTACGACCCCTCGCGCTATTACCGCGCCGGCCCGAACTATCAGGAGCGCGTGCTGGCGACCAACGACCGCGTCTATGCGGGTCAGGATGGCCGCTATTACTGCAAGCGCAACGACGGCACGACCGGGCTGATCATCGGTGCAGCCGGCGGCGGCATTCTCGGCAACGTGATCGATGGCGGCCGTTCGCGGATCGTCGGCTCGCTGCTGGGCGCGGCCGCGGGTGGTCTCGCGGGGCGCGCGGTGGAGCAGAGCAACAACCAGGTCCGCTGCCGCTGATGGCTTGATCCTCCCCCGCAAGGGGGAGGTGGCAGGCGCAGCCTGACGGAGGGGGAGGAACGCGCCAACTTTGGTTTCCGTGTCCTCCCCCTCCGTCGCCTTCGGCGCCACCCCCCCTGGCGGGGGAGGATCGCAGCTTTTACTTCGCCGGGCTCAGCAGCTTCTGCGCGAAATACGTCATCTGCAGCGCCTGCAACCGGGCACCCTGCTCGATATCCGCATCGCCCGAATGGCCGCCCGCAGTATCCTCGTAGAACAGATACGGCAGCCCGTATTCCTTCAGCCGCGCGGCGAACTTGCGCGCATGCTGCGGCCCGACGCGGTCATCCTTGGTGGTCGTCCAGATATACGGCTCCGGATACGCGACGCCCTTCCTAATGTTCTGATACGGCGAGATCGTCTCGAGGAACGCCTTCTCCTCCGGCACCGTCACCGAGCCATATTCGTCGACCCACGACGCGCCTGCCGCGATCTGCTCATAGCGGATCATGTCGAGCAGCGGCACCTGGATCACCACCGCCTTCCACAAGTCCGGATGTTGGTTGAACTCGACGCCCATCAGCAGCCCGCCGTTCGAACCGCCATAGATGCCGAGCTTCTCCGGGCTCGTCAGCTTCCGCGCGATCAGGTCCTGCCCGACCGCGGCGAAATCGTCGTAGATCACCTGCCGCTTGGTCTTGCGCCCGGCATCATGCCATTTCGGCCCGAACTCGCCGCCGCCGCGGATATTGGCAAGCACGAAGCTGCCGCCGCGCTCGATCCACAGCTTGCCCGTCACCCCCGAATAATAGGGCGTCATCGACGATTCGAACCCGCCATAGGCGGTCATGATCGTCGGCGTCGTCCCGTCGAGCGCCACGCCCTTCCGGTGAACGACGAAATACGGAATTTTGGTCCCATCCTTCGAGGTCGCCTCGAACTGCTCGACCTCCGCGTTCGACGCATCGAACTTGGCGGGCAGCGCCTTGACCTGCTTCGGCACGCCCGCCGGCCCCGCATCGAGCGACCAGAGCGTCGTCGGCTGGAGGAAGCTCGTCACCTGCACGAACAGCGCATTGCTGCGATCGGTCGTGCTCGCCACGTCGACCGAGGCGTTGTCGGGCAGCGCCACCGCCCGCGACGTCCAGCCGTTATCGGCATGCGTGAACACCACCGCGCGGCCGCGGACATTGTCATAGACGCTCGCCACGACATGATCGCGCGTCACCGAAACGCCGTCGACCGATTGCCGCGCGGTCGGCGCGAACACCAGCGTCGGCGTGAACCGCCCCTTGCGCACCTCGGCCAGCGGCGCCGACGCGATCGCGCCCGCCGGGATCTGGCCCCACGCCTCGCTGGTCGAGAAGATCACCTGTCCGTCGACCATGCCCGCCGGAAACACGCGCGCCGGGACGTCGAGCTTCACCAGGCCGGCCGGCTTGATCCCGCTCCCCGTCACGACATGCTTTTCGCCGCCGAAGAAGGTCTGGCGGCGCTGGATCATCACCACGCGGTTGCCCTGCCCGTCGGTCATCACGTCGGCATAGGTGCCGAGCTGGTCCGACGCCTCGCCGCGGAAGATCTCGCGCGCGGCGGTCAGCGGCTGGTCGCGCTTCACCTCCTTGACGACGAACGGATAGCCCGATGCGGTCATCGATCCCGCTCCCCAGTCGCGCGACACCATCAGCGTGTCGGCGTCGATCCACGTCGCGCCCTGCTTCGACGTCGGCAGCACGAAGCCGCCGGTGACGAACTGCCCCGCCTTCAGGTCGAACTCACGGTAGGTGACGGCGTCCTCGCCGCCCTCCGACAGCGCGACCAGGCACAGCCGCTCCTCGGGCGGCAAGCAGGACGCGCCCTTCCACACCCATTTCTTGCCCTCGGCCTTGCTCAGCGCATCGAGATCAAGCGTGGTCGTCCACGCCGGGTCCGCCTGCGCGTACCCCGCCTCGCTGGTCCACCGCCAGATGCCCTGCGGATGCTCGGCATCGCGCCAGAAATTATAGATCCGCCCGAACAGCTGGTTCGGCATCGGGATGCGATCCTTCGCCGACGCGATCGCCAGCGCCTCGGCATAAAAGGTCTTGTAGCGCGGATCGTTCTGGAGCCGCGGGAGCGTCTTGGCATTCTCCGCCTCGACCCAGGCCAATGGGCCTGCGCCGTCCTTGTCCTCGAGCCAGAGATACGGGTCGGCGGCGGTGTTCGTTTTGGTCATCGGTGCGACTTGGGCAATGGCCGACGTACCCGCAAGCATCACTGCTGCCGCCGAAAAGCAAAAACCACGCATACCCAACTCCTTGCCGTCACCCCGGACTTGTTCCGGGGTCCACCGATCCGCATAACAAATCGCGTCGATTGTGCGGCACGGTGGTCCCCGGAACAAGTCCGGGGTGACGAAGCGAGTTGAAGAAAATGCAGGATGGCCTGCCCAAGCCCCGCCGCTTCGTTGCCATCGCGGCGATCTCCGCGGGTACCGCGCTGACGATCATCGACGGCGGCATCGCCACCGTCGCGCTGCCGACGATCGCTCGCGACCTCGACGTCGGCAACAGCGCGGTGGTGACCGTGGTCACCGTGTACCAGCTGATCCTCGCAATGGCGCTGCTCCCCTTCTCTGGGCTCGGCGACCGGATCGGGCTGAAGCGGATGTATCAGTACGGCCAGCTGCTGTTCACGGTCGCGACCCTGCTGTGTTTCTTCGCGAAGAGCCTGCCCTTCCTGCTCGTCGTCCGCGCCGCGCAGGCCCTCGGTGCGGCGGCGGCGCTGAGCGTCTCGTCGGCGCTGATCCGCTCGATCTATCCCGCCAAGCAGCTTGGCCGCGGGCTCGGGATCAACTCGGTCGTCGTCTCCAGTTCGGCGGCCCTCGCACCGACGATCGGCGGGCTCGTGCTCGCCATCGCGCCATGGCCGTGGGTGTTCGCCAGCGCGGTGCCGTTCGCGATCGCCAGCCTCGTGCTCGGCCGCGCGCTCCCCGAACCGCAACGCCGTGACGAGCCGTTCGACGTACTCGGCGCAGTCATGTGCGCGGCGATGATCGGTCTCGTCATCGGTGGTGCGGAGAGCGCGGTCCACGGCGACAGCCCGATCGTCTCCGCCGCAATCGTTGCGACCGGCGCGGTGATCGGCTGGTTCTTCGTGAAGCGCGAACAGGGCGAGACCAAGCCGATCCTGCCGATCGATCTGCTCGCTAGGCCGGTGCTCGCGCTATCGGCGATCGGGGCGTACACCGCGTTCATCGCGCAGATGACGCTGTTGCTGTCGACCCCGTTCCGCCTGACGCACGCTTATGGGTTCAGCGCGGCGGAGGTCGGCGCCGCGATCGCGCCATGGCCGCTCGCGAACATGGTCGTCGCGCCGCTCTCCGGCTGGTTGTCGGATCGCTATCCGGCGGGTCTGCTCGGCGGGATCGGCATGGGGGTGTCGATCTGCGCGCTGCTGCTGATCGCGTACATGCCGGCGGATCCGGGGTATTTCGACATCGCGTGGCGGATGGCGCTGTGCGGGTCGGGGTTCGGGATGTTCATGGCGCCGAATGCGCGGTTGATCATCGGGAGTGCGCCGCGGGAGCGGGCGGCGGCGGCTGGCGGGCTTGTCTCGACGGTGCGGCTGGTGGGCCAGACCACCGGCGCGACGTTGGTGGCGGCGTTGCTGGCGATGGGCGTGGGCGCGGGCATGACGCCGCCGCTCGTGGCCGCCGGCCTCGCGCTCGTCGCAGGTCTATGCAGCCTGAGCCGCCTCCGCCCCTCGATCCGCAACCCGCCGACCGAGGAAACGCAGGACGTGCAGCCGGCCTCCCAAGCAAGGTGACCTTCTCCCTCTCCCCTCCGGGGAGAGGGTCGGGGTGAGGGGCAGCCCAGCAGCGCACCGCCCGGAACAGCCCCTCACCCCAGCCCTCTCCCCGGAAGGGGGAGAGGGAGCAGCAAGAAGAAGAATGTTCACTCGCGAAGGCGGGTGCCCAGACTGGGTCCCCGCCTTCGCGGGGACGCATGCTGTTGCCTGTGACCGCCGTACCAAACGCCACCTCCCCGGCGGAGGCCGGGGCCCAGTTGGAATGGCCGGCGTAACGGTGGACCGCGCTTCGTTAGCGACGTTCCCCAACTGGGCCCCGGCCTTCGCCGGGGTGGCGTATTAAGGTGAACGTCGCAGCTCAAATCAAAACGCCGCGGTCGCCTCAGCCTCCCCCATCATCGCCGCCCGCACCAACGGAATCGGCGGCCCCCCATAACTCAGGAACTGGTCATGGAACGCCTTCCAAGCCTTCCGCCCACCCCGCGTCGCGGTCCAGTCCGCCCGCAACTTGCGGATCATCAGCTTCCCCATCGTATAGTTCAGATACGCCGGATCATACGTCCCCCGCGCCGCCTGTTGCCGGGCATTCCCCTCGTCCTGGTAACACTCGTCGACGAACATCCGGAACGACTGCTCCTGCGTCATCCCCTTAGCATGCATGCGGATCGCGGACAGATACCGGCAATCGCGCAACAACGCGTTCGAGATCTGCCCGACATGCGTCTCGGGATCGCCGTTGTTGAGCCCAGCTTCCCACATCATCTCCTCGGCATAATGCGCCCACCCCTCGGCGAACGCATACCCCACGAACAGCCGCCCGAAGAGCGACGGCGAGCGGTTCGCATGCAGGAACTGGACGAAATGCCCGGGCATCACCTCGTGGACCGAGGTAAACAGCAGGTCGTCCTTCCCCGGCACGAACGCGTCCTGCACCGCCTTGGTCCAGCTCGGGTCGGGCGGCGAGATATAGTAGATCGACGGCACGCCCTTATCGAACGGCCCGGGCGGATCGATATACGCCGAGTTCTGCCGGTTGTACGGCGGCGATTCCTCGACCAGCGCCTGCTCGGTCCCGGGGATCGTCACCAGGTCATGATCGACCACGAACTTGCGCAAGGTCGGGATCTGTCGCCGAGCCTCCGCGACCGGCCCACCGACCGGCTTGTTCGCATTCATCTTCGCCATGCAGCCGGCGATCGAAAGCCCCTTGGCAAACACCCCGCACGCCTGCGCCAGCGCCGCCTGGTTGCGCTTCAGGTCGGCGACACCCGCCGCCTCGAGCTGGTCGAGCGGCGTATCGACGCCCTCCGTCATCGCCACCATCCGCGAGAACTTGTCCGCCCCCAGCGCGAAGTCCTGCGTCGCAGTCGCCCGCTGGCCCTCGGTCCACGTCCCCAGATCGCGCATTGCCGCCGCCGCCGCCGTCGCCGCGTCGGTCAGCTGCTTCTGCGCCGCCGCATCCTTCACGCCGGCAAACGCCTTCACCGCGTCGCCGCTGTAATAATCCGCAAAGCCGTTGAACGCCGCCGCACCGAAATTGACGTAGCTCAGCGGCATCGGCGCCTTCAGGTTCGCCTTGATGTTGCCCGCCGCCGCCGGGATCTTCTGGAAGAACGCGGTCAACGCCTTCATCCGCGTCGGCGCATCGGCATAGTTGCGCGCGATATAGACGTTCGGATCGAGCCCCGCGCCGACATACCAGGACGGGTTATGATGCGGCTGGTCGGCGTCCTCCAGCCAGAACAGCTTCCCCTTGGCGACCTGCACCAGATAGTCGCGCTCGAACGCCTCGGCCGGCTTCAGGTCCTTGAACGCCCCCGCCTTGTCGATCGCAGCGTGCAGGAAATCGGCCTGCCGCTTCAGCCCGGCCGCGCTCCAGTCGCCCAGCCCGCCGTCATATTCGTGCTTGCCCTGATAGACCGCGTTCGCCGGATCGATTTTGAACCAGCCGTCGATGAAGCCATCGCGGAACCCCGCCCAGTCGCTCTTCGCGGCGGGTGCAGGCGCGTCCGGAGCCTGCGTGTTCGAAGGAGTCTGCGCGGGGCCACACGCGCCCAAGGCGAGGACCGCGCCAAGCGCCGTCGTCAAAAGTCCGATCCGCATCCCGTCTCCAATTCCGATTCGTCGCCCCCATGCTGCCAGTCGAAGCCGCGTCGCGCCAGTGCGCGGAACGGCGCCCGCGCTGGGCCGTTGACCGCGCACCTGTTCGAACGACTGGAGAGCTTCATGCCCTACGTGAAAACCCGTGACGGTACCGATATTTACGTCAAGGATTGGGGCAGCGGACGCCCGGTCGTCCTCACCCATGGCTGGCCGCTCAATGCCGACAGCTGGGACGCGCAGGCGATGGCGTTGGCCCATGCCGGCTTCCGCGTGATCGCCTATGACCGGCGCGGGTTCGGCCGCTCGGGCCAGCCGTGGAGCGGCTACGACTACGACACGCTCACCGACGATCTCGCCGACGTGATGGAAGCGACCGGCGCGAACACCGACGCGACGATCGTCGGCTTCTCGATGGGTGGCGGCGAGATCGCGCGCTACATGAGCCGCTACGACGGCAAGGGCGTGGTCGCCGCGGGGCTGATCGCGTCGGTGGTACCATACATGCTCAAGACCGACGACAATCCGCACGGCGTCGACGCGGAGACGCTCGCCACGATCGGCGCCGGTATCGAGGACGACCGCCCGGCGTTCTTCAAGACCTTCCTCCAGCAGTTCTTCGGGGTCGGCTTCATCACCTCGCCGGTCAGCGACGAGGTCGTGGACTGGGCCTGGGGCCTGGCGATGCAGGCCGGCCTGCATCCGACGCTGGAATGCGCCAAGTCATTCGGCCACACCGACTTCCGCGGTGACCTCGCCGCGTTCCGCGTACCGACGCTGGTCGTGCACGGGACGAGCGACAAGACGGTACCGATCGACGCCACCGGCCGTGCTGCTGCCAAGGGCATCGCCGGCTCGCAGCTGGTGGAATATGACGGCGCCCCGCACGGCCTGACGGTCACGGAAAGCGAGCGTTTCACCAACGACCTGCTGACCTTCCTGGGTCGGTAACATCAACCGAAATCCTCCCCGCTCTTCCCCCCTCCCTGAAAGGGAGGGGTCGGGGGTGGGTCGGCTTCCGCATATTCGATCGGTAGCGGCTCAAGCCGGCCAACCCACCCCCAGCCCCTCCCTTTCAGGGATGGGAGCAGAAGATTCCCTCCCTTCCAGGGAGGATCGAAGGACTAGTTCCCCAGCGGCACGATCACTTCGTCTGGATGCGCGACGTTCAGTTCCTTGCGCACCATTTCATCCACCATATCCGGGTTCGCATGATCCGGGTTCAGCAACGCCACCCGGTTCTTCAGAACCTCGCGCTTGCGATCGAGCACGGCATAGTCCCGCTCCCGCTTCGCAAGCTGGCGCTTGTAATCCCCGTACGCAAACATCCCGTTCGGCCCGAGCACGGCATACGCGCCGAAGAACGCCATCAGCGTCAGCCCGAGCGCCGGCCACGCGGCCTTCCGCATCGTCTTCCGCAACTTGCTGGTCTTCGTCGTCACGCGTGCCATGTCGTCCTCCGGTAGTCCTCCGTCACCCCGGACTTGTTCCGGGGTCCACCGCTCCGCACACTCGAGTCTCTCGATTATGCGGGACCGTGGATGCCGGAACAAGGCCCTCCTGAGCTAGTCGAAGGGCCCGGCATGACGGATGGGGTGGGTCAATCAGCCCCCGATCAGAATATCGCGACCCGCGTACCGCGCCGCATCGCCCAGCTCTTCCTCGATACGGATCAGCTGGTTGTACTTCGCCAACCGGTCCGACCGCGCCAGGCTGCCCGTCTTGATCTGACCGCAATTGGTCGCGACCGCGAGATCGGCGATCGTTGAATCCTCGGTCTCGCCCGAACGATGCGACATCACCGCGGTGTACTTCGCGCGCTGCGCCATCGACACCGCTTCCAGCGTCTCGGTCAACGTGCCGATCTGGTTGACCTTCACCAGCAGCGAATTCGCGATACCCTGGTCGATCCCGCGCTTCAGACGCTTCGGGTTGGTCACGAACAGATCGTCGCCGACCAGCTGAACCTTGTCCCCAATCAGGTCGGTGAGCGCCTTCCAGCCCTCCCAATCGTCCTCGCCCATGCCGTCCTCGATCGAGAAGATCGGGTAGCGCCGCGTCAGGTCGGCGAGATACTCCGCCATCTCGCCGCTATCGAGGATCCTGCCCTCGCCAGAGATGTCGTACTTGCCGTTCTTGTAGAATTCGGTCGCGGCGCAATCGAGCGCGAGCATCACGTCCTCGCCGGGCTTGTAGCCCGCCTTCTCGATGCTCGACATGATGAAGTCGAGCGCCTCGGTCGTGCTGCCAATGTTCGGCGCGAAACCGCCCTCGTCGCCGACGCTGGTCGACAGGCCCTTCTCGCTCAGGCCCTTCTTCAGCGTATGGAAGATTTCCGAGCCGCAGCGGACCGCCTCCAGGATGTTCGGCGCGCCGACCGGCACGATCATGAATTCCTGGAAATCGATCGGGTTGTCGGCATGCTCGCCGCCGTTGATGATGTTCATCATCGGCACCGGCAGCAGATGCGCCTGCACGCCGCCGATATAGCGATACAGCGGCAGGCCCCGCGCCTCGGCCGCGGCCTTGGCGACCGCGAGGCTGACGCCGAGGATCGCGTTCGCGCCCAGCCGCCCCTTGTTCTCGGTGCCGTCCAGCTCGATCATCGCGCGGTCGAGGTCCGACTGGTCCTCCGCGTCCATGCCGAGCACGGTGTCGGTGATCTCGTCGTTGACCGCATCGACCGCGCCATCGACGCCCTTGCCGCCCCAGCGGGTCTTGTCGCCGTCACGCCGCTCGACCGCCTCGTGTGCGCCGGTCGAGGCGCCCGACGGGACTGCGGCGCGGCCGAAGCTGCCGTCTTCGAGCAGCACGTCGACCTCGACGGTCGGATTGCCACGGCTGTCGAGGATCTGGCGTGCATGAAGGTCGATGATTGCGGTCACGTAACGATGCTCCTACAAATCCCGGTGCCGGGTCGTTCGCGCCGCCTCTACCGTCTCGCGCCATTGCGGGCAATCGCGCGGATATCCGAGAACAGTGTCGTGCAATCGCGCGACGGTTCGGGAACCGTGCTCCGGCGGCGGTGTTGAGGGCGTAACAATTCTGAAAGGGACCGTCATGGCCGACTCCAGCGTAAACGATACCGTCAACGACCTGAAAACGACCGCGAACCACGTCGGTACCGAGCTCGGCAAGACGATCGAGAACGAGGCGGGCAACGTCTCCGGCAAGACCGCCGACGCCAAGCAGGCGATCAAGGAAAGCGCCAGCAAGTACAGCGCGCAGGCCGCCGACAAGGCGCGCACCTTCGCCGAGGACGGCAAGGCCCGTGCCAGCGGCGCACTGGAGCAGATTGCCCAGCTGCTGACCGACGCCGCCGGCCAGGTCGACGAGAAGCTCGGCTCGCAGTACGGCGGCTATGCCCGCAGCGCCGCCGACAGCGTCTCGGGGTTCGCCGACCAGGTGAAGGCGAAGGACATCGACGAGTTGGTCGACGACGCCCGCGAGCTGGTGCGTAAATCGCCGGCGATCGCGGTCGGTGCTGCCGCCGCAATCGGCTTCGTCATCGCGCGACTGGTCCAGTCGGGCGTCGACGCAAACCCGAAGGCCTGAGCCCTTGTCCGATCCCGTGATGCTGACCGGCGACGACGAGAGCCTTTCGTCGATCGTCGGCCGGTTGGCGAGCGAAACGAAGAGTCTCGCGACGGCCGAAGTGGCTGTCTACAAGGCGAAGTTCGGTGAGACGGCGAATGCGTACAAGTCGGCGGCGATGTTCTTCGCCGTCGCCGGTACGTTGGCGCTGGCCGCGCTGATCGCACTGCTGGTCGGTGCGATCTTGACGCTGGCGACGCTGGTAGGGCCTGGATGGGCGACCGCGATCGTCGTCATCGTGGTGCTGGCACTCGCCGGCATCCTGGCGATGATCGGCAAGTCGAAGCTTCAGACCAAGAGCGAGCCCGTATCATGACATCCGCCAAAGTCGCCGCCGCAGAGATCGAAGCCGCCCTCGCCCGCCAGCGCGTCATGATGACGGTCGGGCAGTTGCAGGACCGGCTCAATCCGCGTCGGCTCGCGCTGAACGCCAGTCGCGACGTTGCCGATGCCGGCACCGCCGCGCTGACCGCGAGCGTCGAGACGGTGAAGCGCAATCCCGGCCCCACCGCCGGCTTCGCTGCGGTCGCCGGACTGTTCCTCGCCCGCCACCGAATCGTCGGTCTATTCCGCCGCGGCCGCTAAAAGCCTTGAAACCATGAAGTCCCGGCTCGCGTTTAACCCTCATTGCATTGAACGGCGAGCAGCTTGCCATCAGAAGGACCGTCCCATGACCGACGCCAAGACCACCGCCAACGAAGCCGCCCACGAGACTGAAAGCCGCCTGCGCGAAGGCCTCGACACCGTCCGCGAGACCGCGTCGAAGGTCTATCACGAGGCCGGCGACAAGGCCTCCGAGGTTCTCGAAGTCTCGCGCGAGAAGACCAAGCGCGTCGTCAACAATCTCGAATCCAACCCGCTCGGCATCCTCGTCGGCGGCCTCGCCGTCGGTGCGCTCGCCGGCGCGCTGATCCCGCGTTCGGCGCGCGAGAAGGAATTGCTCGCCCCGGTCGGCAAGCGCCTGAGCGAGACCGTCGTCGCCGCCACCGCCGCCGCCAAGGCCGCCGGCCAGTCGGAACTCGGCGAACTTGGCCTCACCAAGGACAATGCGCGCGGCCAGGCCAAGGGTCTGCTCGAAGGCGTGGTGAAGGCGCTCAGCACGGCGGGTACCGCAGGTGCGAAGGCCGTTTCGCAAAAGCCAGCTGTCTAAATAGAAGGAAGGGTTCAAACCGCGGGTCGAACACGCTAGGGAGGCGGCAACCCCCTCCCTAGGAAAGCAAGCGCATGAGCAAGCTCCACCTCGTATTCGGCGGCCGCGTCAGCGACCCGCGCACCCTGGATTTCAACGATCTGAACGCGATCGAATTCGTCGGCGTGTTCCCCGACTATGCCAGCGCCGAGAAAGCCTGGCGTGCTGCAGCGCAGCGTACGGTTGATGATGCCGAGATGAAGTTCGTGGTCGTGCATCTGCACCGCATGCTCGAGCCGAATCTCACGGGCACGCCTGCGACCTGACCCGGCTACCGCGGCCGTCGTCATTCCCGCGGAGACGGGAACCCATACAGGCTACCGTCGCGGTCCAATCGCAACGACACAGACTATGCATCCCCGCCTTCGCGGGGATGACGGCTTAATGATCAAGTTCGCATGAGCGAACGCCCCGGTCCCTCTCCCGTTCGGGAGAGGGAGAGACGCCGAAGGCGGCGATAGGTGAGGGCACGCCAAGCAGGACTATGGCTGCTAACTCCCGCGGTCTCGCCAAATAGCAGCCACAGCAGCGGTTCTCCCCCACCCCCGTTCGTGCCGAGTAGAGACCGAGTAGCTCCGCAAGGAGCGTATCGAGGGCTCGTATCGAAGCACAGGCCCAGCATGCCAACCCATCCTTCGATACGCCGCTTCGACAAGCTCAGCAGCTACTCAGGACGAACGGGAATGGAAGGCTCAAGCCGCCCGGTAATGCCAGAGCAACAACGGCCGAGCCAGCACCAGCCCCGCCAAGAACCCGCCGATATGCGCGCCAATCGCAATCGGCCCACTAGCCCCGACCGAAGCGCCAAACCCGGCCAACCCCATCAACAACTGGATCCCAATCCACGCCGCCGCGAGCCAAACCACATGCACGACCCCAGCCGGCACCGGCCCGATCGCCTGCGCCCGCCGCTCGCCATACAAGAGCGCATAAGCCCCAACGACCGCCGAAATCGCGCCCGAAGCACCAATCATCGGCGCAGTGGACTCAGGCCCGAACGCCCAATGCCCCGCCGCCGCCGCATACGCACCAACCACGTACAGAACGACCAACCCGACCGTCCCCAGCGCCCGCTCGGCGAACTGCCCGCAATAGACCAGCATCACGAGGTTCAGCGCGATGTGCGCCCAGCCGCCATGGATCAACGTCGCGGTCAGCGGCGTCGCCCAGGCCGGCACGATAAACATATGGTCGCTGGGAATACCGAGGTCGGTCATCCGCAACGGAATGAACCCGGCGTTCACCGCCCAATACCCAAGCGACCCGCTCAGCACCAGAAATCCCGAGACGATGACCGTCACGATCGTGATGATCGCCGTCGCCCGCGTCTCGAAAAAATTCATGGGCTCAGATGAACTCGATCTTGGAGACGACGTAATAGCGCTCGCCGGCCGGCACCGTAACCTCGACCTCCTCATCAAGCTTGCGCCCGATCAGCCCGCGACCCAGCGGCGAGTTGTACGAGATGCGGCCGGTCTTGGCATTCGCCTCGGTCTGGCCGACGATTTGATACTTCACCGGCTTATCGTTCTCGTCGAGCAACGTCACCGTCGCGCCGAACACGACCTTGTCGCCCGACAGGTCCTTCGGGTCGATGATCTGCGCGCGAGACAGCTTGTCCTCGATGTCGGAGATCGAAGCCTCGACCTGGCCCTGACGCTCCTTGGCGGCATGATATTCCGCGTTCTCGCTCAGATCGCCATGCGCACGCGCCTCTTCGATCGCGTCGACGATCGTCGGACGTTCGGCCTTCAGGCGCTTGAGATCCGCACTGAGCGTCTCATAGCCTTCCTGCAGCATCGGCATCTTTTCGACGGTCGCCATCATCTCGTCCCCAAATCCATTACCCCGCGCGGGGCGCCATAACGGCCCCGCCCACACATCACGCTTATGTCGGGATCAGTTGTGCGACTGCGAATAATAGGATTGCAGGGGCCGTACTTCAAGGCTGTGCGTCGAAAGCTTGGCAATCGCCTTCGCCGCCTCGAGCGAAGCCGGTGCCGTCGTGAAGTACGGAATGCGTTGTCCCAGCGCCGACGCGCGGATCGGCTGCGAGTCCTTCAGGCTCTGCCACCCCTCGGTCGTATTGAAGATCAGCGCGATATCGCCGTCCTTGATCCGGTCGACGATATGCGGCCGCCCCTGCGCGACCTTGTTGACCTTCTCGACCGGCAAACCGGCAAGCGCCAGATGATCCGCGGTGCCACCGGTCGCGACGATCGAGAAGCCGGTATCGACCAGCGCCTTGACCGCCTCGACGATCATCGCCTTGTCGCCGTCCTTCACGCTGACGAAGACGTTGCCCTTGGTCGGCAGGATCGTCCCCGCGCCAAGCTGGGCCTTGGCGAACGCGATCGTGAAATCGGGATCGATTCCCATGACTTCGCCGGTGGACTTCATTTCCGGTGACAGCACCGGATCGACGCCGGGGAACTTGTTGAAGGGGAACACCGCCTCCTTCACCGCATAATAGTCGATATGCCGGTCGATCTTCGGCAGGTCCTTCAGCTTTTCGCCCGCCATCACGCGTGCCGCGATCTTGGCGATGGGCACGCCGATCGCCTTGGCGACGAACGGCACGGTGCGCGACGCACGCGGGTTCACCTCGATGAGGTAGACCAGCCCGTCCTTCACCGCGAACTGGATGTTCATCAGCCCCACGACCGACAGAGCATGCGCCAGCGCCACCGTCTGTCGCTCGATCTCCGCGATGATCTCAGCCGACAGCGAGTAAGGCGGGATCGAGCACGCCGAGTCGCCCGAATGGACGCCCGCCTCTTCGATATGCTGCAACACGCCCGCGACCACCACATCGGTCCCGTCGCAGATCGCGTCGACATCGACCTCGATCGCATCGCGCAGATACTGGTCGATCAGCACCGGCGAGTCCCCCGACACCTGCACCGCGGTCGCGATATAATGTTCGAGCTGCCCGAGCGTATCGACGATCTCCATCGCCCGTCCGCCCAGCACGTACGAAGGCCGCATCAGCACCGGATAGCCGATCCGCTCCGCCGCCGCGACCGCCTCGTCCCGGCTCCGCGCCAGGCCATTGGCCGGCTGCCGCAACCCGAGCTTAGTGATCAGCGCCGCGAACCGCTCACGGTCCTCCGCCAGATCGATCGCGTCCGGCGTCGTCCCCAGGATCGGAATGCCCGCAGCCTCCAGCGAGCGCGCAAGGTTCAGCGGCGTCTGCCCACCGAACTGCACGATCACGCCGACCAGTTCGCCCTTCGACGCCTCGACATGCAGGATCTCCAGCACGTCCTCGGCGGTCAGCGGCTCGAAATACAGCCGGTCGCTGGTGTCGTAATCGGTGCTGACCGTCTCCGGGTTGCAGTTGACCATGATCGTCTCATAGCCCGCATCCGCCAGCGCGAAGCACGCATGGCAGCAACAATAATCGAACTCGATCCCCTGCCCGATCCGGTTCGGCCCGCCGCCCAGGATCACGATCTTCTTCCGATCCGTAGGCTCGGACTCGTTCTCGGGCTCGCCGAAGCTCGGCGCCTCATAGGTCGAATACATATACGGCGTCTTCGCATCGAATTCGGCCGCGCACGTATCGATCCGCTTGAACACCGGCCGCACGCCGAGCTTCAAGCGATGCTGGCGCACCTCCTCCTCGGTCACGCCGCCGGTCATCGCCTTGACGACCTCGTGGATCAGCCCCGAGCCGCGCGCGATCCCGCGGTTCATGCCCCGCAGATTGGCGGATTGCAGCGCCAGCCACGCGAGCCTTTTGTCGCTGAACCCCATGCTTTTCAGCCGCCGCATGCCGGCCGCGTCGATCGGCAGGCCGTCCTTCATCACCTCGGCCTCGGCCGCGATGATCTCGGCGATCCGCTCCAGGAACCACGGATCATATTTGGCGATCGCATGCACCTCGGCAACCGTGAAGCCCTCACGCAAAGCCTGCGCCGCCACCAGCAACCGGTCCGGCGTCGCGACGGCCAGCGCCGCCTCGATCTCCGCCCGCGGTGCGCCGACCAGATGATCGACCTGGTTGAACCCCGACAAGCCCGTCTCGAGCCCGCGCAACGCCTTCTGCATCGACTCGTGGATGTTGCGACCGATCGCCATCACCTCGCCGACCGACTTCATCGCGGTGCCGAGCGTGCTCGACGCGCCCTTGAACTTCTCGAACGCGAACCGCGGGATCTTGGTGACGACGTAATCGATCGTCGGCTCGAACGCGGCCGGCGTAGCGCCGGTGATATCGTTCTCGATCTCGTCGAGCGTGTAGCCGACCGCCAGCTTTGCCGCGACCTTCGCGATCGGGAAGCCGGTCGCCTTCGACGCCAGCGCGGACGAGCGCGAAACGCGTGGGTTCATCTCGATGACGACCAGCCGGCCGTCCTTCGGATTGACTGCGAACTGCACGTTCGAACCGCCTGTTTCGACACCGATTTCGCGCAACACCGCGATCGATGCGTTGCGCATGATCTGGTATTCCTTGTCGGTCAGCGTCAGCGCCGGCGCGACCGTGATCGAGTCGCCGGTATGGACGCCCATCGGATCGACGTTCTCGATCGAGCAGATGATGATCGCGTTGTCGTTGCGATCGCGCACCACCTCCATCTCGTATTCTTTCCAGCCGAGCAGCGATTCCTCGATCAGCACCTCGGTGGTCGGCGACAAATCGAGCCCGTTGCGGACGATCGCGATGAACTCCTCGCGGTTGTACGCGATGCCGCCGCCCGAGCCGCCCATCGTGAAGCTCGGCCGGATGATCGACGGAAGCCCTGTCTTCTCAAGGCCTTCGAGCGCTTCCTCGACAGTATGTGCGATCGCCGAGCGTGCGCTTTCCAGCCCGATCCGGTCCATCGCATCGCGGAACTTCAGCCGGTCCTCCGCCATGTCGATCGCATCGGCATCCGCCCCGATCATCGTCACGCCGAACTTCTCGAGCGTTCCGTCATGGAACAGCGCGAGCGCGGTATTCAACGCGGTCTGCCCGCCCATCGTCGGCAGGATCGCGTCGGGGCGCTCCTTCTCGATGATCTTGGCGACGATCGCCGGCGTGATCGGCTCGACATAGGTCGCGTCGGCCAGCTCGGGATCGGTCATGATCGTGGCGGGGTTCGAATTGACGAGGACGATACGATAGCCCTCCTCCTTCAACGCCTTGATCGCCTGCGTGCCCGAATAATCGAACTCGCACGCCTGGCCGATGACGATAGGTCCTGCGCCGATGACGAGGATCGAGGAGATGTCGGTGCGTTTTGGCATTAGAAACCTATCAAAGTTTTTAGTGCGTGAAGGGCCGCCGCGATAATCGGCTTGGCGCTGTCTTCAAGGATGGACGAATATGCGCTGTAAAGTGGCTGAATCAGAAGCAAAGATATTGCAGACAAGTATATTTTTGGTTTTTTTATAAGCGCAAGCCCAGCATCAATATGCGAAAGCCAAGTCTGCTTATCATCATCGCTAATTGAATTAGAAGCACGAATAGCTTCAAGCGCCTGCTCAGTAAGATTTATGGCACTCACTACTTTCGGATCGTTATGATTAAGCGAAACAGTTCCAAAGGCCGTCGGAATGCTATTCCGAGCGGGAAAAACCCGCTCTTCATACATGCGCCCCAAAACTGATAGACCGCGCTCCAAGCCACCTCCGTTTAGGTAAGCGTAGTAAGCATCGTCCCCCACGGCCTCAGGAGGAGAATCATGCATTATATAGTCTGATTGTTCTAGAGTATTACCAATACTCGCCACGGCGCCCGGCCCAACATCAATGCCCAAAACATCTGACATTTCATTAAGGTCAAACATTCTCGCTTGCTTATTTTTATCGGCAATGGAGGAGTATCCAGTAACATCACGCCAAGCAAAGAGTGCGATTATAGCGTCGGCTGCATCCTGATGATTCATCTGCGAATGGGCGCGCGCTTTGAACATCAAAGTGGCAATGACATCCTCCTGACTCAGCACCTGAGCCAAGCGAATCCACTGCGGGAACTCGCTGGGAATATCAGGTACGATTTGCACCTTCACCGCAGCATCGCCACAAACCGCTCGAACAGATACAGGCTGTCCTGCGGCCCCGGGCTCGCCTCGGGGTGATACTGCACTGAGAACGCCGGCTTGTCGGTCAGTTCCAGCCCAGCGTTCGACCCATCGAACAGCGACACGTGCGTCTCGCGGACGTTGGCCGGCAGGCTCTCACGCTCGACCGCGAAGCCGTGGTTCATGCTGGTGATCTCGACCGCGCCGTCGGACAGGCGCTTGACCGGGTGGTTGGCGCCGCGGTGGCCCTGGAACATCTTGGTCGTGGTCGCGCCGACCGCGAGGCCGAGCAACTGGTGGCCGAGGCAGATGCCGAACAGCGGCTTGCCCGTCTCGAGCAACTGGCGGATCACCGGGACGGCGTATTCGGCGGTCGCGGCGGGGTCGCCGGGGCCGTTCGACAGGAAGATGCCGTCGGGGGCGAGCGCCATCACGTCGTCGAAGCTGGCGGTCGCGCTTACGACGGATACCTTGGCGCCGGCCGCGACGAGGTTGCGGAAGATGTTGCGCTTCGAGCCATAATCGATCGCGACGACGTGGGGGCGGGCTTCACTTGAGCCCCCTCCCGCAAGCGGGAGGGGGTTGGGGGTGGGCGCGCGCTCGCCTGTCGGGGTGGCGGTGGAAGAAGGATCTACTGCGCCGTTGTCTGTCGAGGACGCCGGGAGCCCACCCCCGGCCCCTCCCGCTTGCGGGAGGGGGGAAGGAGAATAGCCGAAGCCCAGCTTCCACGTCCCGCCCGGAGCATCCTCACCCCAGCCATAATGCATCTCGGTCGACACATCCTTGGCGAGGTCCATCCCCTCCAGCCCCGGCCACGCGCGCGCCATCGCCAGCAGCGCGGGCACGTCGAACTCGCCGCTAGCCGAATGCGCGATCACGCCATTAGGCGCCCCCGCCACCCGGATCCGCCGCGTCAGCGCGCGCGTGTCGACGCCCGAAAGCCCGATCCGCGCATGCCGCTTCATCCAGCCGTCCAGCCCCTCGACCGCGCGGAAGCTCGACGGCTGCGTCACGTCCTCGCGGACGATGATGCCGAGCGCATGCGGGTCGTCCGCCTCGACGTCGTCGGGGTTCGCGCCGACATTGCCGATGTGCGGAAACGTGAAGCAGATCATCTGCCCGGCGAAGGACGGGTCGGTCAGCACCTCCTGATAGCCGGTCATCGCGGTGTGGAAGCACACTTCGCCGACCGCACTGCCCTCTGCGCCGAACCCGCGACCCCAGATCACGTCGCCATTGGCGAGGACCAGGACGCCGGTAGCTCCAGCAGGCATGGCTAGTGGATTGGTGTCGGCCATCAGGCTGGGCACTCTCTTTACGTTGACGATGTCGCTAAGTGGTGTCCGCTAAGGCCGGCGCGCCGCAGCGTCAATCTGTTAAACGGACGGCGGACGCGCTATCCCGTCGGGCTATCCCGAACCGCCTGAAAGACCAGTACATGATTCGCGACGACATCAAGGCCGCGCAGCTGACCGCCATGAAGGCCGGCGACAAGCAGAGCCGCAACGCTATCTCGTTGATCCAGGCCGCAATCAAGAACCGCGACATCGAGGCGCGGACGGGGAAGGCGCCCGAGAGCGACGACGCGCTGGTAATCGAAGTGCTCCAGAAGATGGTCAAGCAGCGCCGCGAGTCGATCGAGATGTTCGCGAAGGGCGGCCGCCAGGAACTCGCCGATGCGGAGACCGCCGAGGTCGCGGTGATCGAACGCTTCCTGCCGCAGCAGATGAGCGAAGCGGAGACGTCGGCGGCGATCGAGGCGATCAAGACGGAACTCGGCGCGACCGGCATGAAGGACATGGGCCGCGTGATGGCCGAACTGAAGGCGCGCCACGCGAGCGAGCTGGACATGAGCAAGGCGAGCGGCCTGGTAAAGGCAGCGCTGTCGTAAATTCTGCTCCCCTCCCGCCTGCGGGAGGGGTCGGGGGAGGGCAGCGCCACACAGGAGACGGAGCATTGGAACAACGCACCCGCATCCGAGCACTCCGCACCAACCCCACGCGTGCCGAGAGCGCGTTGTGGCAGCACCTCGCCGCACGCCGGACGTCCGGCGTAAGGTTCAACCGCCAGGTCCCGATCGGCCCGTTCATCTGCGATTTCGTTTCCCGTGGCGCCAGGCTCGTGATCGAGGTCGACGGCGGACAGCATGACTGGCACTCCGACGATGACGCCCGGCGAACGCGCTTCATCGAACACCAAGGCTACCGCGTGATCCGGTTCTGGAACAACGACGTTCTGGAGCGGATGGAAGGCGTGGTGGCCGAGATCGGGCGCGTGCTTGCGGAACGCCCCTCCCCTAACCCCTCCCGCAAGCGGAAGGGGAATGCTGTTGCGCCCGGGGAAAGCCCTGCACTTCTGCTCCCCTCCCGCCTGCGGGAGGGGTCGGGGGAGGGCAGTGCCGCACAAACCACCCCCACCAAAGCAACCCCATGGCCCTAACCCCACAATTCCTCGACGAACTCCGCGCCCGCACCTCGCTCTCGGCGCTCGTCGGCAAGACCACCAAGCTCACCAAGGCCGGCCGCGAGCACAAGGGCTGCTGCCCGTTCCACAACGAGAAGACCCCGTCGTTCTACGTCAACGACGACAAGGGCTTCTACCACTGCTTCGGTTGCTCCGCGCACGGCGACGCGATCAAGTGGATGACCGACCAGCGCGGCCTCCCCTTCATGGACGCGGTCAAGGAACTCGCTCAGGCGGCGGGCATGGACATGCCCGCGATGGACCGCCAGTCCGCCGCCAAGGCCGAACGCGCCAAGGGCCTGCACGAAGTCATGGCCGACGCCGCCGACTGGTTCACCGAGCAACTGAACGGCCTCCCCGGCACCGAAGCGCGCGCGCTCCTCGACCGCCGCGGGATCAAGCCCGAGACGGCGCGCGCGTTCGGCATGGGGTTCGCGCCCGACAGCCGCGGCAAGCTCAAGACCGCGCTGAAGGAGTACGGCGACCCGATGCTGGTCGAGTCCGGCATGCTGATCTCGGTCGAAGGCAAGGACCCGTACGACCGGTTCCGCGGCCGCCTGATGATCCCGATCCGCGACCCCCGCGGGCGGACGATCGCGTTCGGCGGGCGCGTGCTCGACGGTGGCGAGCCGAAGTATCTCAACTCCCCCGACACCCCGCTCTTCGACAAGGGCCGCACGCTCTACAATCTCGATCGAGCAGCCCCCGCCTCGCGCAAGTCCGGCCGCGTGCTGGTGGTCGAGGGCTATATGGACGTCATCGCGCTCGCCCAGGCCGGCTTCGGCGAAGCGGTCGCCCCGCTCGGCACCGCGCTGACCGAAGCGCAGCTCGAACGGCTGTGGCGGATGGTCGACGTCCCGTTGCTCTGCTTCGACGGCGACGGCGCCGGCCAGAAGGCATCGCTCCGGGCCGCCCACCGCGCCCTCCCCCTGCTCGCCCCCGGCCGCAGCCTCGCCTTCGTGACGCTCCCGCAAGGCCAGGACCCCGACGATCTCGTCCGCTCGGGTGGCCCCGCCGCATTCGAAGCGCTGCTCAAAGCCCCCGAGCAGCTCGTCGACCGGCTCTGGGCGTCCGAAGTCGCCGCCGAGGCACTCGACACCCCCGAACAGCGCGCCGGCCTCAAGCGCCGCCTCCACGAACTCGCGGAAGGCATCGCCGACCCGTCGGTGAAGCAACAATATCACGCCGAGTTCAAGAACCGCTTCTACGAGCATTTCAAACCGGTGCGCGCCCCCTTCGTGCCCAGAGGCGAACGCCCCAAGGGAGGCTGGAAGCCCCCCGCCGCACCAGTCACCGAAGACGCGAAAGCCTTCCTCGCCACCGGAATCGACCGCGTATTGGCCAAGGCCGTCCTCGCCGGCCTGATCCGCCACCCGGTCGAGATCGCGCGCCACATGGAGGTGCTCGGCTCGCTGCAAATGATCGACGGCGCGCTCGGGCGATTGTTCGAAGCGGTCGTAGATGTTGCACTTGAGGACCAGAAGCTTGATAGCGGGCGCTTGCTCACCATATTGGCGAGGTCCGGTTTCAATTCAGTCGCGAGTGACCTGTTGAGAGCCGATACGATGCCCTATTCGTTCACGCAGACCACGGCCGATCCAGCCCGCGTCCGTGCCGACCTCGACGAAGCGATCGCGATCATGGTCGCCCGCCCTGAGGTAGACGCGGCACTCAAGCAGGCGACCGCGGCGATGCAGACGCACTTCACCGAAGCGGCGTTCGAACGACAAGTGGCTATGGTAAGAGAGAAACAGGCGTTGGAAGTCCGACTTGCAAATCTTGTACAGTCGAACGAAGACGCCCGAGCGTTGGGTACCGAGGGCGATTGATGGCTAAGGCGAACATGGCGGAACCCGCCGAGACGAACGAAACCGGCGATGCGCCGCTGATCGACATGAACGATGCGTCGATCAAGAAGGTCATCGCGCGCGCCAAGAAGCGCGGCTACATCACCTATGAGCAGCTCAACGAAGCGCTGCCGCAGGGCGAGATGTCGTCCGACCAGATCGAGGACATCAGTGCCGCGCTGAGCGAGATGGGCATCAACATCGTCGAGAACGACGAAGCCGGCGAGGACGGCGAGACCGAGCCCGCCAAGGACGACGAGGACGAGCCGGAGGCCGCCGACGCGGATGCCGACACAGGCCCCGCGATCGAAAAGAAGAAAGAGACCATCGATCGCACCGACGATCCGGTCCGCATGTACCTGCGCGAGATGGGCGCGGTCGAGCTGCTCAGCCGCGAGGGCGAGATCGCGATCGCCAAGCGCATCGAGGCGGGTCGCGACACGATGATCCTCGGCCTGTGCGAATCGCCGATCACCTTCAACGCGATCATCGACTGGTCGACCGCGCTGAACGAGGGCACGATGCAGCTGCGCGAGATCATGGATCTCGACGCGATGCTGTCGAAGGACCCCGCCCCCGAGGCGATGGCCGAGGACGGCGAAGCCGACGACGGCGAGATCAGCGAGAAGAACGCCGGCCCTTCGTTCAAGGAAGAGGCCGAGCCCGAAGAGCCGTCCGCCGACGAGGACGAGGACGGCGAGCGCCGGGCTCCGCGCGCATCGGACGACGAGGAGGAGGACAACACCCTCAGCCTCGCGCAGATGGAGGAACAGCTCAAGCCGATCGCGCTCGAGCGGTTCGCCAGCATCACCGCGCTCTACAAGAAGTTCAGCAAAATACAGCAGTCGCGCGTCGACGCGATGGGCATCGGCGGCGATTTCTCGGCTGCCGACGAGCGCAAATACCAGAAGCTGCGCGAGGAGCTCACCGCCGAGGTCGAGAGCGTCCAGTTCCACAACGCCAAGATCGAATATCTGGTCGATCAGCTCTATGCCTATAACCGTCGCCTGACCGCGCTGGGCGGCCAGATGCTGCGCCTCGCGGAGCGCCACAAGGTGCCGCGCAAGGACTTCCTCGATCGCTATATCGGTCACGAGATCGACGAGAACTGGCTGGCGACGGTCAACAAGGTCGACAAGAAGTGGACCGCGTTCGTCGCCAACGAGGGCGAAGCGGTCGAGCGCATCCGTGCCGAGATCGCCGACATCACGCAGCAGACCGGCATGGCGCTCACCGAGTTCCGCCGGATCGTCAACATGGTCCAGAAGGGCGAGCGCGAGGCGCGTATCGCCAAGAAGGAGATGGTCGAGGCGAACCTGCGGCTGGTGATCTCGATCGCCAAGAAATACACGAACCGCGGCCTGCAGTTCCTGGATCTCATCCAAGAGGGCAATATCGGCCTGATGAAGGCGGTCGACAAGTTCGAGTATCGCCGCGGCTACAAATTCAGCACCTATGCGACGTGGTGGATTCGCCAGGCGATCACCCGCTCGATCGCCGACCAGGCGCGGACCATCCGTATCCCGGTCCACATGATCGAGACGATCAACAAGCTGGTCCGCACCAGCCGCCAGTTCCTCCACGAGCAGGGCCGCGAGCCGACCCCGGAGGAGATGGCCGAGCGCCTCTCCATGCCGCTGGAGAAGGTCCGCAAGGTGATGAAGATCGCCAAGGAGCCGATCAGCCTCGAAACGCCGATCGGCGACGAGGAGGATTCGCATCTCGGCGACTTCATCGAGGACAAGAACGCGATCATCCCGGTGGATGCCGCGATCCAGGCGAACTTGAAGGAGACGGTGACGCGGGTGCTGGCGTCGCTGACGCCGCGCGAAGAGCGCGTGCTGCGCATGCGCTTCGGCATCGGCATGAACACCGATCACACGCTCGAGGAAGTCGGCCAGCAGTTTTCGGTCACCCGCGAGCGCATCCGCCAGATCGAGGCGAAGGCGCTGCGGAAGCTGAAGCATCCGTCGCGGTCAAGGAAGATGCGGAGTTTCCTCGACCAGTAAGGGTCGGGGATTGCTGATTGAACGAACGGGCCGCGGTGGAAACACCGCGGCCTTTTTGATGCCTTATGTCCGTTACCTGACCTTATGGTAGAGAAAGGTGAAAAAGACTGACTCGCCAAGGTTAAGTACCGTCGCTAGCATCGGTGAATGGAATTGCCCGATCTGGTCGCGGCCAGAAAAGACATTGAAGGATTTCCCGGGTGGTCCGAGCCGGAACCAGACACTGGGGGCATGTGGTTTATTGCCCCACTCTCTATCGCAGGAGTTATCCAGGAAGCGTTTACGCTTCACGGATTAGCATTGAAGCACATACCCGATCGCAACGTTGTGTTTGAGCTGAAGGTATCCGGGCCAAAGGGCCGAAAGATATCAATTGCACGGTTCGAATGGCGCTCAGCACGTGAGGGGCACACTAACTCACGACGAAAGGGCTCGCCGGTATCTGGGATGCGAGTCAACGTTACGCATTACCACTCATTTGATCTTAATTGGCTAAGTTCAAAGCACCGCATGAGAAGCGGAAATTTGCCCCAAGCTGCGAGTTTTGAACCAGAACCTGATAGTTTTGAGTCACTTACGACAGAAATTGGTAAACTGTTCAGAATCAATAACATGCATGTTGTCCCGCCTCCCAAGTGGGAGTACGATATGTTTCGTCATGGCTAGCATACCTGTTCTAGATTCCACCGTTCGAAAGGCGGTTGAGGAGGCGGTTTCGGACCTCGTCCGGGTTTCCGCATGGGGGGACTATGCTTACGTTTCTCTTCCGATTTTTATGCCTTCTGGGGCGCCCGCAACCGTCCGGATCCGGCTCTCGCAAGGTGGCTTCCATGTCGACGATGGGGGGTATGCTTATCGGGAACTGGAGTCCGCTGGCGCCGAACGCTCCTTCCCTAAAGCAGCCGCTTCGGCGGCAAAAGCGGAGGAACTCGAAACCGATCGGCGGCGGATATTCGTTGAGACGGGCGAGACGGAACTGATGCGCGCGATTTGCGATGTTGCGTTGGCTTCAAGAAATGTCGTTGCAGACGTTTATAGCCGCCTCGTCGACGACGACATCGCAGTGATTGAAGATTATCTTCAAGCCCGGCTGACTAGCATCTTTGGAACCGCGATAGTTGAGTCCGGCGAGGGAATTACGGGCGCATCTTCGAAAAAGTGGGATATGTCGGCCGCCGTCCATCTATCTTCGGGCTTGGTAGTTTTCCAAGCCGTCTCGAACAACGCCAATTCGGTCAATAAGGCTAGCACAGCGTTCCACGATTTCCGAGAGCTGCCCAACCCGCCCATCCGGGTTGCAGTGGTAAAAGACAAGGCAGAGATGGGGCTAGGCCTTAATATTTTGTCGCAGGCCGGTCGCGTAATTCAAGGCGACCAAGGCGACGAAACCTATGTAAGGGCCGCATCGTAAAGCGGTGCCACTGACAGATTAATGATAGAACTGCGCGCTGGCTGGGCTGCGTCGGTGGTTGTACGATAGCGAGTAATTTAAGTCGCTCGACCTCTCTATCGGCATCCGTCTAAAGCCCCGCCATGCCCCGCATTATCCTGTTCAACAAACCGTACGACGTGCTCAGCCAGTTCACCGACGTGAACAGCCCGACCCCGCGCGCGACGCTGTCGCAGTTCGTCGATGTGCCGGGCGTCTATCCGGCGGGGCGGCTAGACCGGGATAGCGAAGGGCTGTTGCTGCTGACCGACGACGGCCGCCTCCAGGCGCGGATCGCGGACCCACGGTTCAAGCTGGCCAAGACCTATCTCGTGCAGGTCGAGGGCGATGCTGGCGAGGACGCGCTCGATCGGTTGCGGGGCGGCGTCCTGCTGAAGGACGGCCCTGCCCGCGCCGACGTCGAGCGGATCGCCGCGCCCGACCTCTGGCCGCGCGTGCCGCCGATCCGGGTCCGCGCGAGCATCCCCGATTGCTGGCTGAAGATAACGATCCGCGAAGGCCGCAATCGGCAAGTCCGCCGCATGACCGCCGCGATAGACCACCCTACGCTGCGGCTGGTCCGCTGGAGCATCGGCGACTGGACCGTGGCGGGTCTGGCGCCGGGCACGTGGCGCGACGCTTGACGGGGGACTGAGGGAGAAGAGGTGTTCACGCGAAGGCGCTAAGGCGCGAAGAGAAGTGATCGGCTCGCCCCTGCTACCTTCTCTTCGCGCCTTAGCGCCTTCGCGTGAATCCAATCTCGGCGCTCCGCTGCATCCACGACGGACGCTGATTCCTCGAAACATGCGAACCTTGTTTCCCCGCGAAGGCGGGGACCCAGACTGGACTCCCGCCTTCGCGGGAGAACAAGGAGGCGGAAGTCGGCCTGCGCAGCACCGCGCGTCCATGTCTGACCGGAAAACCACCTCCCACGCCCCGAAGAATGGAGGAGCCGTGCCGACGCCACGGCCACTAGCCAACGCGCTAAACGGCTGTCCTACACTCCCGGAGAAGCGCACCGTCGCCGGATGCCCGCGCCTGCGCCTTTCACCTCGACACCGCTCTCACACTCCTACGTCACCGCCGCGACGAAAATGCTTCCCAGCGCCTACACTTCCTATACTTCCGTGCTGCAGCATAAACGCGAACTACGAACAAACGGCAACGCTCTCAGCACCTTACCCCTGAAACCGGCCCCCACCCCGCGCACAACGAAAAAGGGCGCGGGGACCATCGCCCCCGCGCCCTTCTTCAACCCGAACCGGGCCGCGCGCCGATTACTCGGCGGCTGCAGTACCCTTGGCAGGGCGCATGTCGCGACGCTCGGCGATACGCGCTGCCTTGCCGGTACGGCCACGCAGGTAATACAGCTTGGCGCGACGCACGGCGCCCTTGCGGACGACTTCGATCGAATCGACGTTCGGCGAGTAGAGCGGGAAGACGCGCTCGACGCCCTCGCCGA
Source organism: Sphingomonas faeni (assembly GCF_024273235.1). Classification (GTDB taxonomy): domain Bacteria; phylum Pseudomonadota; class Alphaproteobacteria; order Sphingomonadales; family Sphingomonadaceae; genus Sphingomonas; species Sphingomonas faeni_A. The sequence goes on along the minus strand of NZ_JANBVH010000005.1, from coordinate 29,286 downwards.
AGCTCATCTTCCGCACGGTGAAGTTCGAGCCCATGCCCTTGTTCGAGCGCGCGATGCACACGCCCTCGTAGTTCTGAATACGCGTGCGCTCGCCTTCGACGACCTTCACGCCGACCTTCAGCGTATCGCCGGGGCGGAAATCGGGGATCGTCTTGTTGGCCAGGAACTTCGCGATGTTCTCGGCTTCGATCGTCTGCAACAGGTTCATGTCTCGTCCTCGTGTCGCTGCGCGCCAGAGGGCGACTGGACCCGAACGCCCTCATGGCGCTCCCAAAGGTCCGGTCGCCGTGACCGTGTATCGATCTCCGCACGGCGTTTGCGCCATGCCGCGATCTTCGCATGATCCCCCGATCGCAGCACCTGCGGGATCGTGCGCCCTTCCCAAATCTGAGGTCGGGTATAGTGCGGATATTCGAGCAGCCCCGTTTCGAAGCTCTCGTCATCCCCACTAGAAGCCGCGCCCATTACGCCGGGCAGCAGCCGAATGCAAGCATCGAGCAGCACCAGCGCCCCCATCTCGCCGCCCGACAGGATATAGTCGCCGATCGAGACCTCCTCGATATCCCGCGCCTCGAACAGCCGTTCGTCGAACCCCTCGAACCGCCCGCAGAGGATGGTGACGCCAGGCCCCTTGGCGAGCTGGCGAACCCGCTCCTGGGTAAGCGGCTTCCCCCGAGGCGTCATCGCCAGCACCGGCCGGCGATCCGCAACGCTGTCGATCGCCGAGGCCACCACGTCGGCGCGGAGCACCATCCCGGCCCCACCCCCCGCCGGCGTATCATCCACCGACTTGTGCTTGTCCGTTGCAAAGTCCCGGATCTGCACCGGCTGGCAGGACCACCGCCCCTCCCCCAGCGCCCGCCCCGCAAGCGACGTCCCCAGCGGCCCCGGAAACATCTCCGGATACAAGCTCAATATCGTGGCAGCGAAAGTCACAGCGTCCAATTCTCTATGCGTTTGCGCCAGCGTGCGGCGCCTACTGCGCCCAGCACCTATACGGATCGGCGCGACGGAACAATTACGCTGCCGAAACGCTCGCGGCGAATGGACGATTGCATCATCATCGGCGCCGGCCCGGCGGGTCTCACCGCGGCGATCTATCTCGCGCGGTTCCACCTCTCGATCCGGCTGTTCGATTGCGGGAGCAGTCGCGCGGCGCTGATCCCGTGTACGCACAACCACGCCGGCTATCCCGAGGGCATCCGCGGGACGGACCTGCTAGCCCGGATGCTGGCGCAGGCGGAGAATTACAGCGCGGTGCGCGAGGAGGCGCGGGTGGATGCGGTCGAGGTCGACGACGACGGCTTTACCGTGCGTCTGGGCGATCGCAGGGCGCGGGCTCGGAGCGTGCTGCTCGCCACCGGGGTGGTCAACAACCGTCCGGACATGCCCGATGCAATCCACGACGAAGCGCTTGAAGCCGGCCTGCTCCGCTACTGCCCGATCTGCGACGGCTACGAAGTCACCGACAAGCGCGTCGGCATCATCGGTACCGGCGACCACGGCATGCGCGAGGCACTGTTCCTGCGCGGCTATACCAGAGACGTAACGCTGATAGCACCCGAGGGCGGCCACGATCTCGATCCGGCATGCGAAGCAGCGCTCGACGAAGCGGGAATCGTCCGGGTCGGTGGTCCTTGCGGCAACTACGCGATCCAAGGGGGCAGGCTCGCCCTCGACACGGTCGAGGGGCGTATGACGTTCGACAGCGTCTATCCCGCTTTAGGCTCGGTGATCCGGTCTGAACTCGCGGTCGCGGCCGGTGCGAGCGCGTCCGCGGACGGCTGCCTGGAGGTGGACTCGCACCAGCGGACCTCGATCCCCGGGCTGTTCGCGGCGGGCGACGTAGTGAAGGGCCTCGACCAGATCAGCCATGCGATGGGCGAAGCCGGCGTCGCCGCCACGACGATCCGCAACATGCTCGCCGAGCAACGGCCGTTGCGAAGATAGGCAGATTGTTTCCCCGCGAAGGCGGGGACCCAGACTGGGCTCCCGCCTTCACGGGAGAACAAGGAAGCGGAAGCTAAAGCCTGTTATTCCGCGGCGAAGGACGCTTCGACGACGAGGCGGTCGGCATCCCACTCCGGAACCGCTTCGGCACGCATCGGCACCATGAAGCGCTTGCCGGGTTTGCCGTCGACGGGAACGCGCTCGATCTCGATCACATCGCCCGCACCGAAATTGTCGATCGCGACGACATGGCCGATAGCCTCGCCATCGGTCGAGACGACGTCGAGCCCGATCAGGTCGGTATGATAATATTCGCCGTCCTCGAGCGGTGGCAACGACGCCCGCGGCACGGTCAACTCAGTGCCGCGCATCGCCTCGGCCGCGTTGCGATCGACAACCTCGGCAAACCGCGCGATCATGCCGTTGTTGCCGTTGCGGGCGGATTTCAGCGACAGCGCGCCGTTGTTGAAGCTCTTATAGCTCCCGAAATTCTCGGCGAAGACCTTCAGCCGCACTTCGCCACCGATGCCGTGCGCACCGATGACGACGGCGAGCGTGACGTCAGCCTTGCGCGGAGCCTTCGTCTGGACCGGGGGTGTCGTCGGCGCCTTCGGCGGGGTCGTCGGCGGAGACGCCTTCGTTGGTGGCATCTTCGATGTCCTCGGGTGCGGGGGCTGTGCGGGGGTCGGATTCGGGGACCATCATGCGCTCCTTTTCGGGGTTACCGAGAGAAGAACGCATGACGCGCCGATCGGGTGCGGTTGCGCACCCGTAGTCGGGCCGGGAGATGCCTCCCGCGCCTTCGTCACCCCGGGCTTGTTCCGGGGTCCACCGTTCCGCGTACCCAATTCTCTCGGACTCGCGGATAGGTGGATGCCGGAACAAGCCCGGCATGACGGAGAAGAGGCGGAGGGACTAAGCCCCCCGCCCCCCCCCCTGTCTTACGAAGCGCTCGTTGCGTCTTCGACTTCGGCAGCGACGACCTGCTCGGTCTCTTCGTTGCTGCCGCTGGCCGGTGCAGCCTTTGCAGCCGCTTCGGCCTCGGCAGCTTCAGCCGCCTTGGTCGCACGCTCTTCGGCGCGCTCGGTTGCCTTCTCGCCGGGCTTGCCCTTGTTCGGGTTGTTGCGCGCCGAACGCTCGAGCACGCCAGCCTGGTCGAGGAAGCGGGCGACGCGGTCGGTCGGCTGCGCGCCGACGCTCAGCCAATGCTTCGCGCGGTCGGCGTCGAGCTGCACGCGCTGCTCGTTGTCCTTGGCGAGGAGCGGGTTGTAGTTGCCGATCTTCTCGATGAAGCGGCCGTCACGCGGGCTGCGCGCATCGGCAACGACGATCTTGTAATAGGGACGCTTCTTGGAGCCACCGCGCGCGAGGCGAATGTTGATTGCCATGATATTTTCCTTCTGGATTTAAACGTCACCCCAGCGAAAGCTGGGGTCTTGTGGTTGGTGTCGCGCCCTATCCGCATGAGATCCCAGCTTTCGCTGGGATGACGGACATGGGCAGGTTATTTCTTCTTCAGAAAATCTTCGAAACCGGCCGGCATCTGCGGCATCTTGGGGCCACCAAGCCCCGGCAAACCGCCGCCGCCACCGCCCGGCAGGCCACCAGCGCCGGCCTTGTTGAGCATGTCGCCCATCTGCGGCCCGCCGATCGCATTGCCGATGCCGCCAAGGCCGCCACCCATGCCGCCCTTGCCGAGCATCGCCATCATGCCCTTCATGCCGCCCATCTTCTTGATCTTCTTCATGGCGGTCGACATTTCGAGGTGCATCTTGAGCAGCTTGTTGACCTCCTGCACCGTGGTGCCGGAGCCCTTGGCGATGCGGATCTTGCGCTTGGCGTTGATCAGCTCGGGCTTGTTGCGCTCCTTGATCGTCATCGATCCGATCATCGCGTCCATGTGCACCAGCACCTTTTCGCCACCGACCGACGCGACCGCGCCCTGCGCCTTCTTCATGCCGGGGATCATCCCCGCCAGCGCGCCGAGCCCGCCCATCCGCTGCATCTGGGCCAACTGGGCACGCAGGTCGTTCATGTCGAACTGACCCTTGGCCATCTTGGCGGCCATCCGCTCGGCGTCTTCCTGCTGGATAGACTCCGCGGCGCGTTCGACCAGGCTGACGACGTCACCCATGCCGAGGATGCGGCCGGCGACGCGCTCCGGATGGAACGCCTCGAGTGCATCGAGCTTTTCGCCGGTCCCTGCGAACTTGATCGGCTTGCCGGTGACCGCACGCATCGATAGCGCCGCGCCGCCGCGGGCATCGCCGTCCATGCGGGTCAGCACGATACCCGTCAGCGGCACCTGGTCGCTGAAGTTCTGCGCGACGTTGACCGCGTCCTGACCGGTCAGCGAGTCGACCACGAGCAGGATCTCGGCCGGGTTCGCGACGTCGGCGACCGCCTTCATCTCGTCCATCAGCGCCTGGTCGACATGCAAACGACCCGCGGTGTCGAGCATCAGGACGTCATAGCCCTGCAGCTTGGCCGCCTGCATCGCGCGCCGCGCGATATCGACCGGCTGCTGGCCAGCGACGATCGGCAAGGTCGCGACGTCGATCTGCGTGCCGAGCGTCGCCAGCTGCTCCTGCGCGTTCGGGCGATTGACGTCGAGCGACGCCATCAGCACCTTTTTCCGCTCGCGAGCGCCCTGGCCGAAATTGGCCTGCCCTGCCGCCAGCCGCTTGGCGATCTTGGCGGTGGTGGTCGTCTTACCAGAACCCTGGAGACCGACCATCATGATCACGGCCGGCGGGGTGACGCCCAGCTCGAGCTCCGAGGCCTCGGAACCGAGCATCTCGACCAGCGCATCGCTGACGATCTTGACGACCTGCTGCCCCGGCGTGACCGAGCGCAGGACGTTCTGGCCGATCGCCTTCTCGGTCGCCCTGTCAACGAACTCGCGGGCGACGGGCAGCGCGACGTCGGCTTCGAGCAGCGCGACGCGCACCTCGCGCATCGCCGAACGCACGTCCGCTTCGGTCAGCGCACCCCGGCCGCGAAGGCGGTCGAAGACGCCGCCAAGTCGATCGCTCAGGCTTTCGAACATCGAAATACTCCCATACACCGCAACCAAACGCAAAAGCGCCGGCGGGCGAAACCTCGCCGGCCAGCGTGCATCCTTGGATGCTCGTCCTATGCGCTCCGTAACGGAACGTGGAGGGCCACCTACTGGAATGCGGCCGGAGATGCAAGATCGGGGCGTGGGTTGGAATTATCGAGCGCTCACTTCCTTGTTCTCCAACGAAGGCGGGAGAACAATCTAACGCAACGTGATCAACCAATCGCAGCCACGCCACGCCCTGTCCCGCGCTAACGCCGCCTTAACACCTCCTACACCTCTCGCATGGCACACCGGCAACCAATCAAGGACCGGACACTCCCATGACCGCAAAGCCGGCGGCGACGCGTGCGCCCCGCAACATCAGTCGGGAATTCATGACCGGCGCCGTCACCGGCGCCGCGATTTTGCTATTCGTCTGCACCGGCGGCGCAGTCATCGTCAAAACGATCGCGCATCTGCACGGCGGCACCGCAGTGGTCGACCGGACGCTGATCGCCGTCATGCTCCTCAACATCGCGCTGATCCTGTTCGGCTGGTTCCGCTACCGCGCGCTGGCCGAGGAACTGAGCGATCTCACCGACGCCGGCCACCGCGCGCAGGCGCTGGCACAGCGCGATCCACTGACCGGATTCCTCAATCGCCGCAGCCTGTCCGACGATGGCGCAACGTTGTTCGCGAGCGCCCGTCGACGCGACAAGGCGATGGCCATGCTGACGATCGACGTCGATCACTTCAAGAGCGTCAACGACCTGCACGGCTATGCGGTCGGCGACCTCCTGCTTGCTCATGTCGCCGAGACAATCGCGGCGATCGCGCCGGGGGCCAGCCTGCTGGCGCGGCTTGGCGAGGACGAATTCGCCTGCGCGTTCGTGTTCGACTCCGCGCACAGGAACGTCGCCGACCGGATCGCCGAACGCATGATCGCGGCGCTGGCGCTGCCGTTCCGCAACAACGGCGTCGACATTCATACCAGCGTCTCGATCGGCATCGCGCACTCCGACGGCGATTGCGGCTCGATCGACGCGCTGTTGCGCAAAGCCGACATCGCGCTGCACGCCGCCAAGACCAGCGGCCGTAACCGCCGGGCCTGGTTCGACCATGCGATGGAACGCGCGTTGCAACTGCGCGGCGAACTCGAGGCAGGTCTGCGCAACGCGATCCCCGCGCAGGAGATCGTCCCGTATTTCGAGCAGCAGGTCGACCTCACCACCGGCCGCATCACCGGGTTCGAAGTCCTCGCGCGCTGGGAACACCCCGTCCGGGGCATGATCGCCCCCGACGCCTTCATCCCGATCGCCGAGGAGATCGGGATGATCGGCGAACTCTCGCTGTCGATCATGCGCCAGGCCTTCGCCGACGCGCGGGACTGGGACGCAGGGCTGACGCTGTCGGTCAACGTGTCACCGCTGCAGTTGCGCGACGCGTGGCTCGCGCAGAAGATCATCAAGACGCTGGTTGAGACGGGCTTTCCCGCCAGCCGGCTCGAAATCGAGATCACCGAGACCGCGCTGTTCGACAATCTCCCACTCGCGCAGTCGATCGTCGGCAGCCTGAAGAACCAGGGTATCCGCCTCGCGCTCGATGATTTCGGCACCGGCTATTCGAGCTTGGCGCATTTGCGGGCGCTGCCGTTCGACCGGATCAAGATCGACAAGAGCTTCGTCAGCTCGATCCTCGACAACCCCGAGAGCATGGCGATCGTGAACACGATCGTACGGCTGGGGGACAGCCTCAACCTGCCCACGACCGCAGAAGGAATCGAGGACGCCGCGATCGAGGAACGCCTGCATGCGATCGGGTGTGCGAAAGGCCAGGGGTATCTGTACGGGCGACCGCTCGGCACGGCGCAGGTCCGGCGGTTGCTGGCGGAGAAGCGGCTGCTGGCACAGCGTCCGGACCGCGATGCGCCGCCACCACGGGGGATTGCGCCTCGATTGGCGAGCTGACTGCGAGCACCGTGCCCCATCTACCAAGCACCACCCCGGCGAAGGCCGGGGCCCAATTGGAAAGGTCGCAGTAACCGCGGATAGTCCGTAGTTAGCAACCATGCCCAATTGGGCCCCGGCCTTCGCCGGGGTGGTGGATAATGAATGACGGGCTCTCCAAATCCGTTCTCCCGCGAAGGCGGGAGCCCAGGACCAAGCAGCGCTGCGTCTGATACCCTGGGCTCCTGCGTTCGCAGGAGAACGGCGATGAAGGCGGGCATTGCGCACAAACCGCAAACGGCAGCCCATAAACCGCAAAGCGTGGACTTCCCCCCCCACCCCTCCTAAATCGCGCGCATGTCACCCGCCCCCGCGCCAGAGGTCATCAGCCTCGGCTGCCGCCTCAACATCGCCGAAAGCGAGACCATCCGCGCGCTTGTCGCCGGGCGGGACATGGTCGTGGTCAACAGCTGCGCCGTCACCAACGCCGCCGTGAAAGCGACGCGCGTCGCCATCCGCCGCGCGAAACGCGACCGCCCCGAAGCACAGATCGTCGTCACCGGATGCGCCGCGCAGATCGACCCCGCCAGCTTCGCCGCCATGCCCGAAGTCGATCGCGTCATCGGCAACGCGGACAAGCTGACCGCACAAGCGTGGCAGGCCGAAACCCCGGTCGTCGTCTCCGACATCATGCAGGTCCACGAGACCGCGCCCCATCTGGCCGCCAGCTTCTCCGCCCACGCCCGCGCCTTCGTCGAGGTCCAGAACGGCTGCGACCATCGTTGTACCTTCTGCGCGATCCCGTTCGGCCGAGGGCCCAGCCGCTCGGTCCCCGCCGGGGCGGTCGTCGACCGGATCGCCGGCCTGGCCGATTCAGGCCACCGCGAAATCGTCCTCACCGGCGTCGACCTCACCAGTTACGGCCCCGACCTCCCCGGCGCACCGACGCTCGGCCACCTCGTCGAGCGCATCCTCCATCATGTCCCGAAGCTCGAACGCCTGCGCCTGTCCTCGCTCGACGGCATCGAGATCGACGACCGCCTCTTCGCGCTGCTCACGGGCGAGGCGCGCATCATGCCGCACGTCCATCTCTCGCTCCAGGCCGGCGACGACATGATCCTCAAGCGCATGAAGCGCCGCCATTCGCGCGCCGAGAGCGTCGCACTGGTCGAACGCCTGAAAACCGCCCGCCCCGACATCGCGATCGGCGCGGACCTGATCGCCGGCTTCCCGACCGAAGACGCGGCGATGTTCGCCAACACGCTGGCGCTGATCGACGACTGCCACATCGTCCACCCGCACATCTTCCCCTATTCGCCCCGCGCCGGCACCCCCGCCGCGCGGATGCCGCAGGTCGAACCCGAAGTCCGCCGCCAGCGCGCCGCCCTACTCCGCCAAGCCGGCGAAACGGCGCGAGCGAACTGGCTCCAAACGCTGGTGGGAACGTCGCAGGATCTGCTCGTCGAACGCCCCGGCGATCGCGGGCATATCGGCAATTTCGCAGAAGTCCTGCTGGACGAACCCACCATACCCGGCGACATCGTCCGCATCACGATCACCGGCGCCACGTCCGACCGCCTCGACGCAACACGAGAACCATCATGAGCACCACCCCAACCTGGCACGACAAGCTGATCGGCGGCTTCAAGCGCACCTCCGACCGGCTCGTCGGCAACCTCGCCGGCCTCGGCGGCGCGCGGCTCGACAACGCGACGCTAGACGACATCGAGGAAGCGCTGATCGCGTCGGATCTGGGCCCCGAGACCGCAGGCCGGATCCGCCACCGTCTCGCCGAAGGCAGCTTCGAGCGCAACATGGAGGAGCTCGGCATCCGCGTGATCGTCGCGGAGGAGGTCGAGAAGGTCCTCGCCACGGTCGCGAAACCGATCGAGATCGACGCCTTCCCGCGCCCTCAGGTGATCCTGGTCATCGGCGTCAACGGATCGGGCAAGACCACCACGATCGCCAAGCTCGCGCATCTGCTGATGGAGCAGGATTACGGCGTGATGCTGGCGGCGGGCGACACCTTCCGCGCCGCCGCGATCGGCCAGCTCCGCACCTGGGCCGAGCGCGTCGGCGTGCCGATCGTGACCGGCCCCGAGGGCGGCGACGCGGCAGGCGTGGTGTGGGATGCGGTCAAGAAGGCGACCGAGACCGGCATCGACGTGCTGATCGTCGATACCGCCGGGCGTTTGCAGAACAAGCGCGAACTGATGGACGAACTGGCCAAGATCCGCCGCGTGCTGGGCCGGATCAACCCGGAGAGCCCGCACGACATCGTCCTGGTGCTCGATGCGACGACTGGCCAGAACGCGCTCCAGCAGATCGAAGTCTTCAAGGAGGTCGCGGGCGTCACCGGCCTGGTGATGACCAAGCTCGACGGCACCGCGCGCGGCGGCGTCCTCGTGGCGGCGGCCGAGAAATACGGCCTGCCGATCCACGCGATCGGGATCGGCGAGGGCATGACCGACCTCCGCCCGTTCGACGCAAACGAGGTCAGCCGGATCATCGCGGGCGTCGAGAGCGTTCGGAAGTGATCTTTTCTTCCGTTCGCCCTGAGCGAAGTCGAAGGGCCGCTCGCTCGTGGCAATGTCCTTCGACTACGCTCAGGACGAACGGTGTTTTTGGTATGCGTATTGCGGGTGATCTAGCCCGCACGATTGGATAACCCAGTGACCAAGCCCCCCCTATCCCCCGGCCTCCGCATGGCCATCGACTATGGCCCGCTGGCGATTTTCTTCGCGGTGAACTTCCTGACGCCCGGCCTGCCGATCGTCCGCGTGGTCGCCGCGACCACCGCGTTCATCATCGCCACCATCGCCGCGATGATCGTGTCGAAGGTCAAGGCAGGGCACATCTCGCCGATGCTGTGGCTGTCGGGTGCGCTGATCGTCGTGTTCGGCGGGCTGACGATCTATTTCCACGACCAGCGCTTTATCCAGATGAAGCCGACGATCATCTACGCGATGTTCGCCGCCATCCTGACCTTCGGGCTCGTCACCGGTCGTCCGCTGCTCCAGTCGCTGCTCGGCACCGCCTATCCCGGCCTGTCCGCCGATGGCTGGCGCAAGCTGACGCGCAACTGGGCGGTATTCTTCGTGTTCATGGCGGTGCTGAACGAAGCGGTATGGCGCAACACGACCTGGGATTTCTGGGTCGGCTTCAAGCTCTGGGGTGCGATCCCGCTGACGTTGCTGTTCGCCTTCGCCAACATCCCGATGCTGCTGAAGCACGGATTGCAAACGGGCGACAAGGCCGTCACCGACCTGCCGCCCGAAGGGTAAATCACTGCTCCCCTCCCGCCTGCGGGAGGGGTTGGGGGAGGGGCGTGCCGCACTAACCGGACGCCAGTACGTACGTCGCGCCCTCCCCTAGCCCCTCCCGCAAGCGGGAGGGGAACTTAACTCAGCCAGCGACCTTCGCGTAACGCTCAGCCACGACGTCCCAGTTCACGATATCCCACCACGCCTTCAGATACCCCGGACGATCGTTCTTGTACGTCAGGTAATAGGCATGCTCCCATACGTCGTTACCCAGCAGCGGCGTGCCCGGCTCCTTGGCGTCGTCCATCAGCGGGTTGTCCTGGTTCGGCGTGCTCGTCACCTTCAGCTTGCCGCTCGCATCCGCGATCAGCCACGCCCAGCCCGACCCGAACTGCCCCGCGCCCTTGGTGTTGAACTGCTCCTTCAGGGCGTCGAGCCCACCGAAGTCGCGGTCGATCGCCTCGGCCAACTTGCCCGATGGCACCTGGCCGCTCTTGGCCGCCATCGTCTTCCAGAAGAAATCGTGGTTCCAGAAGCCACCGCCATTGTTGCGGACCAGCGGCGGCTGCGACGAGATCATGCCGAGGATGTCCTCGATCGACTTGCCCTGCAGCGCCGAATCCTTCTCGACACCCTCGTTCAGCTTCGCCGTGTACGCCGCGTGATGCTTGTCGTGATGAAACTTCATCGTCTCCTGGTCGATCACCGGCTCGAGCGCATCATAGGCGTAAGGCAGCGGTGGGAGTTCGAAAGCCATGGGGTTTCTCCTTTATGGGGTCGGACGTGAAACGCCCGCGCGCTCCAAATGGTCCCCACAAACTCGTTACGCAAGCGGACCGGGCGCAAACCCTGTGGTTCAATAGGCGGGTTGCGGGGGATCGAATATGACGGGCGGCGCGCCCGGCTTCCGCATGGTCGGCCCCATCCGGAAATGCACCCGGTCGACGCAGCCGGTATAGCCAGTCGCGGACGGTGCCCGCTTCGCCGCCGTCAGCAACCGCACCGCCTGCTCGCCAAACTCCTCGGCGGGTTGGGCTGCGAGGACACGGACGTTGCCCGTCTGGCCCCATGGCGCGACATCGTAGCCAACCAGGGCCCATCCCTCCACCGCGCGACGCCGAAACTGCTCGGGATAGGTAAGGTTCGGCTCCACAGCCCATTCGGCTTTGGAAGGACAGGTTGCCCCGGTCGCACGGAATTTCGCTTCCTCCGGCATCGGCGGCGCCGGCATGGTCGCAGACCCGACCCAATACGGATATTGGCAGCCGATCCGGGTGCCGGGCGCGAACCGCGACTCCGCGATCGCGGTCATCGACGCCGCTTCCAGCGCCGCATTGCCGTTCCCCGCCACGGCCTTCACGTGGATAGGCTTGCCGGCCTCGTCGATGTCGAAGCCGATCATGCTCCAACTTTGCCGGCCCGGTTGCTTCGGGATGGCGTCGAAATCCGGAAACGCGCGGTTGCGGACCTGCGGCGGCGGATCGTAGCAGGTGGAGCCAGCAGTCTTCACCCGCGCCCACATCTCCGCCGTCGGCCTTTGCTGGGGGAACATCGTATAGGCCATCACCGACGCCACCGGTGCGGCAGCGATAGGTTGTGGCGTGGGTACGAACGTCAGGCTGCACTCGCTCCGCGCGGCACCGGCCGCGAACTGCGCGACCGCCAGCGCGGGCGTGAGATCCTCTCCCGCCGCCACATACCCTTTCGCGACGCGTTTGATGTCCAGCGGACGGCCGGTCGGATCGATCGTGAAACTGTACGCCACTGGCTTCATGCCGATCCTGGACGACCAGCCGAGCGCCGGCATGACCGCCGGCGGCCGTTGGAATGCCACGGAAGCACCGCCGCAGCGCATGTCCGTCGCAGTCCAGGTCACGAAGACCGGCCCGATCGCAGGTCCAGCCGAAGGTCCGGCATGCGGGAATGGTATGCTGATTACAGGCGGCGGAACTTGCGCCGCTGCGGATACGGCCGCGGCCGGCAAAATCGACAGGACCGACCGGAACAGCCTCATCACGCACACTCCCTGTTACACGCGTATCCTGTCGCTTTGCCGTTACAACCGCAAGTCAGGCGGCGGTCTTGCCGTATTCCTGCCGTGTCACCGGGTGGCTCGACGACAGGCCGCCGTCGACAGCAATCGCCTGGCCGTTGACGTAGCTGGCGTCGTCGGAGGCGAGGAACAGCGCGACCTTCGCCAGTTCCTCGGGCTGCGCGCCGCGGTGGAGCGGATTGAGGCGGCCGACGCGGTCCATCTTGTTCGCCTCGCGCGCGTAGTCGAACACGGGCTTGGTCATGCCGGTCTCGGTCAGGCCGGGGCAGATCGCGTTGACGCGGACGTTCGAACCGGTGAGTTGCTGCGCGGAGACGGCGGCGAGGTTGATGACGCCCGCCTTCGACGCGGAATACGCCGGTGACCCTGCACCCGAACGGATGCCGGCGACGCTGGCGGTAAGGACGATCGCGCCCCTCCCCCGTTCGGCGATGCGCGGCGCGGCGTGCTTGATCGCGAGGAACGGACCGATCAGGTTGACGCGCAGCACCTCGGTGATCAGCGCGACGTCGGTGTCGAACAGGTTCGCCATGCCGCCCGAGATACCCGCATTGGCGAACATCACGTCGAGCCCGCCGAAGCTGTCGCAGGCCAGCGCGACCGTGCGGATCACGTCGTCCTCCAGCCCGGCGTCAATGCGGATCGCCTTGGCCGTGCCGCCGGCTTGCGCGATCAGGTGGGCGGTTTCGTCCGCGCCCTCCGTCTTGTCCGCGACGATGACCCTGCCCCCTTCGCTCGCGAACAGGAGCGCGGCGGCACGGCCTATGCCGGACCCTGCGCCGGTGACGATGATCGACTTGTCGGTAAAGCGCATCGCATGGTCCTCCCGGTTAAATCGTGACGCCGCCGTCGATGACCATCGTCTGGCCGGTCATGAAGGCGCTGGCCTGCGAGGCGAGGAAGACGACCGCGCCGGCGATCTCCTCGGGCTCGCCGATCCGGCGGAGCGGGACGCGCGTGTTCGCCGCCTCGATCCGGTCCGGGTCCTCCCACAGCGCCCGCGCGAAGTCGGTCTTGATCAGGCCGGGCGCGATGCAGTTCACGCGGACGTTGGACGGCCCGAACTCGACGGCGAGGTTGCGCGCGAGCTGCATGTCAGCGGCCTTGCTGATGCAATACGCGCCGATCACGGGCGAGCCGCGCAGGCCGCCGATCGACGAGATGATGATGATGCTGCCGTTGCGGCGCTCCAGCATCTCGGGCGCGACCATCTGGATCAGCCAGTGGTTGGAGACGATGTTGTTGTCGAGGATCTTGCGGAACTGGTCGTCGGCGATGCCGGCCTGCGGTCCGTAATAGGGGTTCGAGGCGGCGTTGCAGACGAGGACGTCGATGCGGCCGAACGCCGCGCGGGTCTCGTCTACCAGATGCTGAAGCCCAGCCTTGTCGGAGATGTTGGCGGCGACGGCGATCGCGGTGCCGTCTCCGTGTCTGGCATTGAGTTCCGCCGCGACGCTATCGCAGGCGTCCTGCTTGCGACTGGAGATGACGATCTTCGCGCCGTGCTCGGCGAGTTCGCGCGCGGAGGCGAGGCCGATCCCGCGTGACGATCCGGTGACAATGGCGACTTGTCCCGTCAGGTCGAACTGCGACATTCCTGCTTCTCCCCTCCCGCATGCGGGAGGGGCCGGGGGTGGGCGCCCGGCCTCCGCAAACGGCGTACGATGTGGCGAGCGCGAGCCCACCCCTAGCCCCTCCCGCAAGCGGGAGGGGGATGAACTAAGCCCCCGCCTTCACCGCGAACCCCCACGCCGCATCCGCCAGCCCGTGGATCTTCGCGACCGTCTTCTCCGCCTGCGCGCTCGACGCGGTGCCATCGACGATCCGCTTCTTGATGCCCTGGACGATCCCGGTCAGGCGGAAGAGGTTGTAGGCGAAATACCAGTTGAGGTCGGGCACCCCGTCGCGCCCCGTCGCGGCGCAATAGCGCTCCACGACCTGCTCGATCGTCGGGATCCCCGTCTCCGGCCCGGTCATGCCGAGCACGCCGGAGCGTCCCTCAGGCTCAGTCACCCAGTTCATCAGCAGATACGAAAAATCCGCAAGCGGATCACCGAGCGTCGACAATTCCCAATCGAGGACGGCAATGACCTTCGGCTCAGACGGCGCGAAGATCATGTTGTCGATGCGGTAGTCGCCGTGGACGATCGACGTCCGCGTCTGCTCGGGGAGCGTCCGCGGCAGCCACTCGATCAGCCGCTCGACCGACTCCATGTGCTCGGTCTCGGCGGCACGGTATTGCTTGGTCCAGCGACCGACCTGGCGCTCGAAATAATTGCCGGGCCTGCCGTACTCCCCGAGCCCCGCCGCCGCGTAATCGGTGTTGTGGAGCTCGGCGAGCGTATCGACCATCGCCTCGTAGTGCGCGGTGCGCTCGGCCGGTGTCGCGCCGGGCATCGCGCCGTCCCAGATCGTCCGGCCCTCGACCATTTCCATCACGTAGAACGCGGAACCAATGACGTCCGCGTCCTCGCAAAGGCCGTAGGGACGCGGCACGGGAAAGCCGGTCGGATGCAGCCCGGCTATCACCCGATATTCGCGATCGACGGCGTGCGCGCTCGGCAGGATCGGGCCGAACGGTTTCCGCCGCAGGACATAGGCGCGTTCCGGCGTATCGAGCCGGTAGGTCGGGTTCGACTGCCCGCCCGCGAACTTCGCGTAGGTGAGCGGCCCGGCATAGCCCGGCACGTTGGCGGTCATCCACGCGTCGAGCGTGTCGAGGTCGAGGCGGTCCTTGTCCCCGACGGCGATCGTGCCGACCATGCTGGTGGCTGCGTCGCTCGTCACGAGAAGGTGATCACGCTACGGGTCGTGTCCCCGCGCCGCAGTTCGTCGAACGCATCGTTGATCCGCTCCAGCGGCATCCGGTCCGCGATAATCGTGTCGAGATCGAGCAGCCCCCGCATGTAGAAGTCGACCAGTCGCGGGATGTCGACCGGGAAGCGGTTCGACCCCATGAAGCCGCCCTGCAACCGCTTGCCCGACAGCAGGTCCATCGCCGACAGCCCGACCTCCTCGCCGAGCGGCATCATCCCGAGGATCGTCGCGGTGCCGCCACGTCGCAACACCTTCACCGCCGTCGCCGCCGATTGCGTCCGCCCAACGGCTTCGATCGCATGGTGGACGCCGCCCTTGGTGATTTCGACAACCTGATCGGCGGCGGTATCGGACAGCGCATCGATGCTATGCGTTGCGCCGAGCTTCTCAGCCATTGCGCGCTTTTCAGGCACCGGATCGAGCGCGATGATCTTCCCCGCGCCCGCGATCTTCGCCGCGTTGACCGCCGCAAGGCCGATGCCGCCACAACCGACCACGCAGACCGTCTCGCCCGGCGTCACATCCGTAGTGTTGAACACCGCCCCCGCCCCGGTCGTGATCGCGCAGCCGAGCAACGCCGCGCGGTCCATCGGCATGTCGCGGTCGATCGCGACGCAAGCGTGTTCGTGGACCAGCATCATCTCGGCATAGGCGCTGAGGTTGAGCATCTGCGCGATCGGGCGGTCGCCGAGCATGAGGCGCGGCGCGGCGCCCTTCGGACGGCGCACGCTGGCGTCGATGCACAGCGACATCCGGCCGGTGACGCAGAACTCGCACTGGCCGCAGAACGCCGAGAGACAGGTCACGACATGGTCGCCGACCTTCACGCCGCGCACTTCGTTGCCGACCGCCTCGACCACGCCGCAGGCCTCGTGCCCCGGGATCGTCGGCATCGCGTGCGGATAGGCGCCGTCGACGAAATGCAAATCTGACCGGCACACGCCGACCGCCATCGTGCGGATCAGGACCTCATGGGCCGTCGGCTTCGAGACGGTGACGTCCTCGATGCTGAGCGGGGTGTTGGCTTCGAAAAGGACTGCGGCTTTCATGTCTGCCTTTCGTATCTTTGTGGTTAGGGCGCTCCACCCAGCCCGTCATTCCGAGGTCCGCCCCCACCAAATCCGTCGCCCCAGCGAAAGCTGGGGTATCCCGGTTGGCGGGCGCTGCGACCCGAATGGGGAGATCCCAGCTTTCGCTGGGATGACGGGCGGGGGGCGTCCTTCGACTTCGCTCAGAGCGAACGAACGGGGAGTGGGTTTACCGGCTCACCCCGACATCCCCGCTCGACACGCCACCCTTTCGGAAGTCCCCATATTTCCCGAACTCGTTGCGTGCGATCGAGCGGTTGTGGACCTCGTCCGGCCCATCCGCGAACCGGAGAGTCCGCATCGCCGCCCAGTCATGCGCGAGCCGGAAGTCGCCCGATACACCCCCGCCGCCATGCGCCTGGATCGCATCGTCCAAAATCCGCAGCGCCATGTTCGGCGCGGCGACCTTGATCATCGAGATCTCTATCTGCGCGGACTTGTTCCCCGCCTTGTCCATCATGTCCGCCGCCTTGAGGCAGAGCAAACGAGTCATCTCGATGTCGATCCGCGCCGTCGCGATCCGCTCTTCCCACACCGAGAAGTCGGCGATCCGCTTGCCGAACGCGACGCGGTCGAGCAGCCGCCGCGCCATCGCCTCGATCGCGGTCTCGGCCACGCCGATCGTCCGCATGCAGTGATGGATACGCCCCGGCCCGAGCCGCCCCTGCGCGATCTCGAACCCGCGCCCTTCGCCGAGCAGCACGTTCTCGACCGGCACGCGGACATTCTCCAGCACCACCTCGCCATGCCCGTGCGGCGCATGGTCATAGCCATACACCGACAGCATCCGCTTGATCGTCACGCCGGGCGTGTCCATCGGTACGAGGATCTGGCTCTGCTGCTGGTGCCGCGAGCCCTCGAACGACGTCTTGCCCATGACGATGGCGATCTTGCAGCGCGGATCGCCGACGCCCGACGACCACCATTTGGTGCCGTTGATGACGTAGTGATCACCATCACGCACCATCGACGTCTCGATGTTGGTCGCATCCGACGACGCCACCGCTGGCTCGGTCATCAGGAACGCCGAACGAATCTCGCCGCGCATCAGCGGCCCGAGCCACCGGTCCTTCTGCTCGCGCGTGCCATAGCGGTGGAATACCTCCATGTTGCCGGTATCGGGCGCGGAACAGTTGAAGCACTCGCTCGCCCAGCTGATCTTCCCCATCTCCTCCGCGCATAACGCATATTCGAGATTGGTGAGCTGGGTGCCTTCGAACTCGAACGAATCATCGACATGGGTCTGGCCCGAATGCGGTGGCATGAAGAAATTCCAGAGGCCCGCGGCCTTGGCCTTCTCCTTCATCTCCTCGATCACCGGAATCACCTTCCAGCGCTCGCCCTCATGCGCCTGCTGGTCATAATCGGCCTGACGCGGGCGGATATTCTGGTCGATGAAATCGCGGACCCGATCCCGGAAATACGTCTCTCGTTCGCTCAGCGTAAAATCCATGCGGGCTCTCCGTTCGTCGTCGCTTTGGAGGCTGGTTAGACCATACCGCACATTCGGTAAAGCGTGTGAAGAGCCCCGCAAAGCATGTTTTCAAGTCCGCCCTGAAAGCGCCTAAAAAGCACTGTATCTTCAAATCGAAGCTGTTAGGGTGTTTCGATGAAGGTTCCGGCAGAGGCCAGCGACGAGAGCGAACAGGGGACCAAGCGCTTCCGTGCGAAGCGTGACGCGATCCTCGCCGCGGCGGCAGAAGCGATCAACGAACAGAGTGCCAAGGGCATGACGTTCGCGGACGTGGCGCGGCGCGTCGGGCTCAATACGACCAGCGTTACCTATTATTTCAAGCGCAAGGAAGACCTTGCCGCCGCCGCGTTCGAGAACACGCTCGAATCGCTGATCGCGATGCTCGACATCGCGATGGAGGAAGCGACGCCGGAGGAGCGCGTACGACGCTATCTCGCGCTCAACATGGATCGGCTCGCCCGCATCCAGCGCGGCGAGGAGAAGGCGTTCGCGGTCCTCTCCGATCTGCGCGCGACCGAGGAGCCGATGCGTGGCCGGCTGATGGCGGGCTGGCGTGAAGTGTTCCGCCGGACGCGCCTGTTGTGGGGGCCGACCTCCTCGCGTGCGCAGACCGATCTCAACGGCGCACGCGCGCACGTGCTGCTGGAGAACACGTTCTGGCTGCCGATCTGGCTGACCCGGTACGAGCCCGATCAATATGGTCGCGTCGAGGAACGGCTGATGGACGTGTTCGCGCACGGCATCGCCGGCAAGGATGCGCGCTGGTCCCCCACCCTTCTAGATCTGAGCCACGACGAGGCGGAGCCGGGGCGCGAGGCGTTCCTGCTGGCCGCTACGCGCCTGATCAACGAGCTCGGCTATCGCGGCGCGTCGGTGCAGAAGATCGCGTCCGAGCTGAACGTCACCAAGGGCAGCTTCTACCACCATCTCGATGCGAAGGACGATCTCGTCATCGCCTGCTATCGTCGCAGCTTCGACACGATCGCCGATGCGCAGAGCCGCGGCGAGGCCGAGGGCGGGAGCTACTGGCACAAGCTGTCGAGCACCGTCGCGACCTTGCTCGACGTGCAGTTCGCCGAGCGTGGGCCGCTGCTGCGCACCACGGCGCTGAGCGGCCTGCCGGTCGGCGTGCGCAACGCCATGGTCGATCGCTCGAACGGCATCGCGCGGCGCTACGCCGGCATGATGATGGACGGCATCGGCGAAGGCTCGATCCGCGCGGTCGATGCACTGATCGCGGCGCAGGCGCTGATGGCGCTCCAGAACGCGGCGTTCGACATGCGGAAATGGGCGTCGACGATGCCGCGCGAACGGGCGATCGCGATGTATGCCTCGACGCTGATGTACGGCCTGTTCGACGATCGGATGGCGAAGGCCTGACCGTTCTGCCCGGACTGGTCGACGTTCGCAGCCGGAACGGTTTGGTTACGCCGCGTTAACCGCTGACGGCTGATCCCAGCGCCTCCACGGAGGCGGCATGCACACCATCACGACCGATCTGGCGACGGGGATTATCGAGGTCGACGCGTCCGGCTTCTGGACCATCGAGCATGTCGAGGACTTCCTGCGCGATCTGGAGCGCGAGGGACGGCGCGTGCTGGCGACGGGCAAGCGCCACATGCTGCTCTGCAATTTCTCGAAGTCCGCGATCCAGCCGCAGGAGGTGATCGCGATGCTGCAACGCGTCGCGGTGTCTATGCCGCTGAAGTCGCGCAAGGTGGCGCTGTATACCGACGGCAAGCTCGCGCGGTTACAGGTCAAACGGATCGCGTCGGTGCGCGACGACATGGCGGTGTTCGACGACCGGGCGACGGCGCTCGCTTGGATGCTGGAAGGGGTGCCGACCGGCGCACCCTGACGGGCCTCCACGATGAAAAACCGATCATCGCCCCCCCCTTCGTCATTCCCGCGGAGGCGGGAAACCCTACCGGCTGACGGTGCGGCGACATTGTCGTCCGAGCGTCTGGATCCCCGCCTGCGCGGGGATGACGGCCGTAGCGGGGGCTATCAGAGCGCCGCATCCTCCGCCCGCTTCAGCAGAACCCCCGCGCGCCAGTAATGGAACAGCGCCCACGGCGTCATCAGCACGATGATCACCAGCGCATACCGCAGCGAATCCTCGCCAAAGCCCGGCTTCAACAGATCGCTCAGCCACCCCACCAGCGTCGGCCCGAGCCCGAGCCCGACCAGGTTGATCACCAGCAACGTGATCGCCGCCCACATCGCGCGGATCTGCAACGGCGCGAGATGCTGGATCAGCGCGAAGCTCGGCCCGAGATACGAATTGGCGAAGATCAGCGAGACGAAATAGCTCCCGATCGCGATCGCCGGCGCGTCGATCAGGTAGAAGGCCAGCGCGAACGGCAGCGATAGCCCCTTCATCCCCAGCACGACCCAGGCCTGGACATGCAGCCCGTGGCGCTTCGCGAGCACGTCCGCGATCTTGCCGCCAGCAAGCGCCGAGACCGCGCCGAACAATGCCCCCGGCAACGCGACATAGCGCGAGATATCGAGCATCGACACGCCAAGCGAGCGCTGCATGTAGCTCGGCCCCCAGCCGGTCAGCGCATAGCCGATCATCGAGGTGAGCGTGACGCCAACCACCAGATGCCGCGCCGGCGCGCTCGCCCACATCGATGCGAAGCCTTGCGCGACGCTCGGCATCGGCTTCACCTCGGTCGCGCGGGCGGCATCGGACAGGCCACGGCGAGGCTCGACCATGAACAGGCGCACGAGCACCGCGAGCGCGATTCCCGGCAGGCCGACCGTCATCATCGCGATCCGCCAGCCGTACGAGTGCGCGACCACGCCGCCGATCAGCGTGCCGAAGCCCGCACCGAGCACCACGCCGAGCGAATACACCGCCATCGCGCTGGCGCGCTTCTCGGGCGGATAGAGATCGGCGATGATCGAATGGCTGGGCGGGCTCGACCCCGCCTCGCCGATGCCGACGCCGATCCGGAACAGCATCAACTGCGTGAAATTCTGCGCGAGCCCGCACAGCGCGGTCATCGCGCTCCAGATCGTCAGGCTGGCGGCGATGATGTTGCGGCGGCTGGTCCGATCCGCCAGCCGCGCGACCGGAATACCGAGCGTCGCATAGAAGATCGCGAACACCAGTCCGGACAGCAACCCGAGCTGCGTATCGGTCAGGAGCAAGTCCGCCTTGATCCGCTCGAGCAGGATCGCGAGGATCTGACGGTCCATGTAACTGAAGAAATAGGTGAAGGTCAGCAGCGCGAGCGTCAGGCCCCGTCGCTTCATCGCCAACGCATCGGCGATCTCGGGATGGGACTGATACGCGACGGCCATCGGCAATACCTCGAAGTCGAAACAGACCTTACGCTAGGGCATGGCGACCGTACCAGACAAGCTAAAGCTGCAATTCCCGCATATCTGCGACGAGCCGAGGGCATGACGATGTCGGGCGGATTTGTCGCGAGGGAGCGAGGTCTTGCGGGTTTCGGGGTGTGGCCGGCGGTTCGCGAGAAGGACGGCGGAAGATGCGTCCTCGTTCGGGTCGCTCTTCCGCCTTATCCCCTCTCCAACGTCGTGGCCGGGCTCGTCTCCGCATCGTCGATGGAGCGGAGCACCCGGGCAATCTGAATACCGGGTATGCGGCTCCCTCGCATAGATTCGCGGCGTTGCAAAGCGACTTTTGCCCGCCGCCGCATTCTTGGCGATTCCGACCACCGTGTTGCGCTTGTTGCACGCGGTGCCCTGCCCCATCTGCACGACGACACAATCGACGGAGCACCCCGATGATCGACCTGTTTTACTGGCCCACGCCCAACGGCCACAAGATCACGCTGTTTCTCGAAGAAGCGGGGCTCGAGTACACGATCAAGCCGGTAAACATCGGTGCGGGCGAACAATTCGCGCCCGATTTCCTGAAGATCGCGCCCAACAACCGGATGCCGGCGATCGTCGATCATACCCCGGCCGATGGCGGCGAACCCGTCTCGATCTTCGAATCGGGTGCGATCCTTCTGTATCTGGCGGAGAAGACCGGACGGTTCGGCGGCGGCGACCTGCGCGGGCGGACCGCGGTAAACCAATGGCTGATGTGGCAGATGGGCGGTCTCGGGCCGATGCTCGGGCAGAATCATCACTTCAATCGGTATGCCCCGGAGAAAATTCCGTACGCGATCGATCGCTACGTGAAGGAGACCAACCGGCTGTACGGCGTGCTCGACCGCCGGCTCGCAGGGCGCGACTTTATCGCAGGCGAATATTCGATCGCCGACATGGCGGCGTATCCGTGGATCGTGCCGTACGAAATCCAGGGCCAGCGGCTGGAGGATTTCCCGAATTTGAAGCGCTGGTTCGAATCGATCGCAGCCCGGCCCGCGACGATCGCGGCATATGAGAAGGGCAAGGCGGTGCACGACACCAGCGCGCCGATGACCGACGAGGCGAAGAAGACGCTGTTCGGACAGACTGCTGCTGGTCGGTAAGGGGGATGTTCTACAGCTCGGCAATCGTCTGAAATGACCCCACCGCCCAACTGATCACGCCACCCCGGCGAAGGCCGGGGCCCAATTGGGGAACGTCGCTGAGCAGCGGAAGCGCGTAATTGCTAAAGCCACGCCAGTTGGGCCCCGGCCTTCGCCGGGGTGGAAGCTTGGGGTCGGAACCGCTCGATACTCGACCGGCCTCTGGTTCACCCAGATTAGCCTTACCTTACGCTCCTCCCCCGCCAGGGGGAGGTGGCTGGCCCTTGCCAGACGGAGGGGGCGGAAGCGACGAACTATCGTTCCGTGGCCTCCCCCTCCGTCGCCTACGGCGCCACCCCCCCTGGCGGGGGAGGATTGAACTTCTGCAGCCGCTTACAAATTCACGTCCGCGCCCCTCACCCGTCCCGACCCGGCCGCCGCGACAGGGCGACGTCGAGATGCCCGCCGCCATCCAGCAGCAACACCTCGCCCGTCATCGCCCGGCTCATCGGATCGAGCAGCATCTCGATCGGCCCCGCGACGTCGTCGGGCCCGGTCGCAAAACCCATCGGCACAGACGCCGCGACCTTGGCGTTGAGTTTCGCGAACCCCTCCTCGCCCAGCTTCTTCTCGTACCAACCCGTCGCGACATACCCAGGCGCGACGGCATTGACCCGGATCTCCGGCGCCAGGACACGCGCCAGGCTCTTCGTCATCGTCACCAGCGCGCCCTTCGATGCGGCATAGGCAACCGATGATCCCATGCCGAACACGCCCGCGACGCTCGCCACGTTGACGACCGCGCCCATCGGGCTCGCACGCAACGCCGGGGCGCAGGCGCGGACCATCTGGAACGGCGCGATCGTGTTCAGCCGGTAGATATCGAGGAAGTCCTCGGCCTCGAGCGCATCGAGATCCTCGTGCGCGGCGAACTTCGTGCGGCCGGCATTGTTGACGAGGAAGTCGATCCGCCCGAACGCGTCGGTGGCCGCCTCGGCCAGCGCCCGGCAGGCGGCGTCGTCGACGATGTCCGCCTGCACCGCGATCGTGCCCTGCCCCACTTCGACCGCCAGGGCCTCGGCTTCCTCGCGGCTGGTCGCGTAATTGATGACGCACGACACACCGCGCGCCGCCAGCCGCCGCACCACCGCCGCGCCGATCCCGGTGCCGCCGCCCGTCACGACCGCGACCGCGCCTCGCAAGGCATCGCTCATGCCTGCGCACTCGGGCGAGCCGACGCGCGAGCGTGCCACGCCTTCAGGTGCGTCAGTTCGTCGGGCACCGCGATGCCGACGAACTTCGCGAAGTCGATCGTCGTCAGCAGGACGATGTCGACGATCGTATAGCGCTCGCCATCGAGCCAGTCGCGGCCGTCGAGCGCATGATCGAACTCCGTCATCGCCGCCAGCACGCGCGGGCGCTGGCTCTCGCCGAACTCGGTATATTGCGGCTGGACGATCCGCGCGGTCCAGGGATGCGTGTGCAGCCAGACCATCGACAGCGGCGTCATCAGCCGCAGCTCGATCCGCCGCGTCCACATGTCGATCTCGGCGATGTTGTGCGCGCCGTGGCCGAACAGCGGCGGCTCGGGATGCAGCACCTCGAAATAGCGGCAGATCGCGACGCTCTCGGTCAGCACGCGGCCGTCGTCGAACGCCAGCGCGGGCGTCTGACCCAGCGCGTTGACCGACAGGAACGAGGCCGACTTGTGCTCTGCCTTGGGGATCGAGATCTGCGCCATCGGCACGCGGACATGCTTTTCGGCGAGGAAGATGCGGACGCGACGCGGGTTGGGCGCTGGCAGCGCGCTATCGTAGAACAGCAAATCCGTCTCTCCTCGATTCCGGTTTTCGAATATACCGTATGGCATTGCCGGACGGGTTCGCCTAGCGATGCGCGGATGACGACTGCCGCAGACATGCTCGCCACGGGCTTCGCCACCCTGCCCGATCTGATCCATGCGCATGCGCTCGAACGGGGGGATCGCCCTGCGGTTGCCGACGCGCAGAGCAGTATCGACTATCGGACGCTCGATTCGACGATGGACCGGGTCGCGGCGGCATTGCAGCGCGACGGGGTGGCACCGGCGACCGCGGTGGCGATCGTCGCGGCGCCGACGACGGACTATGCGGCTGCTTTCCTTGGTGCGGTACGCGCGGGGTGCGTGGCGACGCCGATCGCGCCGTCCGCCACGCCGGCGGCGATCGCGGCGATGATCGCCGATAGTGGCGCTCCGTTGGTGTTCCTCGACGCGGAGAATGCGCGGGCGTTGGCGGGGCAAACGCTTTCAGCCCGAGCCATCTTGTTCTCCCGCGAAGGCGGGAGCCCAGACTGGGCCCCCGCCTTCGCGGGGGAACAAGCTTACTCGGACTGGCTCGCTCCGGAAGACTCAGGTCCAACCCCCGTCGCGATCGCCCCCGAAGACCCGTTCAACATCATCTACTCGTCCGGCACCACCGGCACGCCGAAGGGCATAGTCCAGAGCCACGCGATGCGCTGGGCGCATATCGCGCGCAACACTGCCGCCGGGTTCGACACCGCCGTGACGATGATCGCCACCCCGCTCTACTCGAACACCACCCTTGTCAGCTTCCTGCCGACGCTGGGCTGGGGCGGTACCGTCGTACTGATGAAGAAGTTCGAGGCACGTGCGTATCTCGAACTCGCCGAGCGGTACCGCGCCACGCACACGATGCTGGTCCCGGTCCAGTATCAGCGGATCATGGCGCTGCCCGATTTCGACGATTTCGACCTGTCGGCCTTCCGCTTCAAGACCAGCACCAGCGCGCCCTTCTCCGCCGCGCTGAAGGCCGACGTGGTCGCGCGCTGGCCGGGCGTCCTGGTCGAATTCTACGGCATGACCGAGGGCGGCGCGAGCTGCGCGCTGAACGCCACCGCGCATCCGACCAAGCTCCACACCGTCGGCCAGCCGATGCCCGGCCACGAGATCCGCCTGATCGACGACGACGGCAACGAGGTCGCGTCGGGCGAGATGGGCGAAGTCGTCGGCCGCAGCCCGGCGATGATGAACGGCTATCACGGCCGCTCCGAGGCGACGCGCGATGCCGAATGGTATGACGCGGACGGCAATCGCTACATCCGCCACGGCGACGTCGGGCGGTTCGACGAGGACGGCTTCCTCACGCTGATGGACCGGAAGAAGGACCTGATCATCTCGGGCGGGTTCAACATCTATCCGTCTGACCTGGAGGCGGTGTTGGCGCAGCATCCCGCGGTCGCGGACTGCGCGGTGATCGGAATGCCGTCCGACGCCTGGGGCGAAACGCCGGTCGGCTTCTACGTCCCGCGCGATGGCGCGACCGAGGATGCGCCTTCGATCCTGGCGTGGGCGAACGCGCAGCTCGGCAAGACGCAGCGACTGTCCGCGCTCCACGCCGCCGACGAACTACCCCGCAGCGCGATCGGCAAAGTCCTGAAGCGCGAACTCCGCGACCGGCTCGCCTCGACAGTCCCGTCATCCTGACGAAAGTCAGGACCCAGGGCCACAAGCGCTCCGATCCTTGGCTCTGGGTCCTGACTTTCGTCAGGATGACGACGGAGGCGAAATCGGAATTCTACGCGCGCAATTTCCCGCAGACGAGAAAGCCAAACCCATGACCACCCTCAAACAGGCGATCGACGCCCTGGAGCCGACCGAGGACGGCTGGCGCGGCACCGTGCCGGAGAACTGGACGCAGGGCCGCACAGCCTATGGCGGATTCTCCGCGGCGCTCGCGCTCCATGCCGCGCAAAAATCCGACACCGACCTGCCGCCGCTGCGATCGGCGCAGGTGTCGTTCGTCGGGCCACTATCGGGTGACATCACGATCCGTGCGAGCCGGCTGCGGCGCGGTCGAAACGCGGCGTTCGTCCAGGCGGATGTCGAGAGCGCGGCCGGGCTGGGCCTGCGCGCGACCTTCGTATTCATGGGCGCCATCGAATCGCGCGTCGATCATCAGACAGGCGGCGCGCCCGACTTCCCGATGCCCGGACCGGACACGCAGACCTTCCGAGGCCACAGCGCGGTGGCGTTCTCGCGCAATTTCGACCTGCTCGACCGCCGCGACGACAGCGTCGGCCCCGCCGAGTGGCTGCGCTGGGCCCGGCTGGTCGAGCGTGACGGGCTCGATCCGATGGTCGAACTGGTCGCGCTCGCCGATTGCCTGCCGCCCGCTGCGTTGAAGCTGCTCGGCGGCCCCGCCCCGCTCAGTTCGATGACGTGGCTGCTCAACATCCTCGGGCCTCGGCCGGTGACTCGCGACGGCTGGTGGCTGCTGCGCGCGACCACCGATTACACGCGGGAGGGCAGTTCGAGCCAGCGGATGGCGATCTGGAACGCCGACGGCACGCCGGTCGCCGAACAGATGCAGAGCGTCGCGATCTTCGCCTGACGCCGGCGGGGGGCCCTGCGCGCCCGACATATCTTGCGACACATTGGCGGCCCGGCGGCAGACGCTTGCGACAACCGGGGTTTAGACCGGCGTCATTCAGTGGGAATTCGTCCCACACAGCCGGAGTCCGACATGCGCAAGACCGTCCTCACCCTGATGCTCGCCGCCAGCGCGATCACGTCCGCTGCCAGCGCGCAGACCGCCCCTGCCCCCGCTCCTGGCCCCGCTAACCCGCGTCCGCCGATGCGGCAGGATGCGAACCGCGACGGCGTCATCACGCGCGCCGAGGCGATCGCGCAGGCCGACGCCCGGTTCGCGCAGATGGATACCGACCGCGATGGCCGCGTCAGCGCCGGCGAGATGCGCGCCTATCGCACCGCGATGCACGACCGGATGGTGGCGAACGGTCGCGACGTGCCCGTGCCCCCGCCGGGCGGTCGCAAGCATGACGGCATGGGTCGCGGGATGGACCCGAACCGCGACGGCAGCGTGACGCGCGAGGAGTTCGAGGCCCGCGCGCTCAAGCGGTTCGACCGGATGGACGCCAACCGCGACGGCACGATCGATGCGACCGAGCGCGCCAATGCCGCCGAGATGCGCCGCGTCGACCGGCGCGAACGCCGCGAGGGCGTCACCCCGCCCGCCCCTGCTCGATAATCCGGAAAGGGGGGAAGCACCGCGACCCGGTGCTTCCCCTGGACAGCCGCCATGCTAGACACTGCCCCGATGGGAGATATGCCGCATTTGCTGCTCGTCGACGACGAGCGCTCGATCCGCGAGCCGTTGGCCGCGTACCTCACCAAACAGGGGTTTCGCGTCACGCAGGCGGGCGATGCGGAGAGCGCGCGGACGCGGCTGACCGCGTATGCGATCGATCTCGTCATCCTCGACATCATGATGCCGGGCGAGGACGGGCTGTCGCTGTGCCGCCACATCGCCGCGACCAGCGACGTGCCGGTGATCCTGCTGACCGCCCGCACCGAGGAGACCGACCGGATCATCGGGCTGGAGATGGGCGCCGACGATTACGTCGTGAAGCCGTTCTCGCCGCGCGAACTCGCGACCCGGGTGAAGGTGATCCTGCGGCGTGCGACCGCGGGCGGAGCGCGCCAGCATGCGCCCGAGGCGAACGCCTATGCCTTTGCCGGCTGGGTGCTGAAATCGGGCGAGCGCGCGCTGGTCGACCGCGAGGGCGTGTCGGTGCCGCTGTCGACCGGCGAGTATAACCTGCTGCTCGCGCTCGTCACCCGGCCGCGCCAGGTGCTCACCCGCGACCAGTTGCTCGACCTGACGCAGGGGCGCGAGGCGGCCGCGTTCGATCGCGCGATCGACAACCAGGTCAGCCGATTGCGCCGCAAGATCGAGGCGGACGCCAAGACGCCCGAGTTGATCAAGACGGTGTGGGGCGGCGGCTATACGCTCGCCGCGGAAGTGACCCGCCTGTGATCCCCTACCGATGATCCGGCCGTGGCCGCGAAGCCTCGCGGGCCAGATGGCGCTACTGATCGCACTCGCGCTGTTCGTCGCGCAGGCGATCAATTTCGGGTTGGTTCTGCGCGATCGGATCGAATTTCGTCTTTCTCAAGCCACCCGCCCGGTCGCGACGCGGATCGCCGATGCGCTCGACCGGGAGGCGCATGGCGGTCGTCCCCTCGTTGCAGACCGCGGTCGCGTTCGCCGGCTTGCCGCCAATCCGATCCCGCCATCGGGGTATGAGCGTCACCCCGAGGTGGCCGCGGAGCTGCGCCGCCAACTCGCGGACCAGGGCGTCACGGTCGGGCGGATCGATACCGGGCTCCAGCCGCCGACGACGGCGGAAACCGACTGGGATCGCGACACCCGCCGCCGGGCCGGGGTCCGCCGTAGCAACCGCGATGGCGCCACGTTGCTGATGTCGGTCGAACAGCCCGGCCGCGGCTGGCTGACGATCACCGCGCCTTGGCCTCAGCCGGGCTGGCGGTTGCTGGTCGCATTGCTGAGCCAGACCGCGATCCTCTACATCGTCGTCCTGTTGCCGGTGCTGTGGATCGTCCGGCGAATGTCGCGACCGCTGCGCGATCTGCGCGAGGCGGCGGAGCGGTTCCGGCCGGGCGAACCGAGCCCGCCGCTCCCCGCACGCGGCCCCGACGACGTCGCCGCGCTGATCACCGCGTTCAATGCGCTCAGGCTGCGCGTGACGGGGATGCTCGACGAGAAGGACCGGATGCTCGGCGCGATCGGGCACGACCTCCGTACGCCGTTGGCGGCTTTGCGGGTGCGGATCGAGTCGGTCGAGGACGATACCGATCGCGCGAAGATGATCGACACCGTGGCGGAGATGAACCGGACGCTCGACGACATCCTGTCGCTTGCGCGGCTCGGCCGACCGAGCGAGCCACCGACCGATGTCGATCTGGCCGCTTTGGTCGACGCGGTGGTCGAGGATTTCCGCGATCTCGGCTGCGAGGTGAGCTTCGTCGAAGCGGACCGGTTGCGGATGCGCCTGCGCCCGTCGCTGATGCGCCGCGCGGTGCGCAACCTGATCGAGAATGCGGTGAAATACGGCGTGTCGGCGGAGGTGCGCGTCGAGGCCGGTGCGCAGTCGGTGGCGATCGTCGTGGCGGACCAGGGCCCCGGCATTCCGGAGAACCGGATGGGCGACGTGTTCGACGCCTTCACGCGTCTGGAGAGTTCGCGCAACCGCGAGACGGGCGGGATCGGGCTGGGGCTGGCGCTGGCGCAGGCGATCGTGCGCGAGGCCGGCGGGGAGATCCGTCTGGTCAACCGAGCCGAAGGCGGCCTCGACGCGATCATCGAACTGCCGCGCTGATTCTGCTCCCTCTCCC
>NZ_JANBVH010000004.1 GCF_024273235.1 Sphingomonas faeni | reverse complement strand
GAGACAACTTTCATAAACAGATACTTATCGCAGCTAATTTCTCTGCTAGCATTCAAGAATGCCCTCCCGACAAACCAAGTGCGCCTGCCTTCCCCCCAGTAGGCCGGAAGATGGCTGATGTCGGCCGACCCGCAGCAAGGGCACAGCTCAGGCGCCGACATGACGACCTGCTCGCGCGACAAGCCTGGATGATCGAACATCGATTACGATGACAAATAGTTGCTTCTCACGCGAGTGTCGCCGCGGTTTGATGCCGTGAATAAGGCACTGTGACTGCGGTACCCCCGTCCGTCCGGTCGATACCCCCATCTGTCCAGCCGATACCCCCACACGGCACCCCACTCAGCTGCGATTGTAAGATATGGACTGACAGCCCATGGGACGCCGATATGGCGCTTATCTGCGATCCGTGATCGTCGCTGACATTTGCTGAAGTAGGATGACACAAAGGGGTGGTGGGCGATGACGGGCTCGAACCGCCGACATTCTCGGTGTAAACGAGACGCTCTACCAACTGAGCTAATCGCCCCCTCTCGGGTGGAGGTGCGATGCCAAAGCCGGGCGGCCGGGGCAAGCTAAAAGGGCTCGCACGATCACGGAATCCGCAGGTCGGCGCCTCTGGTGGCCACGATATACCCGCGCATCGCCTCGCTCGCGCGGTCCGACAGCACCATGAATGCGCGCCGCCGGTCGTGCATGTCGGGGCGGCGTTCGAACAATCCGGTGTCGGTCATCCGCGCGATCCAGCGCAGCGCGGTGGTCGGCGCAACCGCGGCGGCGATACACAGGCTCGACACCGACACGCGCCCCCGCTCGAGTTCGGCGGCGTAGAGATCGAGCAGCATGTCCCAGCCCGGATCCTCGAACAGCGCGGTCCCGAAGAACTGGTCGCGCAGCCGCCTCGCCCGGATGGCGCGACGGACATCGGCGGCGCTCGGCTCGGCCAGGGACGGCGGCGCGCCGTAATGGTTCGTCCGATCCCCGACGATTGGCGCGGCAGGGGTATCCTCCTCGATCTCCGCACGCGTCAGCCGCGCGAGCGCCTCGGCGATCCGCGCGACCTCGGTATTCAGACGTTCCAGTCGCGTACTGTCGCTCTCGCGCGTGACGTCGAACACACCGGCGGGGAGCCGCGCGGCTTCGGCGGCGACCACGATCGCCGCGACGCAATCGCCGACGGTGGGATCGACCAGCAACCGCGTGCTGCCGCCGAGAGTCGCCGCAGCGACGACGTCGATTTCATCCATGCCCAGGGCGACGACCAGCCCCGCCTGCAAGGCTGCCGCCTGATCGACGATGACGGGCAGGCGTTCGGCGAGCAGCGCGAGATCGACCCCGGCAGCCTCGACGACGATCACGTGCGGCATCGCGTGATCGCCGAATGCCGCTTGCCAGTCGAGCCGCCCGACGACCCGCCCACGCAGCGCGGCGAGCGCAACGGCCAACCGGTCCGGCGCACTCGCCGCGGCAATCAGGACCGCGTCGATCCCGCTATCGTAATCTGCCGCGTCGGGCGGGCCGGCCGGTCGAGTCATCACGGTCTCCGTTTGAAACGGAGACTAACCTGCGTCAGGCCAAGTATTATACCCGAACTGGATCGAGTTTCGTTGGATTTGGGAACTTCCTCTGCAGGGCGCGATCGGGGCCTAGTCGAGCGCCTTGACGATGTCCTCGACCATCTTCTTCGCGTCGGCCAGCAACATCATCGTATTGTCGCGGTAGAACAGGTCGTTATCGACACCGGCATAGCCGACGCCGCCCATGCTGCGCTTGATGAACAGCACGGTCTTGGCCTTTTCGACGTCGAGCACCGGCATGCCGTAGATCGGCGAGGACTTGTCGGTCTTGGCGGCCGGGTTGGTCACGTCGTTGGCGCCGATCACGAAGGCGACGTCGGTCTGCGCGAACTCGCTGTTGATGTCCTCCAGTTCGAACACGTCGTCATAGGGTACGTTCGCCTCGGCCAGCAGGACGTTCATATGCCCCGGCATGCGCCCCGCGACCGGGTGGATCGCGTATTTCACGCGCACGCCCTCGGCCTTCAACTTGTCGCCCATCTCGCGCAGGACGTGCTGCGCCTGCGCGACCGCCATGCCATAGCCGGGGACGATGATGACCTGCTCGGCCTGGCTCATCAGGAACGCGGCGTCCTCGGCCGAGCCGCGCTTCCACGGCCGATCGACGGCTGAGCCGCCACTTCCCGCGCCTGCATCGCTCGTACCGAAGCCGCCTGCGATCACGCTGATGAAGCTGCGGTTCATCGCGCGGCACATGATGTAGCTGAGGATCGCGCCCGAGCTGCCGACCAGCGCGCCGGTGATGATCATCGCGCTGTTGTGCAGCGTGAAGCCCATCGCGGCGGCGGCCCAGCCCGAATAACTGTTCAGCATGCTGACGACGACCGGCATGTCCGCGCCGCCGATCGGGACGATCAGCAGGAAGCCGATGACGAAGCTCAAGCCCGTGATCGTCCAGAAGATCCACGCCGACTGGTCGGTGACGAAATACGCGATCAGGCCTAGGATGCCGGCGAGCAGCGCGATGTTGATGACGTGGCGACCGGGCAGCATGATCGGCTTGCCGCCCATGTTCCCGTTCAATTTCAGGAACGCGATGACCGAGCCCGAGAAGGTGATCGCGCCGATCGCGACGCCGAGGCCGAGTTCGATCCGGCTGACCGGGTGGATGACCGCGAAGGGCTGGCCGATCAGGGGGATGACGAGGTCGGAGATGCCGAACGCCTGCGGATTGAGATATGCGGCGACGCCGACCAGCACCGCAGCGAGGCCCACGAGCGAATGGAAGGCGGCGACGAGCTGCGGCATCGCGGTCATCGCGATCCGGCGGGCGGTGATGAGGCCGATCGCCGCGCCGACGCCGATCGCCGCGAGGATTTCGACGACCGTGACCCAATCGATGGTGCGCACGGCTATCGTCGGTCCGGTGTCCGAAACGAGAAGATGCTGAACGGTCGGCACATGCGTCACCAGCGTCGTCACGACCGCGATCGTCATGCCGATGATGCCGAAGCGGTTGCCGCGCTGGCTCGACGCCGGGCTCGACAACCCGCGCAGCGCGAGGATGAAGCACACCCCCGCGACCAGATAGGCGAGCGATGCCCAGGGGCTGACCGTCAGTTCATGCATCGTCCATTCCCCCTAATCCTCCCCTGCAAGGGGAGGTGTCGCGCAGCGACGGAGGGGTGACGCGCTCTCGATAGCGCGATACCCCTCCGTCAGGCTGGCGCCTGCCACCTCCCCTTGCAGGGGAGGATCGTATGTCGACCGCCGACTCAGCCCTTCGCAACGGGCCGTTCCTTCTTCTTGTACATCGCCAGCATCCGCGCGGTGACCGCGAAGCCGCCGAAGATATTGATGCTCGCCAGCACCACTGCGAGCAACCCGAGCGCCTTCGCGACACCCGACCCGGCACCGATACCGGCAGCGGCGGCGGCGATCAGCGCGCCGACGATGATCACCGACGAGATCGCGTTGGTCACCGCCATGAGCGGCGTGTGCAGCGCGGGCGTGACCGCCCACACCACGAAATACCCGACGAAACACGCCAGCACGAAGATCGACAGGATCGCGATAAAGTCCATTCTATTCCTCCCCGGCACGGGGAGGGGGACCGGCCGCAGGCTGGTGGAGGGGGCCGGCCGCGAACGATACGATCATCGTCACCACGGCCTCGATATCCCTCAGCACATCGCCTGCCGCCACTCGCAGCACCCGGTAGCCATTCTGCTCGAAAAATTGGTCACGCTCGGCGTCGCGCTGGGGGCGGTCGCCGCGGCCGTGGAATTCGCCATCGACCTCGACCGCGAGCTTGGCGGCGGCGCAGTAGAAGTCACAGACATACCGCCCGATGGGATGCTGGTGGCGGAACTTGAAGCCGGCCTTCCGTCCTCGGAGATGCTCCCAGAGCAGCACTTCCGGGAGGCTCATGTCCCGGCGTAATTTGCGCGCCAGCGAGACTTCGGGGCGTAGCATGTGCGGAACGCCCCCTCCACCGGCTGCGCCGGTCCCCCTCCCCGTGCCGGGGAGGATTATCATGAGATCAACCGCGGGTTCACGATCTTGCCGCCCTGGGTCAGGCGGATCGCGTCGCCGATTTCCGTGTCGAGAACGGGCTTGCCCGCCTCCTTGTCCCAGAAGGCGTTGAGGAAGTTGAACAGGTTGCGGGAGAACAGCGCGCTTGCGTCTGCCGCCAACCGCGACGGCACGTTGCGGTGGCCGACGATCTTCACGCCGTTCACGACGACGACTTCGCCGGCGACCGAACCCTCGACATTGCCGCCCTGTTCGACCGCGAGATCGACGATCACCGAGCCCGGCTTCATGCTCGCCACCTGCGCCGCCGAGATCAGCCGCGGGGCGGCACGTCCGGGGATCAGCGCGGTGGTGACGACGATGTCCTGCTTGGCGATATGCCCCGAGACGAGTTCGGCCTGCGCGGCCTGATATTCGGGCGACATCTCGCCGGCATAGCCGCCCGTCCCCTCGCCTTCGATTCCCGCGACGTTTTCGACGAAGATCGGTTTGGCGCCGAGCGACTGGATCTGCTCGCGAGTCGCGGCGCGCACGTCGGTTGCGGACACCTGAGCGCCCAGACGCCGCGCGGTCGCGATCGCCTGCAAGCCCGCTACGCCGACGCCCATCACGAACGCCTTGGCCGCCGAGATCGTCCCCGCCGCGGTCATCATCATCGGAAAGGCACGACCATATTCGGCGGCCGCGTCGAGCACCGCCTTGTAGCCCGCCAGGTTCGACTGCGACGACAGGATGTCCATCGACTGCGCGCGCGTGATGCGCGGCATGAACTCCATCGCCAGCGCTTCGTAACCGGCCGCGGCGTAGGCATCGATCCGCGCACGCTCTGCAAAAGGATTGAGGCTGGCGGCGATCCACGCCCCCGGCGCGACGCCGGCGAGCGATGCAGGATCAGGCCCCTGCACGCCGAGTACGATATCCGCCCCCGCCAGCGTCGCCGCACGATCGCCAACCGACGCGCCCGCCTCCGCATAGGCGGCTTCGGCGATCGAGGCCGTCTCGCCCGCCCCCGCCTCCACTGCCAGCGTCGCGCCCAGCGCGATGAACTTCTTCACCGTTTCCGGCGTCGCGGAAACCCGCCGCTCGCCGTCCGCTTGCTCTTTCAGGACGGCGATCTTCATGATGTTACGAGATCAGCCAGATGACGAGCGCGACGACCAGCGCGCATCCGATCGAGCCCCATTTCATCATCCCCGTCACGCTCGAATAGGTCGCGACGTGCGCCTTCATGTCTCCGTTGCCGGCCATGGTTCGTGCCCCAATCCTGTCAGTGCTATCCTCTATGCCGTCGACCTTAACCCGCACATCCGGGATCGCCAAGCGAGACATTTAAGGCGCCCTTTACTCGATTGCGCTATTGCACGTGCCGGAACGGGACAGGATTCGCCATGACGCGTAACGGCCAGCGCCTAGTATTGCTGATCGACGACGAGCCCGCGCAACGCCGGCTGGTCGCCGCGCTTGCTGCGCGTGGCGGCTGGCGCGCGGTGTTCGCGACCGATGGCGAGATGGCGATCGCCACGCTGGGCACGCAGGACGGGATGCAACTCGATGCGATCCTGCTCGATTACTCCGCCCCCGATGGCGACGCGACCGCGCTGATCGCCGAACTCCGCGAGCGCCGCCCCGCCCTGCCGATCCTGATGCTCACCGCCAATGGCTCGGTCGCGCACGCGGTCGCCGCGATGCGCGCGGGCGCGACCGATTTCCTGGTCAAGCCGCTCGCGCCCGACCGCGTGCTCGCCGCGCTGGAGGCCGCCGTCGCCGGCACCGCCGCGGGGGAACTGCGCCCGCTCACCGAGAAGATCCCGGCGTTGCTCGCGTTCGACGAGATCGTCGGCTCGTCCCCCGATTTCCGCGCCGCGCTGGCGATCGCGGCCAAGGCGGCGCGTGCGCGCGTCGCGGTGCTGGTCGAGGGCGAGAGCGGGGTCGGCAAGGCAGTCGTCGCCGAGGCGATCCACGCCGCCTCGCCGCGCGCCAAGAAGCCGATGATCACCGTCAATTGCGCGGCGATGCCCGCCAACCTGATCGAATCGGAATTGTTCGGGCACGAGAAGGGTGCGTTTACCGGTGCGTTCGAGCGCAAGATCGGCCGGTTCCACGATGCCGATGGCGGCACGCTGTTCCTCGACGAGATCGGCGAGATGCCGCTGGAGGCGCAGGCCAAGCTGCTCCATCTGCTCCACACCGGCGAAGTCCAGCCGATCGGCGCACGCCATGCGCGCGAGGTCGACGTCCGGGTGATCGCCGCGACCAACCAGCGGCTGCTCGACGAGGTCGAGGCGGGGCGGTTTCGCGAAGACCTGTATTACCGGCTCAACGCGGTGCAGGTGACGATCCCACCTTTACGCGAGCGCACCGGCGACATCCCCGCGCTCGCCCGTCATCTGCTCGCGCGGATCGCCGAGCAACCGGGACTGCGCCCACTCGGCATCACGGACGCAGCGCTGAAGCTGCTCGTCCACTACGATTGGCCCGGCAACGTCCGCCAGTTGCAGAACGCGCTCTTCCGCGCCGCCGTACTGTGCGAAGGCGCCGCGCTGACCGAAGAGGATTTCCCGCAGATCGCCGCACTCGGCAATCGCCAGCGCGGCCCGGCCACCGTGGCAGCGGGCGGCGGCGGCGTCACGCTGTTCCGCCCCGACGGCAACCTCCGCGCGCTCGAGGAGATCGAGGCCGACGTGATCCGCCTGGCGATCGGCCATTATCGCGGCCGCATGACCGAAGTCGCCCGCCGCCTCGGCATCGGCCGCTCGACGCTGTACCGCAAGCTCAGCGACCTTGGGATCGACAACGCCGCTTGAGGCGGACAGGCGCGCCGGCGCTGGATAGCCTATCGCCGATCTGGACAGTCGAAATTGCCTGCCTCGCCGTTCACGCAGCCCAATTCGCCGTTCGGCGGAGCGTCTCCGACAGGCTTCAGCGTTGCAGCGCTTCCGTCCAGAAAACTGATCCGCAGTGTGCCGCCTTGCACGACCCACTCCTTCGCCGTTTCCATTTTTTGCCAGAACCGTCTGGCGATATCGGAGGCATGCTCGTCCATGCATCCGACCGCCGTGACGATCGTCGCTTCCGTCTCGTCGCGTCTGATCACGCCCCTCGTGCTTGTGGGATCGGCGGACCAGCCGAACTCGTCACCGCCGACGTCGTTGCAAACGGACGTTCCCGTAATCCCATGACCAGCATCGAACCGGAGCGTGGCTGTCTCCACGTCGGCGCGTTCGACCTGCGTACCGTCGATCTGGCGCAAGGCCCATATCTTGCCGGTCACTCCGGGGCGTGGGTTTGGTCGCTCGGCCGTCGCCGATCCGCCACATCCTGAAAGGATCGTGAGCATCAGGAGCGCGTACCGAACCATCGGCCCATCCTTTCGGCGTTGCGAAAATCAGACGCTCGTCAGCAAAACCAATCCTAAGTTGGGCCTCGCACCTTGTGGCCATCTGCCGCGACCTCGCTGGAGCCGATGCGATTTCCACATCCTCGGAGACTGGACGCTGGAGAACCCTTGGACAAGTCCTCATCCCCGAGAACCGCCTCGCCCAGTGGTTGCCACATCAGCCGGCGCGGCGACCTTTACCACAAGACACCCTTCTCGGGCTGCAACGGCTCAGGCGCCGGATCGCCGATCGCCTGGAGCAGGTCGATCTCGATCGTGCGGCACATCGCGTTCAGGGGCACGTCGTGGATCGTGTCGGCGAACGGATCGACCAGATCGTCGCCGATCTGCAGCACGGCCAGGAACATCAGGCCGGCGATCGTCGAGCCGACCGGGGTCGCATAGCCCAGCGTCTCGACCAGGCCGATCGGCAGCAGGACGCAGAACAGTCGCGTGAACAGGCTCGGGAAGAACCGATACTGGTTGGGCAACGGCGTGTTCTTGATCCGCTCCATGCCGCCCTGCGCATTGGCGATGTCGACGAGGATCGCTTCGAACTGGGTCTGCTGGATGGTGTCGATCCAGCCATTGCGCCGCGCGACGTCGATCCGGCGACCGGTGCCATCGAGCAGGCCGTTGGCGATGTTGGTCCGCTCGAGCGCGAACGAGGCCTCCTCCTGCGACAGGAAGCGCAGCACCTCGGGTGCGGCCGGCTGCTTGCGCAACTGACAGCGGAGCGCGTTCACATACGCGATCTGGCGGAGGACGATCGTTCGCTTCATGTCGTGGCCCTCGGGCTCGGGCAACATGTTGCGCGCCATACGCGCCAAGCTGCGCGAGGCGTTGATCATCAGCCCCCACAGGCCGCGGCTTTCCCACCAGCGCTGATACGCCGAATTGTCACGGAAACCGAGGAAGAGCGCGAGGGCGGTACCGAACAGCGTCAGCGGCAAGGCGGGCGCGTGGAACGGCAGGACGTAATAGGTGATCGTGACGACCACGTCCCAGACGAAGAGGCCGAGCAGCGGGCGCCAGACCTCGCTTAGGATCTGACTGAAGCGCGGTGTTGCAGTGACGATCAAACGAAAGCTCCCTTTTTCACGCGGCTTTAATGCGCGAAGTGGCGTTTCGCTGCAACGCAGCGGTAATTAGCCGCCTCCGCTTATCCGCCCCCGCTTATCAACCAACCAGCGACTGATCGCGCAGGCCGCGCCAGATCTTCACCGCTTGCACCGTCTCGGCGACGTCGTGGACGCGCAGGATCTGCACGCCCGCCTCCGCGCCTTTCAGCGCCAGTGCGAGCGAGCCGGCGAGACGCTGGTCGACCGGCGCTTCGTTCGAAAGTGCGCCGATCAGGCGTTTGCGGCTCGCGCCGAGCATGATCGGGCAGCCAAGGCCGTGGAAAATCGCGAGGCCGTTGAGCAGCGCGAGGTTCTCGGCCAGCGTCTTGCCGAAGCCGATGCCGGGATCGACCATGATCCGCGACCGCTCGACGCCGCCCGCGACGACCGCGGCGATGCGGGTTTCGAGCCAGTCGAACACGTCGGTCAGGACATTGGCGTAGCCGCCGTCGCCGTGTCCGCCCTTACTGGGGTCGGGCGAGTGCATCAAAACCACCGGGCAGCCGCCTTTCGCGATTACATCGAGCGCGCGGTCGTCCCAGAGGAGCGCGGCGACGTCGTTGACGATGTGCGCGCCGGCGGCGAGCGTCGCCTCCATGACCGCCGCCTTGCGCGTGTCGACCGAGACGATCGCGCCGGCCCGCGCGAGGCGTTCGACGACGGGCACTAGCCGCGCGATCTCGTCGCCTTCCCACACCGCGGCGGCACCGGGGCGAGTCGATTCGCCGCCGACGTCGATCAGAGTCGCACCGGCGGCGGCCATGTCGATGCCGGCTGCTGCTGCGGCGGCGGGGTCGTCGGCGTGCTTGTCGCCGTCGGAGAAGCTGTCGGGGGTGACGTTGAGAATGCCGGCGACGATCGGCTGGTCGAAGCGGAGCGTGCGTTCTCCGACCTGAAGTGCGGCACGGGGGGCGGTGATGGCGGCGTGGAGGTGCGCGGCGCGCTCGCCCAGCGTCGCGACGTCGGCGACGGGGATGGTGCGGCGGGTGCGGCCTTCGATCACCTCGTAGGCGGCGAACCATTGCAGGCCACCGGCGATGCGCACGACGCTGCCGTCGGGGTGGCCGATCGGGGTGTCGACGAACTGGACGGGGCGGAGGTGGATGATCATTCTCCTGCTCCCCTCCCTGGAAGGGAGGGGTCGGGGGTGGGTCGGCCCGTTGGTTTACGTATTGCCCGACAAGCAGCCAACCCACCCCCAGCCCCTCCCTTCCAGGGAGGGGAGCAAGATGTCAGACCGTGGTCGCCAACAGATAGGTCTGGCGGAGGTCGTCGATCGGCTTCAGGCCCTTGTCGCTCTCGTAATGCCAGAAGCTCCAGCCGTTGCACGCCGGCGCGTTCTGGAGCGTCGAGCCGAGCTTGTGGATCGAGCCGATCGTGCCGCAATCGCTGAGCAGCGAACCGTCCGCGCGGATCGTCGCGCGCCAGCGGCGCTTCGAATCGGTCAGCACCGCGCCGGGTGTCAGATACGCGTTCTCGACCAGCACGCCGAACGCGACCTTGGGCTGCGTGCGCGGGCTCATCATCGTGCGGATCGCCGATTCGTCGAGCGGCAACGCCGCCTCGATACGCTCCTGCGCCGCCTCGATATAATCGCCCTCGCGGTCGATGCCGATCCAGCTGCGACCGAGGCGCTTGGCGACTGCGCCAGTGGTGCCGGTGCCGAAGAACGGGTCGAGCACGACATCGCCGGGCTTCGTGCAGGCCAGCAGGATGCGGTAGAGCAGCGCCTCGGGCTTCTGCGTCGGATGCACCTTGGTGCCGTTCTTCTTCAGCCGCTCGGCACCGCCGCAGGTCGGGAATTCCCAGTCGCTACGCATCTGGAGCTCGTCGTTGAGCGTCTTCATCGCGCGGTAGTTGAAGTGGTATTTCGCCTTCTCGCCCTTCGACGCCCAGATCAACGTTTCGTGCGCGTTGGTGAAGCGCGTGCCCCGAAAATTCGGCATCGGGTTGGTCTTGCGCCAGACGATGTCGTTGAGGATCCAGTAGCCGAGATCCTGCACCGCCGCGCCGACGCGGAAGATGTTGTGATAGCTGCCGATCACCCAGAGCGAACCGTCGTCTTTGAGGATGCGGCGCGCTTCCTGGAGCCAGGCGCGGGTGAAGCGGTCATAGGCGGCGAAGGTGTCGAACTTGTCCCAGTCGTCGGTGACGGCATCCACGTGGCTGCCGTCGGGGCGATAGAGTTCGCCACCGAGCTGAAGGTTGTACGGGGGGTCGGCGAAGATCATGTCGATCGACTTCGACGGGAGCGCCTTCATCCGTTCGATGCAGTCGCCGCGGAGGATCTGGTCGAGTGGAAGAACGGCTTGAACAGCCGGCTCCGTTGTCTTCTTCGCACGCGGCCGTGCGATCGTCTCGATCAAACCCATGTTTTCCGCCCCTTGTCGGCACCCATAGCTGCGGAATTGTCCGACTCCGTCAAGCAAAGTTTCGTTAACGGCGCTTTGGTGCGAATCCGTCGCCGCAGCCAATCGAGTTGCCATTGCCCAGATGTTGAGTCGTGGGAGACTCGCGACTCAAGCCCTTGGGGTGTGGCGCGAAAGACTCAGCTCGTCGTTTCCGTCGCGAACAGCCCCTCGCGCGCCAGATAGGTGGCGGCGACGGGCGCGAAACTGCGGCGGTGAATCGGCGTGGGCCCGTGATCGCGCAGCGCCTTCATGTGGTGCGCGCAGCCGTAACCCTTGTTGGAATGCCAGTTATATTCGGGGTGCACGTCCGCAGCTGCGATCATGATGAGGTCGCGGGTGTGCTTGGCGACGATCGAGGCGGCGGCGATCGACAGCGATTTCGCGTCGCCGCCGACCAGCGGCGTGGCGGGGTAGGTCCAGCGGGGCAAACGATTGCCGTCGACCAGGACATGGCCGGGCGCGTGGCCGAGTTCGGTGGCGAGCGCGTCGACCGCGAGCGTCATCGCCTTCATCGTCGCCCAATAGATGTTGAGCGTGTCGATCTCGTCGGGCTCGACGATGCCGATGCCGACGATCGCGCAGCCCTTGAGGCGCGCGCAGAGCCGTTCGCGTTCGGAGGGGGAGAGCTTTTTGGAGTCGTCGATGCCGCGGGGGACGCCTTTGGGCGGGAGAATCACGGCGGCGGCTACGACCGGCCCGGCGAGCGGGCCGCGGCCGGCTTCGTCGACACCGGCGACGGGGCCGACGCAGAGCTTTTCGTGTTTCATGCCGGGCATTATTTGGTTCTCAACTGGTCGAATGGGCTGACACCGAGTGCGTGCCCCATGGGGCCGTGCCCTGCGCCGAGCCCCGGTCCGTTGGCAAGCGCAGCGCGGACGAAAGCGATGGCGCGCTCGATCGCCGTGTCGAGCGACAGGCCCTGGGCGAGCCCGGTCGCGATGCCGCTGGCGAGCGTGCAGCCGGTGCCGTGCGCGTGGCGGGTTTCGATGCGGGGGTTGGTCCAGCGGGTTTCGCCGGCGTCGGTGACGAGGCGGTCGGTGATGTGCGGACCTTCGCCGTGGCCGCCCTTGATGAGGACGGCTGGGCCAAGCGCGCGGATCGCGGACTCGCCGCCCAAGGCCGCGAGTTCCGGGAGATTGGGGGTCACGAGCGTGGCGATCCGCATGAGGCGGGCGAAGGCTGCAATTGTGGCGACGTCGGCCAGGACGGAGCCGCTGGTGGCGATCATGACGGGATCGAAGATGATGGGGAGTCTGCTCCCCTCCCCGGAAGGGAGGGGTTGGGGGTGGGTTGGTTTGAGGCTGGTGTCGCGCTCGTTCAGCGGCCTACTACCCACCCCCGGCCCCTCCCTTTCAGGGAGGGGGGAAAGACGCTCTAGATATGCGGCTACGGCGTTGGCGGTTTCGGCCGAGCCGATCATGCCGATCTTTACTGCGTCGATGCCGATGTCGCTGGCCACCGAGTCGATCTGCGCCAGGACCATGTCGGTCGGGATCCGGTGGACCGCCTGCACGCCGAGCGTGTTCTGTGCGGTGATCGCGGTGACGGCGGTCATCGCGTGACCGCGGAGCATGGTGACGGTCTTGATATCGGCCTGGATGCCGGCGCCCCCGCCTGAGTCCGAGCCGGCTATTATGAGGATTCTGGCGGTCATCGGAGGTCGGCGGCCGGAGTGAAGTATAGGAAGTATAGACGCTCGCACGGTTTCGTTCGGAAGCCGTTTGCGGTGGCTGAGCGGGGTTTGGCAAGGGCGGCGGTCATGGAAATCGCTATGCCATAATCGCTGGTCTGTAGGACAGAGGCGCTAGCATGTGCCGAGCACCGCGCCCCAACCGCATCACCCCAGCGGAGGCCGGGGCCCGATCGGGAGACATGCCTGACTGAGCCTGGCGCAACCCCATCGCCGCCAACCCCGTCGCCGCAACCTCCTCATCCCCCCAAGTCCGTCACCCCAGCGAAAGCTGGGGTATCCCGGTTCGAGCCCCTCGCTTCCCAACGAGCATACCCCAGCTTTCGCTGGGGTGACGGAGTTGGGGAGTGACGAAGGGTTCCGTTACTTCGACCTTTCCAATTGGGCCCCGGCCTTCGCCGGGGTGGTAGAGGTGGCCGGGGTGGTAGAAGTGGCCGGGGTGGTGGCGTTGGAGTGGTAACGTTGAGGTGGCAGCGTTGGCGGGCGCTACTTCGGTGGCCTAGTGCCGCCTGCCGGCTCCCGGCTTTTGTGGCGGCGCTGCACCGAGTCTCGTGGGGCGGTCGAGGAGTTCGCCGCCGCAGTTGGGGCAACGCTCGTCGAGCGCGTCGGCGCATTCCGCGCAGAAGGTGCATTCGAACGAGCAGATGAACGCACCCGGTGCATCGGCGGGAAGGTCCGTGGTGCAGCGTTCGCAAAGGGGGCGCATTTCGAGCATCAGGCAGCGGCCTTTCGTACGGCATCGCAGATCCGGTCGACGACACGCTCGACCTGGCCGGGGTCGTCGCCTTCGGCCATCACGCGAATCACTGGTTCGGTGCCCGACGGGCGGATGACGAGACGTCCCTTGCCGGTGAGTTCGGCCTCCGCCTGCGCGATCACCGCCTTCACCGACTCGTCGTCCAGCGGTTTGCCGCCGCCGAAGCGGACGTTCTTGAGCAACTGCGGCAGCGGCTCGAAGCGGTGCAGCACTTCGCCTGCGGGGGCGCCCGAGCGCTTCACCTCCGCAAGAATCTGGAGCGCCGCGACGAGACCGTCGCCGGTCGTCGCATAATCCGACAGTATGATGTGACCAGACTGCTCGCCGCCGACATTATACCCGCTCGTGCGCATCTTCTCGAGCACGTGGCGATCGCCGACCTTTGTCCGCACCAGCCCCAGCCCCTGCGCGGCGAGATGGCGTTCGAGGCCGAGGTTGGACATCACGGTGGCGACGAGGCCACCACCCGCCAGTCGCCCCTGCCGCGCCCAGCTGGCCGCGATCGTCGCCATCAGCTGGTCGCCGTCGACGATCGTGCCGGTTTCGTCGACCACGATCAGCCGGTCGGCGTCGCCGTCGAGCGCGATGCCGATGTCCGCGCCGCTTGCGACCACCGTCTCGGCGAGCGTCTGCGGGGCGGTCGAGCCGACGCCGTCGTTGATGTTGGTGCCGTTGGGCGAGACGCCGATCGCGACGACGTCCGCACCGAGTTCCCACAGCGCCGAGGGTGCGACCTTGTACGCCGCACCGTTCGCACAATCGATGACGATCCGCATGCCGTCGAGGCGGAGATTCTCGGGGAAGGTCGACTTGGCGAAGTGGATGTAGCGGCCCTGGGCGTCGTCGATACGGCGGGCGCGGCCGATCTGATCGGACGGGACGAGCGGCACGTCGCCATCGATCAAGACCTCGATGGCTTCCTCCGCCTCGTCGGACAGCTTGTAGCCGTCGGGGCCGAACAGCTTGATGCCGTTGTCGGCGTACGGGTTGTGGCTGGCGGAGATCATCACGCCGATATCGGCGCGCATCGACTGGGTGAGCATCGCCACCGCAGGCGTAGGCATCGGCCCGACCATGACGACGTCCATGCCGACGCTGGTGAAGCCTGCGACCAGCGCGGATTCGAGCATGTAGCCGGACAGCCGGGTGTCCTTGCCGATGACGACGCGGTGGCGG
Organism: Sphingomonas faeni; assembly: GCF_024273235.1. GTDB lineage: Bacteria > Pseudomonadota > Alphaproteobacteria > Sphingomonadales > Sphingomonadaceae > Sphingomonas > Sphingomonas faeni_A. The sequence goes on along the minus strand of NZ_JANBVH010000004.1, from coordinate 157,857 downwards.
TGGTTGCCACGCTGGAAATAGGCGCCGGCGGCCATGCCGACCTTCATCGCCATCTGCGCGGTCATCGGCGCGACGTTGGTGGCGCCACGAATGCCATCGGTACCGAAATATTTCCTTGCCATCGCGTCCGCTTTCCGTCCCGTATCGGTATCCGAAGCCGTTGATAGCGCGGTCGAACACGAAGGGCGAGCATGTCGCAGGCTACACGGATTCTTACAGCGCTGGTCGGCGGCATCGCGATCGGCATCGCCGCGGCCGCCTGGTCGCCGGCGAACGCGCTGGCGGTGACCGCAGTGACGCAGCCGATCGGATCGGCATGGCTGCACGGGTTGCAGATGGTGATCGTGCCGCTGATCGTCGGGCTGCTCGTCACCGGCATCGGTGCGACCGCCGAGGCGGCGCGCGCCGGACGGATCACGGGCCGCGCGATCCTGATGATCGTCGTCATCCTGTGGAGCACGACGATCATGTCGGCGTTCGTCATGCCGTTGCTGCTCGACCTGTTCCCGCTGCCAGAGAGTCTCAGCACGGCGTTGCGCGCGGCGCTGACGACGGCGGCGCCGATCGGCACGGTGCCGGGGATCGGTGCGTTCTTCGACGGGATCGTGCCGACCAACATCGTCGCGGCGGCGGCGAGCGATTCATTCCTGTCGCTGACGGTGTTCGCGCTGGCGTTCGCGTTCGCGATCACGCGGCTGCCAGCGGCACAGCGCGCGATCCTGACCGGGTTCTTCCAGGCGGTGGTCGATGCGTTGCTGGTGCTGATCGGCTGGGTGCTGAAGCTCGCGCCGATCGGGATTTTCGCGCTGGCCTACGGCGTCGGGGCACGGACCGGGACGGCGGCGTTCGGGGCGTTGCTCCATTATATCGTCTGCGTCTCGGCGATCGGCTTCGTCGTGCTGCTCGCGGCGTATCCGGTCGGGATGATCGGCGGGCGGGTATCGCTCGGGCGGTTCGCGCGGGCGGTCGCGCCGGCACAGGCGGTGGCGATCAGCACGCAGTCGTCGCTCGCGTCGCTGCCGGCAATGCTGAAGGGCTCGGTCGATCTCGGTGCGTCGCCTGCCACCGCGGGCATCGTGCTGCCGCTGGCGGTCGCGATCTTCCGCGCGACCAGTCCGGCGGTGAACCTGGCCGTGGCGCTGTATGTCGCGCATTGGCTTGGCGTCCCGATCGGTCCGGCGCAGTTGGCCGCGGGTGTCGCGACCGCAGCGATCACGACGATGAGTTCGGTGTCGCTGCCGGGGACGATCAGTTTCGTCGCGTCGGTCGCGCCGGTGTCGCTCGCGATGGGGGTACCGATCGAGGCTTTGGGGCTGCTCATCGCGGTCGAGACCGTGCCCGACCTGTTCCGCACCGTCGGCAACGTGACTATGGATACCGCCGTCACCATCTCCGTTTCAGCCCGGTCCGATCAAAAGGACGGCACTCAGGAGATACCCCATGAAATATCGCACGCTCGGCCCTGATTTCGAGGTTTCCGCGCTGGGCTTAGGCTGCATGCCGATGGCCGGCATCGGCAAGGGCATGTACGGCGAGGCCAACGCCGACGAGAGCATCGCCACGATCCACCGCGCGATCGAGCTCGGCGTGACGCTGTTCGACACCGCGGAGATCTATGGCCCGCTGGTCAACGAGGAACTGCTCGGCAAGGCGATCCGCGGCAAGCGCGACGGCGTCGTGATCGCGACCAAGTTCGGCTTTCGCTACGACGAGAACGGGATGACCGGGGTCGACTCGACGCCTGCCAATGTGCGGCGGGCTTGCGAGGGATCGCTGAAGCGGCTGGGGGTCGAGACGATCGACCTGCTGTACCAGCACCGCGTCGATCCAGGTGTGCCGATCGAGGATACGGTCGGGGCGATGGCGGACCTCGTGCGCGAGGGCAAAGTGCGGCATCTCGGGCTGTCCGAAGCTGGGCTCGACACCATTCGCCGCGCGGCGGCGACGCATCCGATCGCGGCGTTGCAGAGCGAATATTCGCTGTGGGAGCGTGACGTGGAGGAGGCGATCCTGCCGCTGTGTCGCGAACTCGGGATCGGGTTCGTGCCGTATTCGCCGCTGGGGCGGGGGTTCCTGACGGGGCAGATCACTGCACGGTCGGACTTGCCCGAGGGTGACTACCGCCGCAACGACCCTCGCTATTCGGAGGAGAACTTCGCCAAGAACATGGAGATGGTCGCGGTGGTGAAGTCTATCGCCGACACGCATGGGGCGTCGCCGGCGCAGATCGCGCTCGCGTGGCTGCTGGCGCAGGGCGACGACATCGTGCCGATTCCGGGGTCGAAGCGCCGGGTTACGCTGGAGGACAGCATGAAGGCGGCGGACGTGACGCTGTCGGCGGACGATCTGGCGAAGCTGGATGCGGCGGCGCCGCGCGGCGGGACGGCCGGGCCGCGGTACGGCGAGAAGGCGCTGTCGATGACCCGGATCTAATTTCTCCCCTCCCGTTTACGGGAGGGGTCGGGGGAGGGGCGTGCCGCATAGGCCGGACGCCAGTACGTACGTCGCGCCCTCCCCTAACCCCTCCCGCAAGCGGGAGGGAACAGGTCGCTTACTGAACCCCGTGCATCCACTTCTTGAGCAGCGGCGAGATCAGCAGGGGCACCACGCCGATCCCCGCCGACACCAGCCCGATCGTCCAGAACACGCCGGCATAGGTATCCAGGCTGACCTTGAGATTGGTCACCTGCCCGCCGACAGTCTCGACGCTCGCGACCTGCGCGACGACCCCCGCGACGTACTGCGCGACCGAGATCGACAGGAACCACACGCCCATCATCAGCCCAACGACACGCGCGATCGACAGCTTGGTGATCATGCTGAGGCCGACCGGCGAGATGCAGAGCTCGGCGAACGAGTGGATGAAATACAGCCCGGCGAGCCACCAGATCGCGACCTTGAACGTGGGGCCCACCATGCTCGCGCCCCAGACGAGAAACAGGAAGCCCACGCCGACACCGATCAGCGCGATGCCGAACTTGACCGGGATCGACGGCTCGATGCCCTTCGCGGCCAGCTTGGTCCACAGGATCGACATCACCGGCGCCAGCGCGACGATGAAGAACGCATTGAAGAACTGCGTCTGGCCCGCCGAGATGCTGAACAGCCCGAAGATGCTGAGATCGGTGTTGCGATCCGCGAACAGGGTCAGCGAGGAGCCGGCCTGCTCGAACAGCGTCCAGAACACGACGTTGAACACGATCAGCACCATCGCCGCGAGCATCATCTGGAACTCGCGACGCTCGCCGTTGACGAACGACCAGATCAGGATGCCCGGCACCGCGATCAGGAACGTCCCGAACAGCAATTTGCCCATCAGCGACAGCGAGACGATGTAGCCGATGATCCCCGACCCCGGCACCGGCGGCTCGGCGTTCATGAGGTTGACGAACAGCAGGTAGAAGATCGGGATGCCGAGCAGGGCCGCGGCGTAGATGCCGAGCGCACGATCGGGCCCTGCACGGACCGGCGGCTCGCCGTACCCGTCGAGCTTGCCGCCATCGAACTGGATCAGCGTCCACGAGAACAGCATGCCGATCGCCGCGAGCCCGAAGCCCGCCCACCAGCCGAACGCCACGGCGAGGAACGGGCAGAGCAGCTGCGAGAACAGCGAGCCGAGGTTGATCCCCATGTAGAAGATCGTGAAGCCGGCATCGCGGCGCTTGTCGCCCTGCGCGTAGAGCTCGCCGACCATCGTCGAGATGTTCGGCTTGAAGAAACCGTTGCCGACCGAGATCATGCAGAGCGCCAGCAGCATGATCGTGACGTAGAAGCTGCTGCGTTCGGCGCCCGATTCGAAGCCGCCCTTCTCCACCGTGCGCGCGGTCGAGCCGTCGGGTGCGAGCAGCGAGACGGTGCCGTCGTCATTGCCCTTGATCTTCAGCTTGTTCGCGCCGTCGACGAGATAGCGGACTTCGCTGTCGGCCTGGTCGACGACTTCGATCGCGTAGCGCTGGTTGGCGATCGTCGCATAGGGCTTGGCGGTCTCGCCGCCGAAGCAGAGCAGCAGATAGCCGAGCGCCATGATGATCGCGCCGAATTTCACCGCGCGCTTCGAGCCCAGATACTGATCCGCGAGGTAGCCGCCGACCAGCGGGGTCAGATACACCAGCGCGGTGTAGCCGCCATAGAGCCCGGTCGCCTCGCGGTCGCCGAACACGAAATGCTTGGTGAGATACAGCGTGAGCAGCGCGCGCATGCCGTAATAGCCGAACCGCTCCCACATCTCGGTGGTGAACAGCCGCGCGAGCTGGCGGGGATGCCCGAACCAGGTTTCGCCGGACGCCGGGTTGATATGGGTGATATCCGGCTCTCGCGGGGTATCCGCGGTCGGGGTGTCCACCATTCTTACGCTCCCTGAAACTCGTACTGGCCGCCGTCGAACGCGGGCCGTTATGCGCGCGCAACTTAACGACAAAGCCCGGACTGTAAATATCAGACGCCAAAGCCTATCTGCTGGACCATGCTCAACGATCGCTCGACGCCACTCTCGCTGCTCGCCACCCGTCGCTCGGGCAAGCCGCGCGACCTGGTCGCGCCGGGGCCGGACTCCTACCAGCTGGCGACGATCCTCGAGATCGCGGCGCGGACGCCCGATCACGGCAAGCTGGCGCCGTGGCGGTTCGTCGTCGTCGGGGATGAACGCCGCGCGGCGCTGTCGGCGCTGATCACCGATGCGTACCTGGCGGAGCGGCCCGGCGCGTCGCGGCTGGAACTGGAATCGCTCGACCAGTTCGCGCATCAGGCGCCGACTTTGGTCGTCGTCCTGTCGTCGCCGAAGGAGAGCAAGATTCCGGTGTGGGAGCAGGAGTTGTCGGCGGGCGCGGCGTGCATGAACCTGCTCCATGCGGTCCATGCCGAAGGGTTCGCGGGCGGCTGGCTGACCGGCTGGGCGGCGTTCTCGGACACGGTGCGCGATGCGTTCGGGTCCGCATCGGAGCGGATAGCCGGGTTCATGTTCATCGGCACGCCGTCGCGCGCGCTCGACGAACGCCCCCGCCCCGATATGGCACGCCTCGTCTCGCACTGGGGATCGTGAGACTCGACTAATCGCCCGATTGCTGTATTAGAACAGCATGACAGCGCTCAGCAGCGACGACAGCCCCGTGTACATCCGCCTCCGCAGCACGATCGCGGCGGGGATACTCCGTGGCGACTTTCGTGCGGGCGACCAGCTGCCGTCGGTACGCGCGTTTGCAGCCGAGCAGGGCGCCAATCCGTTGACGGTGGCAAAGGCGTATCAGAGCTTCCAGGACGACGGCTATGTCGAGGTCCGGCGCGGCGTCGGGATGTTCGTGATGCCTGGCGCTGCGGAGGCGTTGCGGGTGGCGGAGCGCGAGAATTTCGTGACGACCCAGTGGCCGCGGATACTGGGGCATATCGATCTGCTGGGGTTGGATGCGCATGACCTGCTGGAGCGCGAGCGGGCCTGAGCCGTTCAGGTGCTCTAGCCTTCCCATCGCTACCGACCGCCCCTCCCCCGTTCGTCCTGAGTAGTCATCGAGTAGGCGCGAAGCGGCGTATCGAGAGGACGTATCGAAGGACAGGTTGTCGCTCGGAACCCATGCTTCGATACGCGCCCTCGATACGTCCCTGCGGGACTACTCGGTCGCTACTCAGCACGAATGGAAGTGGTCGAACTTCAGAACAACCCCAGCGCCGCGACATCCTCGACGCTCAGGTCGATCCCGAACAACAGGCTCATGCGGATACGGTACACGCGCGGATCGGTGATCTCGCCGACGGTCGTATCCGTCCCCGAACGCCGGCGATAGTTACGCCCGATCAGCGAGGCGAAGCCGTTGGGCAGGACGATGCTGGCGATCGCGGTGTGCGTGAAGCGGCTGGCGGGCGCGGTCGAGGTCCAGTGGTTGGACTGTGCAAGGTCCGCGTCGAACACCGGCGCCAAGGTGAAGCTGTATTGCGGCTGGAAGCCTTCACCCGATCCGCGGCCGTCGGTGGTCATCGGATCGCCGTCGCGGAACAGCATCCAGCCTTGCTCGGTCGCTTCGAGGCGGAACCGCGCGCCATCGGGCGCAGTCGCCTCGGCACCATCAGCGAGCGGCAGGACGGGCGTGTAGCTGCCGCCGAAACCGGTGTCGGCGATCCAGTCCTGCCCGTCGATCGTGACCAGCGCGAAGGTGTGAGTGAGCGGCGGCACGTCGGTGGCCGCAATCCAGACGCGGGCGAGCAGCGGGCGGGCGGTAAAGCCGAGTTCGGTCAACGCATCGAGAAACAGGCGGTTATGCTCGAAGCAATAGCCGCCACGGCGCGCGGTGACGAGCTTGGCGAAGACCGACACGCTGTCGATGGCGATGCCGCGGCCGAGGACGACGTCGAGATCCTCGAACGGGATGGCGAGACGGTGCGCGTGCTGGAGGCGACCGAGGCCGATCGAATCGAGCGTCGGTCGCGCGGGCATGGCGACACGGAGGAGATAGGCGTCGAGGTCGAACATCGGTCGGGAAGGTCCTTGGTTGCTGGCCCCCCTTACCTTTCGTCCCGAGTAGCCGTCGAGTGGGACCGAGCCCAATCATCCTCCCCCGCCAGGGGGAGGTGGCGCCGAAGGCGACGGAGGGGGCGGACACGGAACAGGGCTTATCCCTTACCGCCCCCTCCGTCTGGCAAGCGCCAGCCACCTCCCCCTGGCGGGGGAGGATCGAGGATTGCGAACGCCAATCCGTTTGATCGCAACGCCGCCGCCCCAAATCCGTCATCCTGGGCTCGACCCAGGATCCAGAGCCACGAACGCCGTCACGCCTGACCCTGGGTCCTGACTTTCGTCAGGATGACGGAGGGGAAATGACGGGTGGCGGGGTTAGATCAGGCCGCGAAGAGTTCCGGCTCGATCGAGTACAGCACCGCTGCGCTCGCATTCGCCGCCGCGTTCAGGCCCATTGCTTCGGGGACGATCTGATCGAGGTAGAACCGCACCGCCGCGGTCTTCATCCGGCCGAAATCGTCGGTGCCGGCGACCTCGCCCTGCCGCTCCATCAGCCAGCCGCAGGTCGCGACCGACAGCATCGTCAGGAAGGGATAGCTCGCGGCGAGCTTGTCGTCGGCGTCCGCGGTGGCGAGTCTGCGCCCGATCGCTTCGCAAGCATCGACCAAGGCCAGCAGGCGCTCGTCCTTCGCCTCCGCGCGGATGTCGGCGATCAACGTGGCGAACGCGCCGCCGTTATCCAACCCGAGTTTCCGCCCGACCAGATCCGCCGCCTGGATGCCGTTGGTGCCTTCGTAGATCGGCGTGATGCGGGCATCGCGGAAATACTGCGCGGCGCCGGTTTCTTCGACATAGCCCATGCCGCCGTAAACCTGGATGCCGAGCGAGGCGACTTCGTTGCCGATGTCGGTGCCGTGCGCCTTGGCCAGCGGCGTGACGAGTTCGAGCCGGTTGCGCGCGGCGTGGTCGCCGAGATTGGCGCGATCGACCTGCCCGGCGGCGTAGTAGACGAGCGCGCGCGCAGCCTGCGTTTGTGCCTTCATCCGCATGAGCATGCGGCGGACGTCGGGGTGCTCGACGATCTTGACCGAGTCCTTGTTCGGCGAACCGGCGCGCGCCGACTGCACGCGGTCCAGCGCATAGGCGACCGCGCCCTGGGTGGCGCCCTCGGCGACCTGAACGCCCTGGAGGCCGACGTTGAGGCGCGCGTTGTTCATCATCGTGAACATCGCACGGATGCCGCCGAGCTCCGCGCCGATCAGCTCGCCGACGCAGTCGTCGTTGTCGCCGAAGCTCAGCACGCAGGTCGGCGACGCGTGGAGCCCCATCTTGTGCTCTATCGAGACGACGCGGACGTCGTTGAAGGCGCCCGGCGTACCGTCTTCGTTGAGGCGGTACTTGGGGACGAGGAACAGCGAGATGCCCTTGGTCCCGGCTGGCGCGCCCGGCGTCCGGGCAAGGACGAGGTGGACGATGTTCGGCGCCATGTCGTGATCGCCGAACGAGATGTAGATCTTGGTGCCCTTGATCGACCATTTGCCGTCACCGAGCGGGGTGGCGGTCGCACGGAGCGCGCCGACGTCGGAGCCCGCCTGTGGCTCGGTGAGGTTCATCGTGCCGGTCCACTCGCCGGTCGCGAGATGGGGGAGGTAGAGCGCCTGCTGCTCCGGCGACCCGTGATGCTGGAGCGCCTCGATCGCGCCGACGGTCAGCGTCGGGCAGAGCGCAAAGCCCATGTTGGCCGAGCCGAGCGTGTCGAGCACCGCGGTCTGGATCGCGAACGGGAGGCCCTGCCCGCCCCATGCCTCCTCGACGCCGATCGTGCCCCAGCCGCCCTCGACATAATCCTTGTACGCCTGCGCGAAGCCGTCCGGCATGACCACGCCTTCCGGGGTCCATTTCGCGCCGACCGTGTCGCCAGCGCGGTTGAGCGGCGCCCATTCGCCGGCCGCGAGCTGGCCGACGCCTTCGAGCACCGCGTCGACGACGTCGTCGCTGGCGGCGGCATAGCGTTCGGTCGCGGCGAGCTCGCCGATCCGGACGACATGATCGAGCACGAAACGCTGTTCGGTGGTTGCTGGAGTGAAGGCCATCGCATCCTCTTATCGCTACGGTTTGGACCCGCTATACGCCTGTAAAATGACCCGTCCACACCCTCGAATTTTACCCTACGGCACGGCCGCGATCGCCGAAGCCGCCGCGCTGATTCGCGCCGGGGGACTCGTCGCGGTGCCGACCGAGACGGTGTACGGACTCGCGGCGGACGCGACGAATGCGGATGCGGTGGCGCGGATCTATGCCGCCAAGGGGCGTCCGAGTTTCAATCCGCTGATCGTGCATGTCGCGGATCTGGCGGCGGCGGAGCGGATCGCGGTGTTCGATGCGGATGCGTTTGCGTTGGCGGCGGTGTTCTGGCCGGGGCCGCTGACGCTGGTGCTGCCGGTGCGGGCGGAGGCGGGGATCGCTTCGCTGGTGACGGCGGGGTTGGATACGATCGCGATCCGGGTGCCCCGGCATCGGGCGATGCAGGGGTTGATCGCGGCGTCGGGGCGGCCGCTGGCGGCGCCGTCGGCCAATGCGAGCGGGGGGATCAGTCCGACTTGCGCTACGCATGTTGCGGGGAGTCTGGGGGGGAACGTGCCGCTGATTATCGACGACGGGGCTACCGAGGCTGGGCTCGAGTCGACGATCGTGGCGGGGCGTACGGTGTTGCGGCCTGGGCCGGTGACGGCGGAAGCGATCCTAACCCACCTCAAACACGCCCCCGGCGAACAGCACCCCCCCGGCGAAGGCCGGGGCCCAATTGGAACGTCGGATGTAACGGAGCGCGACGCGGATCATGACCGTCCCTCAATTGGGCCCCGGCCTTCGCCGGGGGGGAGTGAGGGTGCGGTCACGGCGCCGGGGCAGCTTGCAAGCCACTATGCTCCCAAGAAGCTGCTTCGGTTGAATGCGACCGAGGCAGGTTCGGACGAATGGCTGATCGGTTTCGGCAACGTGGCCGGAGACGTCTCCTTGTCGGCCTCAGGAAACCTCGTCGAAGCGGCCGCGAAGCTGTTCGATCTGCTCCACGCCGCCGACGCGAACGAAAGTGCGAAGATTGCCGTCGCACCGATCCCGCTCGACGGCATCGGCGAGGCGATCAACGACCGCCTTCGCCGTGCTGCGCATCGTTGAAAGAAGATTGGTTCACGCGAAGGCGCAAAGGCGCGAAGAGGTTTGAGCCTTTCGATAGGCCGGGACGGGCTTACCTCAGCCCGACATCTTCGCGCCTTCGCGCCTTCGCGTGAACCCATTCTGTCTTACGCGCTAACCGCCGCCTTCGATCGCGCCGCAAAGCTCTTGCGCAACTTCTGCAGCTTCGGCGGGATCACTGCCATGCAGTACGGGTTCGAGCGACCCGAGGTTTCCCAGTAATCCTGGTGATAGCCTTCCGCCTCGTACCACGTATCCATCGGCTCGATGGTGGTGACGATCGGCTTGGGCGAGTCGGCCTGCGCCCGCTCCAGCGCCGCCTGCATCTCCGCCTTCTGCGCGTCGTCCGCCGGGAACATCGCCGAGCGATACTGCGTGCCGACGTCGTTGCCCTGCCGGTTCAGCGTCGTCGCGTCATGCGTCGCGAAGAAGATGTCGAGCAGGTCGCCGAGCTTCAGCTGCTCCGGGTCGAAACCGATCCGGATCGCCTCGGCATGGCCGGTGTCGCCGCCGCACACCTGCTTGTAGGTCGGGTTGGGCACAGTCCCGCCGATATAGCCGCTCTCGGCGCTCTCCACGCCGATCACGTCCTTGAACACAGCCTCGGTGCACCAGAAGCAGCCGCCGGCCAGCGTTACATAATCCGTCATCACGATCTCCTTTCCGCCAATGTAGGAAGCCGCTACCGCGCAACAAAGAGGAGACGCGTATGATCGACGGTAAGGTTATGGTCACCGGCGGCGCCGGTTACATCGGCAGCCACGCGGTATTGGCGCTGCTCGACGCGGGCTACGACGTCGTCGTACTCGACAACCTCGTCACCGGATTCGACTGGGCGGTCGACCGCCGCGCCGCACTCGTCGAGGCGAACGTCGCCGACGATGCGAAGGTGCGCACGGCGATCCGCGATCACAACGTCCGCGCGATCATGCATTTCGCCGGCTCGGTCGTGGTCCCCGAGTCGGTTAGCGATCCGCTCAAATATTACCGCAACAACACCGCCGCGAGCCGTGCGCTGATCGAGAGCGCGGTCGTCGAGGGCGTGCCGCACTTCATTTTCTCGTCGACCGCCGCGACCTATGGCACGCCCGAGAAGGTGCCCGTGGCCGAGGGCGATCCGACCGTGCCGATCAACCCGTACGGCATGTCGAAGCTGATGACCGAGGCGATGCTGCGCGATGTCGCCGCGGCGCACCCGATGAATTACGCGGCGTTGCGCTACTTCAACGTCGCCGGCGCCGATCCGCAGGGGCGCAGCGGCCAGTCGACCGTCGGCGCGACGCACCTGATCAAGATCGCGGTCGAGGCGGCAACCGGCAAGCGCGACGCGGTCGGTGTCTACGGCACGGATTTCGACACGCCCGACGGCACCGGCGTACGCGATTACATCCACGTCACCGACCTTGCCGCCGCGCATGTCGCCGCGCTGGAGGTGCTGATCGCCGAACCCGCCAAGAGCCACACGCTGAACGCGGGCTATGGCAAGGGCTTCTCGGTGCTCGAGGTGCTCGATGCGGTCGACAAGATTACCAACCGGACGATCGAGCGCCGCCTGGAAGGGCGCCGTGCGGGCGATCCGGCGATGCTGATCTCGGACAATCGCGCGATTCTGGAGACGCTCGACTGGACGCCGCGCCACGCCGATCTCGACGGGATCGTCCGCGATGCGCTGGCGTGGGAGCGCGCGCTGGCGGAGAAGGGGCGGTGAGACTTCGCTCGCTGCTGTTCGTGCCGGGTGATCGACCCGAGCGGATGGTCAAGGCGCTCGGGCTGGGGGCGGACGCGTTGATCCTCGACCTAGAGGATTCGGTCGCGCCGAGTGCCAAGGTGGCGGCGCGCGCGCATGTCGCGGCGTCCCTTGCCGAGCCCCGGACGATGCCGCTGTTCGTGCGGATCAACCCGCTCGATTCGGGGCTGGCGGACGACGATCTCGCGGCCGTGCTCTCGGCCAAGCCGGATGGCATCGTGCTGCCGAAGGCGGAGGGCGCGGCGAGCCTCGCCGCGCTCGATGCCAAACTGAGCGGCGACATCGCCATCCTGCCGATCGCGACCGAAACGCCAGCAGCGATCTTCGCGCTCGGTAGCTATGGCGGCGTGACGGACCGGCTCGTCGGGCTGACCTGGGGCGCGGAGGATTTGCCCGCAGCGATCGGCGCGGCGACCTCGCGCGAGGCGGATGGATCGTACACCGCGCCATACCAGCTCGCTAGGTCGCTGACGCTGTTCGGCGCGCATGCCGCAGGGGTGGCGGCGATCGAGACGGTCTATCCCGATTTCCGCGATCTGGACGGGCTCGCCGCCTATGCCGCGCGGGGCCGTCGCGACGGCTTCACGGGGATGATGGCGATCCATCCGAGCCAGGTCGCGGTGATCAACGCGGCCTTCACGCCGTCGGCCGAGGAGCGCGTTCATGCGCAAAAGATCGTCGACCTGTTCGCCGCCAATCCGGGTGCGGGTGCGCTCCAGTTGGATGGCAGGATGGTCGACGCGCCGCATCTGAAGGCGGCCAAGGCCGTGCTAGCGCTCGCCGCCGATTGAGGTGCGCACGCGGGCGGTCGCCAGCCACCACGCCAGCGCCCACAGCGTGCCGAAGCTCCAGCCGGCCAGCACGTCGCTCGGCCAGTGGACGCCGAGATACACCCGGCTGCACCCGATCGCGCCGACCAGCAGGATCGCGATGACCAGCATGTACGCCCGCGTCGCGCGATCCCTCGTCACCTGCGAGGCGAGGCCGGCGAGCGTCAGATAGACGATCGCGCTGTTCGCCGAATGGCCGCTGGGGAAGCTCATATGCGTGACCGTGACGAGATGCGCGACGATGTCGGGGCGTGGGCGCGCGACATGCAGCTTGACCAACTCGACGATGATATTGCCGCTGACGCTGGCTGCGACGATCGCGATCGCGGTCAGCCAGAGCCGCTGGACGATCAGCAGCCCGGCGACGATCACCACGACGATCGTCAGGACGATGCCGCCGCCGAGCGCGGTGACGTCGGCGGCGACCTTCGGCAACCAGGACGGACCACCCCAGGCGCGCAGCCCGAGGATGATCGACCGATCGAACGCGAACGGCCAATGGCCTACCGCGAGACCGACGAGCAGGATGAGGACGATGCCGACTGCGGCGACCGATGCGCCGGCGAGAACCGCGGGCACATGCCTGCGCTCACCCTTTTCGGGCGTGCCGTCGATGGTGGGTCCGCCGGGGCTCGAACCCGGGACCTCTCGATTAAAAGTCGCTTGCTCTACCAACTGAGCTACGGACCCCCGCCATCGTGGACCGCGCACCTAATCGCGTGGCCGCTTTCGGTCAACCGATTGCGCCAATTGCCGTATCGTTCGCCCGCTCAGGGGATCGCGCCATGTCGGGACGAGCCCAGCGAGCGGGCCGAGCACGAAGCCGCGGGTGCGGAAGGCGGCGTGCGGCACGGTGAGACCGGGCGACGACCAGGCGCCACCCGACCAGAGGATGATGTCGAGATCGATCACGCGGCTGCCCCAGCGGCGGCCGGGGCGGCGGCCGAAGCTGCGTTCGATCCGCTTCAGGCGGACCAGCAGCGCGGCGGGGTCTTCCGGCGTTTCGATCAGCGCGACGGCGTTGGCGTAGCGGCGATTCGAGGGTCCTAGCGGTGCGCTGGCGACGGTCGGTGATCGAGCGATGATATTGCCGAGCATGTCCATAGCGGCCGCGATCTCGCGCTCAGGGGCACCGTGTCGGCCGCGGCGATTCGAGCCCAGTGCGATCGCGTAGGTGGATGGCGCTAGCGCGATCGGCGGGAGCGGGGTTGCAGGCGACATTTGGTCCGCCTAGCGCAATCCCATGGATTCCACACCTTACACCACCGCGCTTCCCGAAAACGTCGATGAGGCTGGCGAGGTCGACGTCACCACCGTCTTCGCGCCCGTCTCCGCGCTGCCCGAGACCGAGCCGCCGCATGACTGTCCGCTCTGCCCCCGCCTCGTCGGGGTGCGCGAGCAGCTGCGGACCGAGTTCCCGACCTGGTGGAACGCGCCCGTCCCCGCGTTCGGCGATCCTGCCGCATGGCTCGGCATCATCGGCCTCGCGCCTGGGAAGCATGGCGCGAACCGGACCGGCCGCGCCTTCACCGGCGATTATGCGGGGCAGTTCCTGTTCGAGACGCTCGGGCGGTTCGGGCTTGCGACGGGCACGTACGGTGCGAAGGCCGAGGACGGTCTGGCGCTCGACGGTGCGATCATCCTCAACGCGGTGAAATGCCTGCCGCCCGAGAACAAGCCGACGCCAGAGGAAATCCGCACCTGCCGCCCGTTCCTGGAGACTCAGGCGGATGCGGTGCCGACCGCCCGCGTGTTCGTGGCGCTCGGGCATATCGCGCACCAGTCGGCGGTGAAGATGCTCGGCGGGCGGCTGCCCAAGGCACGGTTCGCGCATGGCGCCGAGCATGTGATGCCCGACGGTCGCATCCTGATCGATAGCTTCCACTGCTCACGCTACAACGTGAACACCGGCGTGCTGACCGCCGCGATGTTCGACGCGGTGTTCGAGCGGGCGCTGGCGTTGCGTGGTCAGATGTCCTGAACGAGGCGGCCGTACAAATCGGGGCGGCGATCGCGGAAGAAGCCGAACGCGGCGCGGTGGCGCTTGACGATGTCGAGGTCGATCGTCGCGGTGATCACGCCTTCGTCCTCGCGGCCTAGCTCCGCTAGGATGTCGCCACGCTCGTCGGCGATGAAGCTGGTACCGTAGAAGGTCTGGCCGTGCTCGACGCCGACGCGGTTGGCGGCGACGATCGGAACGACGTTGCTGACCGCGTGGCCGACCATGGCGCGGCGCCAGAGCCGGGCGGTGTCGAGCGACGTGTCGTGCGGCTCGCTGCCGATCGCGGTCGGGTAGAACAGGATTTCGGCGCCCATCAGCATCATCGCGCGGGCCGTTTCCGGGTACCATTGGTCCCAGCAGACGCCGACGCCTAGCTTGACCGCCCTGGAGTCGGCGGCGTGGGGCCAGACCTTGAAGCCGGTGTTGCCGGGGCGGAAGTAGAACTTCTCCTCGTAGCCGGGGCCGTCGGGGATGTGGCTCTTGCGGTAGACGCCCTGGACGTTGCCGTCGGGGCCGATCATCGCGAGACTGTTGTAGTGGTGCGGGCCGTCCGCCTCGAAGAAGCTGGTCGGGATGGTGACCTTGAGCGCTTCGGCGAGCGCCTGCATCGCGAGCACCGCCTTGTGTTCGCCGACGGGCGCGGCGTTGGCGAAGAGGCCCTCGTCCTCGACGCGGCAGAAGTATTCGCCCTCGAACAACTCGGGCGGGAGGATGACCTGCGCGCCCTTCGCGGCGGCCTCGTGGACGAGGCGCGAGACGTTGGCGATGTTACGGTCGATGTTGGGCGTGAAGCCCAGCTGCAGCGCGGCGACGGTGATCTCGGTCATGGCGGCGCATATAAGGGGGCGCGTCACGGAGTGCGAGCCTTCTTGCTGTTCCCCCGCGGAGGCGGGGGTCCAGGGTCTCGGGCGGTATCGTTTGTGATCCTGGGCCCCCGCCTTCGCGGGGGAACGAGGGTGGCGATTGACACGCCCCTGCCCTGTCCGACATGCGGCGGGGATGATCGACTCCCCTCTCCCGCCGAGCTGGCAGGCGCTCGCTGCCGAGTTCGAGGCGCCGTACATGCGCGCGCTGAATGCGTTTTTGGAGGCCGAGTGGGTGGCGGGGGCTCGGGTGTTTCCGGAAGAGGCCGACCGGTTTCGGGCGCTGGAGCTGACGCCGCTGGATCAGGTGCGGGTCGTGATCCTGGGGCAGGATCCGTATCATGGCGAGGGGCAGGCGCATGGGCTGAGCTTCTCGGTCCGCCAAGGTGTGCGGACGCCGCCTAGCCTGGTAAATATCTACAAGGAGCTGGAGGCGGATCTCGGGATTCCGCGTGCACGCCACGGCATGCTGGATCATTGGGCAGCGCAGGGCGTGCTGTTGCTCAACGCGGTGCTGAGCGTGCGGATGGGGGAGGCTGCCTCGCACAGCAAGCGCGGGTGGGAGCGATTTACCGATGCGGTGATCGCGGCAGTGAATGCGCAGGACAAACCGGTCGTGTTCCTGCTGTGGGGGGCGTATGCGCAGAAGAAGGCGGCGTTCGTCGATGACGTGACGAAGGGCGGGCGGCATCTGGTGATCCAGTCGGCGCACCCGTCGCCGCTGGCGGCACGGACCGGGTTCTTCGGATCGCGGCCGTTCAGCCGGGCCAATGACTTTCTCGAAACCCATGGGCGCGCTCCGATCGATTGGGCGCTGCCGGAGACCGACCGATGAGCGACGACTATGTGTACGACGAAGCTACCGGCGAGTGGGTTGCGGGCGGTGCGGCGACGGCTGTTGCGGCGGATGACGGCGCGGTCGTGGTGCGGGATTCGGTCGGGAACGTGCTGGCGGACGGCGACCAGGTGACGCTGATCAAGGACCTGACCGTGAAGGGTGCGGGGCAGACGTTGAAGCGCGGAACGGTGATCAAGTCGATCCGGCTGACCGGCGATGCGCAGGAGATCGACTGTCGGTACGAGGGGATCAAGGGGCTGGTGCTGCGGGCGGAGTTCGTTCGGAAGCGGTAGGGCTTTCGCGTTGATTTCGCGGGATTAAACGAAAAGAAGATTAGGCCGGGTTAGGCCAAGACGCGGTCACTCGTCGTCGTAGTCGGGGTCGTCGTGATTGCCGTAAGGCGACGGCGGATAGCCGGTCGGCGGTGGCGGGGCGACGCCGATCTTTGCCCATTCGAGGCGGCGGTCGAACTCTATGTCGGCGACGCGCTGCTCCTCGATCCGGTGCGAGCGGTCGCGGAGGATCTGGCCGGACGCGTCCTGCGGCAGGACGAAGTCGGCGCCGCCCAGATCCTGGATGTCCTGGAGCCGGTCGCACAGGGCTTGCTCCGTCAGCAGTGCCGCGGGGTTGTCCGGCATGGCGGGTTCGAGCAGCGCGATGGCCTGCGCGACCGAGGCTATGCGCGGCGCTTCAGGCCGGTCGCGGTCGTGCGGGGCAGATGTCGTGCGGTGCGCGTGGCCGTAGCGTTCGGGCATGTGCGCGCGCAGGAGGAACATGATCATCCGGTCGCTGTATTTGTAGCGGCACGCGATCCGGTGGCCGCTCTTGTCGAACACCGGAATTTCCTCGCCGGTCATCGCGCGCTCCAGCGCCAGGTCGGCGAGCCGCGTGACGCCCGACTGCACGGCCGCGGTCCAGGCGGCGGCGAATTGTTCGGCACCGGGGGCGCGGCGCAGCGCGTAGCAACTGTTGACCGACATATCGACCTGCGTGGCGGCGGCGGTGACCGAGCTGGTGTCGGCGAGGTGTTCGATGAAGAGGCGCTGCTTGGCGTGGCTCCAGCCGTCGGGGCGGCGCTGGCGGGGGACGGGGACCCAGACGTAATCGGCGGGATCGAACCCGTCGAGGATCACTCGGGGATCGTCCTCCTCGATCATGCAAGTCTGCGGGAGGTTGGCCTTGGCGGCGAGAGTGGCGGCGGCGGGGGTGGCGAGCGCGGGGACGGCGCGGTCGGACATCGCCATTTCCGGCTGCGGCATTGGAGGTGTCATTGCCCGGACGGGTTCGAAATCGGCAAAGTCCATCGCGCGGTTGAGGGTGGGGGCAAGGGTGGGGGCAGCGACCGGACGGCCGCGCGGGTCTGATGCTTTGGTCATCGCGGGAGCGGATCAGATCGGGGCTGTGTAGGACAGCGCGGGGCGCCGCGTGTAGGACCGAATTGTGCGGGGTGTTGCCATGGAGCATCCATCACGCGGTGCGTTGGACGGATGTGCAAAATGGGGCGGTCACTTGTCGATCCTTCCGTGTTGCCGTAGTTTAGACAGATGGCGCAAATGCATGTTTCGCTTCCGGGCGACTTGGAAACCTGGGTCGAGGCGCGGGTCGCCGAAGGGCGGTACGGCGGGACCGACGGGTATATTCTCGATCTGATACGGCGCGATCGGGACCATGAGCAAAAGCGGCGGGCTTTGCAGGCGGCGATCGATGAAGGCAGCGCATCGGGCGTGAGCGAGCGCGATCCGTTCGATTATCTCGACGAGTTGCGCGACCGGCTACGGACCGCGAGTGCGGCTTGAATTGAGCCGAAAGGCTCAGAGCGATCTGGACGACATCCGCGATTTCAGCGTCCAGCGCTCCGTATCGATCAGGCCATCCCTATGTGGACGCGTTCAGTACGCCGCTCCTACGGCTGGCAGACTATTCTCGAGTGAAACCATAAAGCACAGTAAGCTTCCGGCTCATTCGTCGAGCAAAACGCTAAAGAATGCAGCGTTGCGCTTTTTCGCTCCTTCTATCATTGTGTCATATCCATAAACGTAGATGGCCATCTGCTCTGTATCTCTATATCGAATCCAAACTTTAGGATTCCAGTCATTCTTGAAATCATGCCGTTGAAGCACCCGTATCAGAGATGGTGTGAGATCGGCAATTATGTATGCGAACCTCCGGGTCACCTGTACGAACGAAAAATGGCCGCCGTCGGATCTAGTTATACCACCGTTTGCAATAGCTTTTTCTAGAGTCTCCACAACTTGCATGACGGGATCCGATTTCGCCGGACCAAATACATAGTCGTCTCTTACAGGTTTTTTAAATTCAACAATGACTAACGATGATCCATCATTCTCACCCAGAACGATGCTGTCTTCGTAGAACATCAGATCTGTAACCTTATCGCCTTTCTGGCGACGACCACCGTGAATGGTCCGGTCGCTCGAAATATAGGGACAGAACGCAAGAGCATCGTCTACCAACCACAAATTGTGATCAAAGTACCCACGAGTTGCGTTGTCAGAATATCGGCGGAATACCAAATCATGAATTGTATCTTCGGGCGATATTTTGCCCGACGTATCGAACTTACGGGCAGCCTCAATAAGCGTAATTATTTTTTTGCGATGGATGACGTACTCAGCAAGAGCGTCCTTCTTACCCAGATCTATCTTTGCCACGAGGTCTTTTATCTGTTCATAATATGATTCTCTATCAACCGATGCAGTAGCAATCGACTGAGAAAGGTTGTTACTAGCTCGAAAACGCCTTAGCGCCAAATCAGAAACAAACTGATCCGCACCCCAACTATTTGGCTTCGACCTAACATACTCTTCGAGTGACTGACCTGATAATCCGGTGCGTAGGATCGGATTTTCGCTTAACGCCCCCGATAGGTCTTTCCGCTGCGCTTCCTTGATTACTCGTATTTGATCACCCTCGACTTCCTCGATCATTTTCGCAACTGCCGAAACAATATCTTCTATGGCCTTTGGCGCTACACCGATACTGGTCCGGGAATCGTTGAGCCGCTGCTCCAGAGCATCGCCAGAGATAACGGCGATTATGATATACTTCTCGTCAGCCTCCCCGACGAAAAAAGATCGACCCAACTTCTGGGATAAATCTCGCGGACTCCCTACAATTCTTCCGCCTGCTGAGAAAAGCAATGCATTTTGATCGAACCTGCGGGAGCGGGGCACTCTACTTAGGGAGTACTGTAGCTCCTCGTCGGCACCATCGATCTTTACCACGACACTGCCACTACCGTGGGAAACGAAAAGAGAGCTGAATCGAGAAGTAAGTTCGATCTCTGCATCGCCAAACGTAAGATTTATGCGCGGCAATGTACCACGGATGAACTCCGGGAAGAAATGGTGAGCAATTTCATCTGCAACTATAGTTGCGGACAGGCTCTCTACGATTGAGTGCCATTCGGGTTTTAGGTCATTATATTCCACCCGAACACCAAGATCCGAAAAGTCCGGCTCGGCATCAAAGTAAATCAGCTCTCTATCGTCATAAATATTAAACCGGAATGCTCGACTTATTCTTGCAGTTCCGACATTATAACGAGACGAATATAGTATTCTGTTGAATACTTTAAAGGCGATGAATCGCCCGAAGCCCCTTCCCTTTTGTGACAGTTTGAGGCCACTGAATGGAGTTAGAAAAGATAGGTAGTTTTGGTCGTCTAGCCCCGAACCATTGTCGGTTACAGATACCGAGAATTCTAACGAATTACCGATACCCGTGAACGTGATGTCAACGTGGCCCGCCATCATGGACTGGTCTGAAAATCTTTGTTCAACGCCGTGTATAGCGTTCGAAATCGCCTCGAAAACCGGCAATAAAAAGCCGTGGATATCACTGGAGATATGGGTTCGTGCGATTACGGCCGGCATATCCGGCTTACGCAAGGCGTCGACTGTCGTCATGGTATCCCCTTCTGGCCAACGACATTCGCAGCTATCACGCTGATGGCAAGTAAATCTCCCCACCCCGCTCTCTGAACATATCGCTCATGTCCGCCATGCCCTTCTCAGCATCGGCATGCGTCCCGCCCTTGGCGAAGAGCGCGCGGGGATCGTCGGCCTTCAGGGCAGCCTCCGCGGAAAGGAATGCGTCCGCCGGTTGGTTCTGCTTCGCCGCAAAATCCCGCACCTCTTGCGTGATCTTCATCGAGCAGAATTTTGGGCCGCACATCGAGCAGAAATGGGCGGTCTTGGCGCCTTCTGCCGGGAGCGTCTGGTCGTGGTATTGTTCCGCCGTGTCGGGGTCTAGCGACAGGTTGAACTGGTCTCTCCAGCGGAATTCGAACCTTGCGCGGCTGAGGGCGTCGTCGCGCATCTGGGCGGCGGGGTGGCCTTTGGCGAGGTCGGCGGCGTGGGCGGCTAGTTTGTAGGTTACTACGCCGACCTTGACGTCGTCGCGATCCGGCAAGCCTAGATGCTCCTTCGGCGTGACGTAGCAGAGCATCGCGGTGCCGTACCAGCCGATCATCGCTGCGCCGATGCCGCTGGTGATGTGGTCGTAGCCGGGGGCTATGTCCGTGGTGAGTGGCCCTAGCGTGTAGAAAGGTGCTTCGCCGCAGACTTCGAGTTGCTTGTCCATGTTCTCCTTGATCTTGTGCATCGGCACGTGGCCGGGGCCTTCGATCATGACCTGGACGTCGCTCTTCCACGCGCGGTGGGTGAGTTCGCCGAGCGTGTAGAGTTCGCTGAACTGCGCTTCGTCGTTGGCGTCGGCGATGCTGCCGGGGCGCAGGCCGTCGCCGAGGCTGTAGGCGATGTCGTAGGCCTTCATGATCTCGGTGATCTCGTCGAAGCGCTCGTAGAGGAAGCTCTCCTTGTGATGGCTGAGGCACCATTTCGCCATGATCGAGCCGCCGCGCGAGACGATGCCGGTGACGCGTTTCGCGGTCATCGGGATGTACGCCAGCCGCACGCCGGCGTGGATCGTGAAGTAATCGACGCCCTGTTCGGCCTGCTCGATGAGGGTGTCGCGGAATATCTCCCAGGTGAGGTCTTCGGCGACGCCGCCGACCTTTTCGAGCGCCTGGTAGAGCGGCACGGTGCCGATCGGGACGGGCGCGTTGCGCAGGATCCATTCGCGGGTGTCGTGGATGTTGCGGCCGGTGCTGAGGTCCATCACCGTGTCGGCGCCCCAGCGGATCGACCAGACGAGCTTGTCGACTTCGGCGGCGACGTTGCTGGCGACCGCGCTGTTGCCGATGTTGGCGTTGATCTTGACGAGGAAGTTGCGGCCGATCGCCATCGGTTCGGATTCGGGGTGGTTGATGTTGTTGGGGATGATCGCGCGGCCGCGGGCGATCTCGTCGCGGACGAATTCGGGGGTTACGAAGTCGGGAATCTGCGCGCCGAAGCTTTCGCCGTCTCGCTTGTAGTCTTTGAGCATGGCGCGGCCGAGGTTTTCGCGGGTGGCGACGTATTCCATTTCGGGGGTGATGATGCCGCGGCGGGCGTAGTGCATCTGGCTGACGTTGGCGCCGGGCTTGGCGCGGAGGGGGCGCTTGATGCTGCCGGGGAATTGGGGGACGCCGCCGGAACGGTCGGGGCCGAGCTGGCCGTTGTCTTCGGGGCGGATTTCCCGGGCTTCGTAGGATTCTACGTCGCCGCGTGCTTCGATCCACTGGCGGCGGAGTTGGGGGAGGCCGGCGTTGATGTCGATTTTCGCGCGGGGGTCTGTGTAGGGGCCGCTGGTGTCGTAGACGCGTAACGGGGGTTCGCTGCAGCTTGGGTCTAGGACGATTTCGCGCATGGCGACGCGGACGTCTGGGCTGGAGGGGACCGCGACGTGGATCTTTCGCGAGCCTCGGATCGGGCCGGTGGTTACGCCGATGTCTGCTGTTGGGGTGCCTGCTTCGAAATCGGCCATGCGCTTGCTCCTACGGGTGTCGGAGCAAGGATTGCGGTTCTGTGGCGACCGCTCCCTCCCTCCGCCGGTATCAACCGGATCAGGTTCAGCGGGTCGAAGGCTCCTGCCTTCCTCTCAAGCGCGGATAAAGCGCTCCCCCGGGGTGGGGTGAGCATAGGCGGCTTGGGGTGGGGCGCAATGGGAAACTTGCCCTTCGACTTCGCTCAGGGCGAACGGGCTTGGGGGGTGAACGGTGCGGGTGAAGCCCTTTCTTGCGATCCTCCCCCGCAAGGGGGAGGTGGCTGGCGCTTGCCAGACGGAGGGGGCGGTAAGGGATCACCGGTGTTGCGCGGTCCTCCCCCTCCGTCGCCTTCGGCGCCACCTCCCCCTGGCGGGGGAGGATTGAGCACTAGAGAAAAGGCCGCTGCCCCTGGTTTGGGGCAACGGCCTTTTCCTTACTCCGCTCGCCGTCAGTCGTAGCAAAGCTACGCCTTGTGGCGTGCTGTGCTGCGCTGGCCGGGCTTGGGCGAGTCCTGCACCAGCTTGGTGCAGGCCGCCCTGCGCCTCAGAACCGGAACGACACCGTGCCGCGGAGCGAGTGCCAGCGGAACTGGTCGTCGCTGCGGCGGAAGGTGGTGCCGCTGGTGTTAGGGGCGAGCACGAACGGGTTGTTCGCCAGCAGCACCGGGCTGCCGGCGAGCGCGGTGCCGGCGGTGACCAGAACGCGGGCGTCGTCGTCCTTGTACTGGTGATAGGTGTATTCCATGCCGATCGAGATGTTGCGGGTCAGCTTCTGCTCGATGCCGCCGCCGCCGACATAGCCCCAGCGCTTGTTCGAGCCGGTGGCCGCGAACGCGTTGGCGGTGTTGGTGGTGAAGAACAGATTGTCGATCTTGGCATAGCCGGCGCCGCCGGTGGCGTAGAACAGCGTGTTGCGCGCGGCGAGGCCGACACGGGCACGGACCGAGCCTTCCCACTTCAGCTTGCGTGCCATCGTGTAGCTGGCGGGCGTGGACGAGAAGGCGGCGACGCTGTCGGTGATGTCGGACTTGCCGAATTCGCCGACAAGGCCGACCACGAACGCGCCGCTCTGCACGTCGAAGCCGGCGCGGCCGTAATAGGACCAGCCGTCATCGTCGTTGCGGCAGCCGTAATCGACCACCGCGGTGCGGGCGGAGCCGTTGCAGAAGCCCGGCGAGAAGGCGTTGGCGCCGGTGATGGTGTTGACGCTGTCGTTGAAATTGCCGTCGCCGTTGCGATCGAACAGGATCGACGAGCCGACGTCGTTGCCCTGGACGTCGTAACCGCCGGCCGCGCCGATATAGACACCCGAGAACGGCTTGCTGTCGCGGTCGGTGGTCATGTCCTGCGCGGCGGCGGGAACGGCAAAAATGCCCGCGGCGGCGAGACCGGCGAGCATGGTGAGCGTCGTGAAGTGTTTCATGGTCATTCCCCAAACAAGGATCGCGGCGCTCCTGAATGCGCCGCGATCCGAGGTTTCTGTTTCAGTCCGTGACGGCGATCATGCGTTGGCGCCGCTGCTCCGAAGTGCGTCGGTGCGGTTGTTGGTCCCGTTGGGGAAGAAGCCCCCGCCGATCCGTGCGGTGTTGGTCAGATAGGCGATGTTGTGCACCTGTGCGATCGACCGGCTATAGGCCAGGCCGTTGGCATCGGTCGGCACGATGTTCGAGATCGTCGCATCGGTACCGGTGATGCCCTGATCGATGTCGCTGCTGCCGTCGAGGCTGTCGCGGGCGTCGCTGATCTGGCCCGCGATGGTGCGCAGCGACGGTGCATCCAGGCCCTTGCGGTACAGGATCGTGCGGATCAGGCCGGCGTGGTAGGCCTCAGCCGCCAGGATGCCGGCGGCGGCCTCGAGATAGGTCTTGTTGGCGATCAGCGCCGCTGCGCCCTTGTAGGCCGAGACGCCGACGTCCTCGAAGATGTACGCGCCGAGCAGGAAGCTGTTGTCGTCGGCATAGGGGTTGAACACCTGCGATGCAGAGACGACGCCGGCGGCGCGTGCTGCGGCCGTGAACGCACCCGGCGCGGCGACCGTGCCGGCCGAGATGTCGATCGCGGGCTGGGCGACGGCGGCGGTGCCGAGCGCGGTCCGCAGGAACGCGACGTGCGCGACCTCGTCGATCGCGATCTCGCGCGCATATTCGCGGACGACGGCATCCTGGAACGGGACCTGCGCGCCGCCGGTGACGGCGCCCTGCGTACCGGTGCCGGTGAGCAGGCTGGCGTTCAGCCCGACGCCGAATGCCGCGAACGCATAGAACTGCGCTTCGAGATATTCGAGGTTGAGCGCGTAGTTGAGGATATCCGCATCGTTGATGGCGGCGGCCGGGGTCGGAGTCGGCGTGGGAGCGGGTGCGAGATCCTCATCGTCGTTGCCGCAGGCCGCAAGCAGGCTTGCGCCACCGATGGCGAGGGCCGAGCCGCCGGCGAAGCGGAGGAAACCGCGGCGCTCGTTACGGCGGGCGGCGATCGCGTCGAATATCTCGAGCTTGGTATTGAGATCGGTCATTGGGTTAATCCCCTGAATATCGAAGAAGGCGCGCGGTCGGTCTGAGCGATCAGACCGCTGCGGTGCTCGTCTTGACGTTGCCGTTCATGCCGGCCGGGAAGAACCCGCCTGCGGAGGCTGCACCACTGTTGAGGTACACGATGTTGAGCACCTGGCTTGGCGAACGGCTGTAGGCGACGCCGTTGGTGTCGAGCGGGACGATGTTCGACACGGTCACCGCGGCCTGCGTGGTGGCGAGGTTGATCGGCGTCGCGCTGTACGACGAGATGCCCTGGTCGATGTCGTTCGCACCGAAGATCGTCGTGTTGGCGCCACCACCGTCGAGGCTGTCGCGCGCGCGCGAGATGGCATCGGCGGAGGTGCGCAGCGACGGCGTCGCGATGCCCTTGCCGTACAGCGTCGTGCGGACGATCGCGGCGTGATACGCCTCGACCGCGAGCAGGCCGGCAGCGGCCTCGAGATACGCCTTGCTGGTGAGCAGCGGGGCGGCGCCCTTGTACGCGGTCACGCCGACGTCCTCGAAGATGAACGCGCCGAGCAGGAACGCCTCGTCGGAGGCATAGGGATCGAACGCGGTGCCGGCGGGGACGAGCCCGGCGGCCTGGGCGGCGAGCGAGAACGCGCTGGTCGGCGAGACGCTGACGTCGATCACCGGCTGCGCGACGGCGGCGGTGCCGAGCGCGGTGCGGAGGAACCTGACATGGGCGATCTCGTCCTGGGCGATCTCACGGGCGTATTGCGAGACGATCGGATCGGTGAAATTTACTTGGCGACCGCCGCGGACCGCACCCTGCTGGCCAGTGCCGCCAAGCAGGCTGTTGTCGAGCCCGGTGCCATAGGCCGCGTAGGAATAGAATTGCGCCTCGAGATATTCGAGGTTGAGCGCGAAGTTCAGGACATCGGCGTCGGTGACGGACTGGGCCGCCGCGGCGCTGGACATCGACAATGCGGTCGCACCGGCCGCGGTGATCGCAGCGGCGCCGAGCGCATTCTTGAAAAACTCACGCCGCTCGCTGCGCCGTTCCACTCGCGCATCGAGGGCTTCGATCAGGTGCACGCTCTCGGTCATATCAGGGTCCTCCCCTTGTTGTTGCAGACGTCGGAGTTATTGAAACAATCGAACAATCCGGACCGATGAGAGTAACACCCTGTCGCCAGGGGCCGACTCGTAACGCGCTCTATTGCGGGCAGAAACCTGCCGTCCAAGGCGAGGAACGGACGCCATGGCGAAATGGACGCAGCATTAACGGCAACGTTGTGAAATAAATTTCAGGTGGGGTGGGGGTTTGGTGGAGCGGCGGCGGGGCGGTCTTGCGGGGGCGCCCGAGGCGGGTTCGCGGGCGCGTTCGGAAGATTGGGTCGCGGTAGTTTTGCGGGAGCTTTGGTGGCTGGCGTTGCGGGAGCTTTGGTGGCTGGCGTTGCGGGAGCTTTGGTGGCTGGCGTTGCGGGAGCTTTGGAAGCTTTGGCCGCGGCAGTTCTCGCGCTTCGTTGGCCCGCGTCGACAGGACGCCGCTGGCGGTTGAGGCTTGGCGGTCTGCTTCTCCCCGCCCCTTCAGGGGAGGGGCTTTTGGATCTCTGGCTTACGATCCTCACCCGCCAGGGGGAGGTGGCGCCGTAGGCGACGGAGGGGGAGGACACGGAACCGGCGTTTGCGCTGCCTCCCCCTCCGTCTGGCAAGGGCCAGCCACCTCCCCCTTGCGGGGGAGGATCGTGAGGTCCGGGGGTTTGGCTCTTGTTTGCCCGAGATCAGATCAGGCCGGCCTAGGATCAGCCGGGCCTGACTCAGAAAGTGTAGGTCAGGCCTATCGCGCCGAGCCACTGGTCGGCGTCGCCGACGTCGGCGACGATCGGGCTGTCCTTGTACTTGCCGACCATGCGGCCGTAGAGCACGCCGGCGCCGACGCCGAGGCCGTGGCGGAGATCGCCGGACAGGCTCTGCACCACGAACAGCGAGGCGTTGACGCGGCGGAAGCCGCTGTCGTTGACGTCGTAGGTGCGCAAACCGCTGGCGAGCGAGCCGATCGGCGTCACCGCCGCATAGGTGCGACCGAAGCCCTTGCCGGCATAGTCCGCGGCGATGCCGAGCGAGACGAGCGTGCGGACCGACAGCGGCGTGGTGTAGTTCACCTGCGGGGTGATGACGTAGCTGTCATAGGTGCCCGACACGTCATGGACATAGGCGACGCGCGCGGTGAGCGTGTCATAGTCGCTGGTGATGACGCCGGTGCGGGCGACGCCGACATAGCCGCCGAGTTCATAGGCGGTGTCGATCTTGCCGAGCGCGCGGACCTGGCGGTTGTCGATATCGCCGGTGCGGTCGCGGCGGACGCCGGCGATGACGCCGACTTCATAGTTGATACCGACCTCGCCCGTGTTCGGGATCAGGTTGAAATAGAGCTGCGTGCCGCGGAGGAAGATGTCATGGCCGCGCACCGTGCCGACGAATGCACCGGCGGGCGTGAAGGAATTGCTGTCCGCGCCTTCGTAATCGGGCATCGACACCACGCCGAGCGCGACCGTCATGCGGTTGTTGTCGCGCGGGTCCGTGACCGTCGGCGACGGGTTGGGGTCGGTCTGGGCGAGCGCGGGGGTAGCGATCGAGAGCACCGCGATTGCGGCAGACGTTAAGAGAGTGAGTGCGCGCAAGGAAATGCTCCGGACAGAAAGGTTCCCCGTCGCAACGCGGTGAAACCGTTTTCGGTCCGTTAGGATCGGTCAGAAGATGTAACGCATTTTCACCTGTTGCAATTCGGCATCACCGGCAACCATGAACCGGGCCGCCGAAAAGCGCGGCGGACCGAACCGGACGGCGGCGTTGCGCGAGAAGCCGTAGCCCTCCCGCGGGATGCCGGCGAGCGTGTCGAGCTTCGCGTTGTTGTTCTCGTCGTGGATCACCGCGAGCGCATAGCCGCGCTGGGGCAACCCCGGGAAACTGGTGGTGCGGACGCTGGCGGGCAGCGACCGGGTCAGCGCGTTGGCATCGTCGACGCAGGCGGGAAAATTGTCGGGATCCGCGGTGAGGCAGATCCGGATCATGCCCTTTGCCGAGCGGAGATTGTCGATCTCTACGTCAAGCCGCGTGACGGGGGCTGCTGCCGCCAGCGTCAGCCACGCCAGCGCGCCCGCCACTGCCAACGGCAGGCGCGACACGGGCGGCAGCTTTCGCATGCGACTTGGTGAAGTCGCCGAGTCCCTTGTCGGTGCCGCAGAGCCGATCCCAAAAGCGGAAATAAAGGCCATAGTTGCACCCGTATTGTTCGTGATGGCGCTGATGATGGCTCGCCGTGATCAGCCAGCCTCCCAGTGCGCCCCGCCACATGAACCGGGGGAAAACCTCCCACCCCATGTGATTGGTTACCCCCATAACGGTCATGATCGTCAGTACCAGACCCAGTGCGCCGACATGGATCGGAATCAGGAAGACCAGTAGCGGAATTATCACAGCGCCGGTGATCGCCTCGATCGGATGGAACGCCATCGCCGCCCACGCGGTCGGCGGGCGGCTGGCGTGATGCACCGCATGCGCGAGCTTGAAGGGTTTCGGCCGATGCATCCAGCGATGCGTCCAGTAGAACCAGGTGTCGTGCGCGAACAGGAAGGCGAGCACCGACACCGGCAGGTACCAGAGCGGATAAGCGTGGACGTCGGTGTAGATCTGCGTCCAGCCGCGATTCTGCCAGCCCCAGGCGACGATCCCCGCGGGTACGCCGTAGATCGCCGCGGAGGCGATGCTCCACCAGATCTCGCGCCGCATCTGCGCATCCAGCCCGCGGTAGAGCCCGGGATGACGCGCGCGGGTGGCGGCGGCGAACGCGCCGGAGACGATGAGATAGCGGACCCCGACGATCGCGGTCATTGCCAGCGCGGAGAGGAGGATGGCGAGCCACATGAGGCGCTTATAGGGGATTTTGGGGTGTTGGGTAATGGGGTTGTGGGGGTGGGCGCGAGGCTAGTGGGCAGTCAGCACCGATGCGATCATGGGCACGAAATCTCCATGGCGGTGACAACCTGGGTGCCTTTGGGACCGTGGACGTTGCGACTGGCAAATAGTCCGGTAAGCTAGGATTTTAATCGGGGGGGCCGGATGCGAACGATCATCAAGATGATGACTGCCGCTATTCTCGTGGCAGTAGCGGGCTGCGGAAATGCGCAAAGCCCAACACTGATTCCCGCGCTCGAAAGGTTAGCCAAATCCGGCAATGCGGAAGCGATATACTATCTCGGCATGGCGTATCAGACGGGCTCCGGTGTCGGCGAAGACCATGCAAAAGCACTCGACGCTTTCCGTAGAGCGGCAGAACTGGGCGACCCGCTCGGCGCGTATAAGTTGGGCTGTTATTATGCAGGGCAAGGCGCCGGCCTGGTGACGGCGAATGCCGCGTTGGCCCTCCAGTACAAGCTCGTTGCGGCGAATGCAGGCTATGCGCTGGCACAACAGGATGTCGGGATCCTGTATGCGCAGGATGGCGATGTTCCCAAGGGGCTTGGCTGGCTGGAAAAGTCCGCGGCACAGGGCTGGTCCGGCGGCCTGATGACACTCGCCTCGGTGTACAATGGTGCAGCGGGCGTCAAACCCGACGCCGCGAAAACGGCCGCGTATTTCCGGCTTTTCCTTGCCCGTTCGGAACCCGACGACAAGCAGACGGCCTGGCTCGAGAATTTCGAAGAGCAGCTTTCGTCAGGCGATAAGGCGCGCGCCGGAGAGATCGTAGGTCGCTACCGTCCGATGCCGACTGCGCTGACGATCAAGGCGCTGTCGGGGCAACGCGCAGCCGAAGCCTTGGTCAAGGCAACGGCGACCAGATAGCTGCATTGCGGACGCGGATGCGTGCATCGTGGGATACCCCAGCTTTCGCTGGGGTGACGGATTTGGAGGGGGCGGGGCTTGGAGGAGCGGGGCTTGGAGGAGGGGGCGTGGTGCTTGGCGCGCTTCCGGAGACGCCCTTGTCCCGAGAATCGCTTGGGGTTGCGATAGGCTCTATGCAGGGTGCGGAAAGATGATAGCCTCCCCTCCAGAGCAGGATGACCTGCCAACTCGGAGAGTGATGCATGGCAAACCACGGCGCCGCGCGCGGGGATACTGGCGTACAGACCGGCAAGGACCATAAGGGGCTGATGTATGCGATCGCCGGGACCATTTTGGCGTTGGGGCTGGTGTTGATGGCGTTCTACGACCGGGCGGGCGATCCGGTGCCGATCGCTTCGGTGCAGACGCCGGTCGTCACCGCGCAGCAATAGCAGCGGGATCCGCCGGGAGATCCACTGCGGGCGCGCGGCGGTCGAAGATCAGGATCGGCGCGTCCCGGTAGGTGCCCGTGGTGCGCAGGCGGTAGCCGAGGCGCTCGGCGAGGCGGATCGAGGGGGCGTTGGCGGGATCTATGATGCAGGTCGTCGCGGGGATGCGTGCGTCGGTCCAGGCGAGGATCGCGACGAGCGCTTCGGAGGCATAGCCCTGGCCTTGCGCGGCGCCGGTGAGGGTCCAGCCGATTTCCGGCGCGGCATCGATTGCGGGCTCGATCGCGCGGCGCGCCTCGATCAGGCCGAGCTCGCCGATCAGGCGACCGGTCGCGGTGTCGCGCGCGATCCAGCTGCCATAGCCGAACAGCGTCCATTGCCCAATCGAGCGGAGCAGGCGGATCCAGACGTCCTCGCGGGCGCGGGGCTGGCCGCCGATCATCGTGTAGACGCGCGGATCGGTCCACATCGCGGCGCAGTCCTCGAGGTCGGCGGCGGCGTGGCCGGTCAGGGTCAGGCGGGCGGTGGTGAGCGTGGGGGCGGATGCGGGCGTGAGCATTTGCCGGGTCTAGGGACGATTGCGATGGAGGGATATCCGTTGCGGGGGGGCTCACTTTGCCGGTGAGGGAGGCGTAGTCGTTGCCGGGTTCTCCTTGCCGAAAAGGGAGGGGTATCGTGGCCGGGCATTCGCCCCTCCCTGGAAGGGAGGGGTCGGGGGTGGGTCGGCCGGCTTGTGCCACGCGCGTTCGACTATGCGGACGCCGACCCACCCCCAGCCCCTCCCTTCCAGGGAGGGGGGCAGGTTCCTCTTCCTTACCGCGGGGTGTAGCCGTGGCGGGTTCTCCCCTCCCTTCCAGGGAGGGGAGCAGGTTTGGCTTTTCCCTTTGCACGGCGCAGACGCTGCGATGCTCGATCCGTGAATCCTCCCCCGCAAGGGGGAGGTGGCACCACAGGTGACGGAGGGGGAGGACGCGGCACCTCGGTTCCCCTTTCCTCCCCCTCCGTCAGGCAAGCGCCTGCCACCTCCCCCTGGCGGGGGAGGAAACCCGGTACGCCCCCCCTGCGCGTCCCGGCAACGCAGGTTGTCTTAGTGCGTGATTGCTTTGCAAAGGTTGTTTTCGAGGCTCTCGCTTTGCGCTAGTCGGAGGCATGGCATCGACGATCTCCTGCGACGTCGCGATCGTTGGCGCGGGTTTGGCCGGCGGGATGATCGCGCTGGCGCTCAAGGCCAGGCATCCGGCGCTGGACGTTCGGCTGATCGACGCCGCGCCGGTGGTCGGCGGCAATCATCTCTGGTCGTTCTTCGGCAGCGACGTGGCGCAAGGCGATCGCTGGATCGTCGCGCCGCTCGTGGTGCATGCGTGGCAGGGCTACGACGTACGCTTTCCGGACCATGCACGGACGATCGACGCGACCTATTATTCGATCGAGAGCGAGCGGCTCGACCGCGAGGTGCGCCGCGTGCTGCCGCCACACGCGCTGATGCTCGGGCGGAAGGTATCGGGCGCGAGCGCGACCGCGGTGGTGCTGGCGGATGGCGACCGGATCGAGGCGACCGGCGTGATCGATGCGCGGGGCCCGGGCGACCTGTCGCTGCTCGATCTGGCGTGGCAGAAGTTTCTCGGGCGCGAACTGGCATTGAACGTGCCGCACGAAAGCCCGCGGCCGATGGTGATGGATGCCACCATTCTGCAGATCGACGGGTATCGGTTCGTCTATTGCCTGCCGTTCAGCGCGGACCGGATGTTCGTCGAGGACACCTATTACAGCGACACGCCCGATCTGGACGTGCCCGTGCTGGGCGCGCGGATCGATGACTATGTCGCCGGGCGTGGCTGGTCGGTGGCGCGTGTCGAGCGTGAGGAATCGGGCGTGCTGCCGGTTGCGATGGGCGGCGATTTCGAGGCGTATTGGCGGTCGGGCGGCGCGCATGTCGCCAAGGCGGGCATGCGCGCGGGGATGTTCCACCCGACGACCGGCTATTCGCTGCCCGATGCGGTGCGGACCGCGGCGATGCTGGCCGACCTCAGCGATTTCTCGGGCGCGAAACTGCATGACGCGACGCACGATATGGCGCGGGCGACGTGGCAAAGCCGCGGCTTCTACCGGATGCTCGACACGATGTTGTTCCGCGCCGCCGAGCCGGAGGAACGCTACCGCATCCTCGAACGCTTCTACCGCCTGTCGCCTGCACTTATCGGGCGGTTCTATGCCGGACGGTCGACCATGACCGACAAGGCCCGAGTCCTCACCGGCAAGCCGCCAGTCCCCATCTCGCGCGCCGTTCGCGCCATTATCGGAGCACGCTCTTGAAGACCGCAATAGTCATCGGCGCAGGATTTGGCGGCCTTGCGCTCGCGATCCGGCTGCAATCCGCGGGCGTGCAGACGACGATCGTCGAAAGCCGCGACAAGCCGGGTGGGCGTGGGTATTTCTGGGAACGCGACGGGTTCACCTTCGATGCGGGCCCGACCGTCATCACCGATCCCGATTGTCTGCGCGAACTATGGGCGCTGAGCGGGCGCGACATGAGCGAGGACGTGACGCTCGATCCGGTGCTGCCGTTCTATCGGCTGAACTGGCCCGACGGGACGAATTTCGACTATACCAACGACGACGTGCAGATGCGCGCCGAGATCGAGAAGCTGCATCCCGGCGACTGGGCGGGATACGAGAAGTTCCTGCAATATTCGGCGGGTGTGTTCCACGAGGGCTATGAGAAGCTGGGGCATGTCGCGTTCCTCGACTTCGGGTCGATGATCAAGGCGGCGCCGGCGCTGGCGAAATACCAGGCGTGGCGGTCGGTCTATTCGATCGTGTCGAGCTTCGTGAAGTCGGAGAAATTGCGCGAAGCGTTGAGCTTCCACACATTGCTGGTCGGCGGCAATCCGATGACGACGAGCGCGATCTATGCGCTGATCCACAAGCTGGAGCGTGACGGCGGGGTGTGGTTCGCGCGTGGCGGGACCAACCGGCTGGTGGCGGCGCTGGTGACGCAGTTCGAGCGCTTAGGCGGCGTGCTGCGGCTCGACGATCCGGTGACGTCAATCGAGACTCTCGGCGACCGTGCTACGGGCGTGACGACTGCGAGCGGCTGGTCGGGTCAGGCCGATGCGGTGGCCGCGAACAGCGACATCATGCATACCTATCGCGATCTGCTGGCGACCTCGCGTAGTGCCAAGCGCAAGACGGGCTCGCTCGAGCGGAAGAAATATTCACCGTCGCTGTTCGTGGTGCATTTCGGGATCAAGGGCACGTGGCCGGGCATCCCGCACCACATGATCCTGTTCGGGCCGCGCTATAAGGGGCTGCTCGAGGACATTTACGATCACGGCGTGCTGAGCGAGGATTTCTCGCTGTATTTGCATCACCCGACGGTGACAGATCCTTCGCTGGCGCCGGAGGGGCATTCGACCTTCTATGCCTTGGCGCCGGTGCCGCACATGGGAAAATTCCCGGTCGACTGGGACGAGATCGCGCCGATCCTGGAGAAGCGCATCCTCGACGAGATCGGGCGGCGGTTGATCCCGGATATCCACGAGCGGATCGTGACGAAGTTCTCGTACGCGCCGAAGGATTTCGCGCAGGATTTGAATGCGCATCTTGGGTCGGCGTTCTCGCTGGAGCCGGTGTTGACGCAGAGCGCGTATTTCCGGGTGCACAATCGGGACGAGCATATTCCGAATTTGTACTTCGTGGGGGCTGGGACGCATCCGGGTGCGGGCATTCCGGGGGTTGTCGGGAGTGCCAAGGCTACGGCTCGGTTGATGCTCGGGGGCGAGAAGTAAGGTTTGTTCACGCGGAGGCGCGGAGACGCGGAGGTGTTGCGCTTGTCGCGTAGCGACCGTGTCTCCAACGATCTGCGGAACTTGCGTGAAGACAGCGCGAGCGCTGTCCGGAACGCAACACCTCCGCGTCTCCGCGTCTCCGCGTGAACCCATTCTTCTCTTGCGGCACCCCGCGCGCATCCCCTAGCGGTGCGGGATGAAGAGACTTGCTGTGTATTGCGGGTCGGCGACGCCGGCTGATCCAACTTATATCGAGGGCGCCCGGGCGCTGGGGCTGGCCTTTGCCGAGCGGGGGATTGGCCTTGTTTATGGCGGTGGGCGGACCGGGCTGATGGGTGCGATCGCCGATGGCGCGCTTGAGGGCGGCGGCGAGGTTATCGGGGTTATTCCTCAGGCCTTGGTCGATGCGGAGGTGGCGCATCGGGGGCTTACCGAGTTGCACGTTGTCTCCGGCATGCATCAGCGGAAGCAGATGTTTACCGATCTCTCCGACGGGTTCGTGACGATCCCGGGCGGGACCGGGACGATGGACGAGTTGTGGGAGGCGCTGAGCTGGGCGCAGCTTGGCTATCATGCGGATCCGGTGGGGTTGCTGAACACCGCTGGGTATTATGATCACCTGATCGCGTTCTGGGAGAAGATGGGCGAGGTTGGGTTCTTGCGGGCGCAGCACCGGGATCTGCTGATCGTGGCGGATACGCTGGAGGTGCTGCTCGACCGGATGGCGGAGCACGTGCCGACGCAGCCGATCGTGCGGATGAACGCGTCGGATTTGTGAGGGTCTTCGGATCGCACGTCGAAACCCCGCTCTACCCCGGCGGAGGCCGGGGCCCAATCGGGAAACATGACTTGGTTTGCGTTGCGCGTCGTTACTCCAACCTTTCCAATTGGGCCCCGGCCTTCGCCGGGGTGGTGGCCCTGATGATGGTAGCGCGTGGGATGGCGGCATGACCTCCGCCCTCCCCTCTCGCGAGGCGATCGTTGCTACCGCGCACGAGTCGATTTCGCGTGGGTCGAAGAGCTTTGCCGCCGCCAGCTTGTTGTTCGACAAGCCGACGCGCGAGCGGGCGTGGCTGCTGTATGCGTGGTGCCGGCGGTGCGACGATATCGCCGACGGGCAGGATCATGGGCACGGGATGACCGTGGTCGAGGACGCGCCGGCCCGGCTGGTGACGCTGTCGGCGATGACCGAGCAGGCGCTCGCGGGCGACTATGTCGGCGAGCCGGCGTTCGATGCGCTGCGGATCTTTGCGGCCGAAACGCGGCTGCCGAAGCGGTTCGCGCGCGATCTGGTCGAGGGGTTCGCGCTCGATGCGCGCGAGTGGCGGCCGCGGTCGGAGGATGACCTCTACAAATATTGCTACCATGTCGCGGGCGTCGTCGGGTGCATGATGGCCGTGGCCATGGGCGTCGATCCCGACGACGAGGACACGCTCGACCGTGCGTGCGACCTGGGGATGGCGTTCCAGCTCGCCAATATCGCGCGCGACGTCGAGGAGGATGACCGGGTCGGGCGGTGCTATCTGCCCGAGGACTGGCTGGTCGAGATGGACTTTCCGCCGGGCCAGCACATGAAGCCGCCGTTCCGGTCCCGGCTGGCGGTGTTGACGAAGCGGATGGCGGACCGCGCGGCGGCGTTCGAGGCGAGTGCGCGCGAGGGGACGCCGGCGCTGTCGTTCCGCTCGGCGTGGGCGGTGCTGTCGGCCGCGGGAATCTATGGCGCGATCGGGCGGACCGTGGCGGCGCGGGGCGAGCATGCGTGGGACCACCGCGTGACGACGTCGGGCGTGCAGAAACTGGGGTTCATCGCGAAAGCTGCACGACAGGCGGCGTCGCGCAAGACGCTGTACCCGCGGACCGGGCGCAACCCGCGACTTTGGACCCGGCCTAAACCCTGAAGCGCGGCCGATCGCTGTATCGTCGCAATATTCGCTGCACGATGGCGGTTTTCAGCGCCTGAACACGCTGAATCGCCACCGTTCGGGCATGCGCGCGGGAAACACATGTTACCGTTCGTTTACCATAAACTCTCGCGTAGCGGATAAGTTGTATGATTATGACAGTCTTATCATAGATTTATCTTGCAAACGATTCAAATCACATACATAGGTTAAGAATAAGCCGAGTGCTCCCTACATCGCGACCCTCGCGACGGGCTCAACTCGAGCACTTCTACGCCTGACCTTCTGGTATTCGACCGCGGCGGGACTTGACACAGATCGAGTCGCGGCGGTCCGCTAAGGCTTCGTCCTCGCTTCGGGCGCACTTCCCCTTTTCGAACGGCTCCCGCTGCTGCGGATGGGAGATTCGTGCCTTCCATCCGCGGTGACTTTCGAGGTGTTCATGTACAAGTCGACCCTTTGGGCGGCCGCGCTTGCGGCTGTGAGCCCGGCTGCCCTGTTGGTTTCGACTCAGGCTGCGGTGGCGCAGGTCCCGGTCGGTGCCGGTGGTCAGCTCCAGCAGATCCCACCCGCACCGCTCACCGACAAGCCCACGCCCGATCTCGGCTTTGAGCGCAAGACGCCGGTCGTCGTCGTCGCAACAGGTGGCCCGAAGACGCTCGTCCGGTCGCTGCGCGTGACCGGCGCGACGCTGTTTCCCGAGACCGACCTGATCGCCGCGACCGGGTTCGTGCCCGACAGCGAACTCGATCTGTCCGAGATGAAGACGCTCGCCGCGCGGATCACCGACTATTACACCAGCCGCGGCTATTTCGTCGCGAACGCGTACCTCCCCGAGCAGGACGTGCAGAGCGGCGCGGTCACGATCGCGGTGATCGAAGGGCGCTTCGGCGCGGTCGGCATCAAGAACGAATCGCGGCTGTCGGACAGCGTCGCGAACGGCATCCTCGATGGGCTGGACGTCGGCGATCCGGTCGCGGTCGCGCCGCTCGAACGTCGCCTGCTGATGCTGTCGGACCTGCCAGGCGTGCGGGTGCGATCGACGCTCAGCCCCGGCACCGCGGTCGGCACGTCGGACCTGCTGGTCGACATCACCCCCGGCCAGAGCATCACCGGCAGCGTCGAGGCCGACAATGCCGGCAACCGCTACACCGGCGCCTACCGCGTCGGCGGTTCGGTCAACTGGAACAACCCGACGGGGTCTGGCGACGTGCTGAGCCTGCGCGCGCTGACGTCGTTCTCGGGGCTCGCTTATGGCCGTGCGTCGTACCAGGCACCGATCGGCCAGGTCACGCTGGGCGTCGCGTTCGCGCATCTCGAATATTCGCTCGGCAAGGAGTTCGACAGCCTCGACGGCAGCGGCAATGCCGACGTCGCCAGCGTCTATGCCAGCTATCCGCTGATCCGGTCGCGCGACAATAATCTGTACGTGACGCTCGGTGGCGACGTGAAATGGTTCGAGGACCGGATCGGCATCGTCGACACCACGACCTATCGCCGTGCGCAGGTGATCACCGCAGGGCTCAGCGGCGACCAGCACGACACGCTGCTCGGCGGCGGCTGGAGCGCGTATTCGCTGAGCTATTCGGTCGGCAATCTCGATATCCGCGGCGCGTATGAGCGCTCGGTCGACGCGCTGACCGCACGCACCGACGGCAGCTATGGGAAGCTGCAGTTCAGCTTCGCGCGGTTGCAGACGATCGCCGGGCCGCTGTCGCTGTTCGCCTCCGCCCGCGGGCAGATCGCGTTCAGCAACCTCGACATCTCCGAGCGGATGGAACTGGGCGGCGCCTATGCGGTGCGCGCCTATCCCGAGGGCGAGGCGTACGGCGACCAGGGTTACGTCGCCACCGCCGAGGCGCGGCTGGCCTTGCCGCAGGTCGTGCCGGGTGCGCTCCAGCTGTTCGGGTTCGTCGACGTCGGCGAAGTCGATTTCGTCAAGCATCCGTATTTCGACGGATCGAACCACGCGAAGCGCAGCGCATACGGCGCCGGGCTGAGCTGGGCGGGACCGTACGGGATCGCCGCGAAGGCGACCTATGCGCGGAAACTCGGCGACGAGGATGCGACGTCCGCCCCCGACAAGTCGGGCCGCGCCTGGTTCCAGGTTTCTAAGACCTTCTGAGCGCGCCAGCTCGCACAAAACTTTGCGGCCATCCGCCGCCACCGAGGATACCGCACATGACCCCCATCCCTTCGACGATCAGAAACACGCGCCGCCCCACTCCCACCGTCACGCGCACGCGGCGTGGCGGGCTGTTCGGCACGACCGGGCTCGCGCGGTTCGCGTGGCTGATCGGGTTCAGCCTTGCGGGCACGATGGCGGTGCGTCCGGTCGAGGCGCAGACGCTGCCGACCGGGGGTGAAGTCGTTGCGGGCCAGGCCAGCATCGCGACCGGCACCAAGTCGCTGACCGTGACGCAGACCAGCGACCGCGCGGCGATCAACTGGCAGTCCTTCTCGATCGGCAAGGGCAAGAGCGTCGTCTTCGAGCAGCCGACCAGCAGCTCGGTGGCCTTGAACCGCGTGCTGGGGTCGGATCCTTCGGTGATCCTCGGCAACCTGTCGGCGAACGGGAAGGTGTTCCTGGTCAACGCGAACGGCATCCTGTTCGGCCAGACCGCGAACGTGAACGTCGGCGGGCTGGTGGCCTCGACGCTGAACATCTCCGATGCCGATTTCCTCGCGGGCAAGACCAGTTTTGCGGGGACCAGCGGCGCGAGCGTCCAGAACGACGGCCGGATCACCGCGAAGAACGGCTATGTCGCGCTGCTCGGCGCGAACGTCGGCAACGGCGGCACGATCAAGGCGAACTTCGGCACCGTCGTGCTGGCGGGCGGCGAGGCGATCACGCTCGACGTCGCGGGCGATGGGCTGCTCAACGTCGCGGTCGACAAGGGCGCGGTCGGCGCGCTGGTCCGCAACGGCGGGCTGATCCGCGCGGACGGCGGCAAGGTCGTGATGACCGCGCAAGGGGCCGGTGACCTGCTCCACACCGCGGTCAACAACACCGGTATCGTCGAGGCGCGCACGTTGCAGAACCGTGGCGGCACCATCCTGCTGCTCGGCGACATGAAGACCGGCACGGTCACCGTCAGCGGCGAACTCGACGCGAGCGCGCCGGTCGGCGGCAATGGCGGCTTCATCGAGACGTCGGCGGCGACCGTCACCGTCGCGGACAGCGCCAGGGTGTCGACCTTCGCACCGGGCGGCATGACCGGCATGTGGCTGATCGATCCGCAGGATTACGTGATCGGTGCGGGCGGCAACATCTCGGGCTCGACGCTGTCGGCGCAGCTCGTGACGACCAGCATCACGATCAGCACGATCCCCGCGGCGGGCGACACGACCACCGGCAATGGCGATATCTTCGTCAACGATGCGGTCGCGTGGACCGCGTCGGGCGTGCCGACGACGCTGACGATGAACGCATTCCGCGACGTCAACATCAACGCGCCGATCACCGCGACCAACGGCAACATCGTCGCGTGCTGTGGCCGCGACGTGAACGTCAACGCGCCGCTGACCACGACCAACGGCAGCATCCTGCTCAACGCCGGGCAGAACGTGAACGTGTTCCACGCGATCACGACGACCGACGGCAACATCGCGCTGTGCGCCGGCCACGACGTGCTGATCGACGCGGCGGTGACGCTGACGCGCGGCACGACGATCCCCGCGCAGAGCCTCGGCCTGCCGGTCGGGCTGACGCTGATCGCCGGCGCGGACGGCACCGGGCCGGGCGTCAACGGCGGCACGATCGTGTTCTCCGCATTGTCGCCGCCGACCACGGTCACCGCGGCGCCGGTGTCGATCAACTACAACCCCATTTCGTACACGACGCCGACCGACTTCTCGACCGAGTTCGTGCTGACCGAAGGCGCGGCGATCACCCAGCGCATGCTGTTGTTCCCGACCGCGCAGAAGGTGGCGGACGGCACCAATGCGGCGGTGCTGAGCGGGTTCAACACCAACGGCACCTCGGGCACGCCGACCGGCGTATCGCTGGTCGCCGGCCCCGATGCGACCGCGACGTTCGACAGCACCGGCGAAGGCACGGGCATCGGCGTGAGCTTCAGCGGCTACACGCTGACCGGCGCGAACGCGGACCAATATGCGCTCGCGAGTTCGTGCTGCGTCGCCGGGTTCCGGACGACGGGGACGATTACGGCTGCTCCGGCTCCTGCCCCGGCTCCGGCTCCAGCGCCCGCCCCGGCTCCTGCGCCCGCCCCGGCTCCTGCGCCTGCTCCGGCGCCAGCGCCTGCACCTGCTCCGGCACCAGCGCCCGCTCCAGCACCAGCGCCCGCTCCCGCTCCAGCACCAGCGCCAGCACCAGCGCCTGCTCCAGCACCAGCGCCAGCGCCAGCGCCCGCTCCGGCTCCAGCGCCCGCTCCGGCTCCGGCACCAGCGCCTGCTCCGGCACCGGCGCCTGCTCCGGCACCAGCGCCTGCTCCAGCACCAGCGCCCGCTCCGGCACCAGCGCCCGCTCCGGCTCCTGCGCCTGCTCCAGCACCAGCGCCCGCTCCGGCTCCTGCGCCTGCTCCAGCACCAGCGCCTGCTCCAGCACCAGCGCCCGCTCCGGCACCAGCGCCTGCTCCAGCACCAGCGCCTGCTCCAGCACCAGCGCCCGCTCCGGCACCAGCGCCTGCTCCGGCACCAGCGCCTGCTCCGGCTCCTGCGCCTGCTCCGGCTCCTGCGCCTGCTCCGGCTCCTGCGCCCGCACCGGCTCCAGCGCCTGCTCCGGCTCCGACGCCTACGCCGGTGCCGGACCTGCCGAACGCGACGCGGCCGTTCCTCGAGGTGCCGCCTGTCCCGGTTCGCGTTCCGACGCCGCCGACGGTCGAGATCGTCGAGGGTGGCGTGACCTATCCGGCGCCCGAGCGTCCGGGGACCGTCATCGTCGAGACGCCCGATACGCCGCCCGTGCAGGCCGTCCAGCCGCTGTTCGTGCAGCCCACGCCGCCGACCACGCCCGTCGTCCCGGTCTATCCGCGCAAGCAGGCGCGTCACTGAGGTGACGGGCGCGAGAGGGCAGAGCGCGGGGCGGCGGGCGGGCGGATGCGTCCGGCTGCTCGGCGTGCTCGCCTTCGGGATGGTCGTCGCGTCGCCGGTGGCGGCGCGGCCTGTCGCCGAGCCCGCGACCGCCGCGCAGTTCAGGGGCGAGACAGTCTCCGCCGACGCGCGCGATACGGCGAACTGGGTGACGGCGTCGCACGACAATCATGCGCTGCCGTTCGTCGTGATCGACAAGGCGAATGCGAAGGTGTTCGCGTTCGATGGTGCCGGTGTGCTGCGCGGTGCGGCGCCTGCGTTGCTGGGGATGGCGCGCGGCGACGACAGCGTGCCGGGGATCGGCCAGCGCAAGCTCGCGACGATCACGCCGCCCGAGCGGACCACGCCGGCGGGGCGGTTCCAGGCGTCGCTCGGGCGCGATTTCGAGCAGGATATATTGTGGATCGACTATGAGGCCGCGCTGTCGCTGCACCGGGTGATCAAGGGTCGCCGGGTGGACGATCGCGCTGGACGGCTCGCATCGCCGACGCCGAGCGACAACCGGATCTCGTATGGCTGCGTGAACGTGCCGCCCGGGTTTTACGACGGGGTGGTGAAGCCGCTGTTCACCGGGACCGTGGGGATCGTCTATATCCTGCCCGAGACGAAGCCGCTGCGGAGCGTGTTCGCCGTGCCGGTCGAGGCGAAGTAGCGAACGTCTCGATCCTCCCCCGCCAGGGGGAGGTGGCACCGCAGGTGACGGAGGGGGCGGAACGCGCAACCTACGTTGCCTATTCCTCCCCCTCCGTCTGGCAAGTGCCAGCCACCTCCCCCTGGCGGGGGAGGATCACAGAGCTTGGCGCGTCACTGGCACCAGGGGCGTTCGCGGTACCATTTCGTCAGCACGTACTTCACGCCCTGCTCAACCGGCATGCCCTGGTGCAGCGATCCGGGGTTCGGCGCGCCACAGTCGTCCATGTTGTTCCAGATCACGAGATTGCCCGCTTTCGGTGCGATCGCGAGCCCCGCGGTCGGGAAGTTCGTCCGGCCGCCCGCCTCGGGTTCGTTGAGGAAGGTCATCGCCGACCAGGTCCGCTGGCCGCCCATCGTCACCTGGTCCAGCCAATAGGGCTGTGCGGTATCGAAATAATCGTGATGCGGCTTGAACTCCTGCCCGACCGCATAGCGCTGGCCCTGCAGTGCCTCGCCATAGCCCGGTTCGAGCCCGGTCAGCTGGTCCAGCTTGGTCTCGACCGCAGTCACCGGCGCCGGGCCGGGATAGAGGTAACACGTCTCGCTCGTACGATGCGGCGACACCGCGGCATCGCCCACGACCGGTGACGGCACGCGATCGGCGTCGATGAGCGCGATCAGGGCGCCACATTCGTCGAGCGTCAGGAAGTTTCGGACGACGTAGAGTTCGACGTCGTTCGCCGGCATCCGCACCGCACCTGGGTAGCACGCGATCCGATCGCGGACCTGCGCAGCGGACTCCGACCGGCCGAGCGCCTCCAACTGACCGTCGCGACGATCGAAAGGTCGAGCGTCCGACAAGGCGCGCGGGTCGTCATGCATAGCCATAAAGTCCGCGCCGATCGTGAAGTAGTGATCCAGGTTATCTGACTTTGCTATAATCCAGATTAAGATTCTTACAACGTGCATCCTTCTAAGATATCCGACGTTTATCTTGTACGACCAACATAGGTTAGGCCGGTTGCGCGACTACATCGCGAACCTCTGCCCTCATGGATGCGCATAAGTCGCACCTACCGAAGAGTTCGGGAACATCCCCCGCTCCGCTGCCGGCGTGAGCCCTGGGTGACGCGATTGAACGACATCGGCGGAGTCTTACCATGCAACCACGATTTCTCGCGGGTGCGGGATCGCGATCCCGTGCGCACGCATCCCCTGCGAGCCCGCGCCCTGCGACCGCATTGGCGCGCCGCCCGGCGCAGCACACCGCCGTCTGCGCGAGGGCCACGGCGATCGCCGCCGAAGCCGAAGACCAGCGCGTGACCCAGCGTATCAAGGGACGGCAGACCGAGCGCTTCCGCTAGACGAGCGCGGCCCCCGATCGCTCCCCGATCGGCATCGTCGACCGACGCCATCCAATGCCG
Source organism: Sphingomonas faeni (assembly GCF_024273235.1). GTDB lineage: Bacteria > Pseudomonadota > Alphaproteobacteria > Sphingomonadales > Sphingomonadaceae > Sphingomonas > Sphingomonas faeni_A. Next base: position 115,506 of record NZ_JANBVH010000004.1, on the reverse strand, counting down.
GACTCTTGCTCGTCCTCGCGCTTCGCGGGGCCAGGACACCCATGTTCAAATCCATTCTCGCAGGCGCTGCGGCGGCCTTGCTCACCACCGCCCCGCACCCCGCGGCCGCGCAGACTCTGATCGTACCCGGTGCGTTGCTGCTCGCGGGCTATCGCGCGACCTGTGGACCGGTCGATACGATGATCAAGCCGATCGACGACATCGCCGCCGCCTATAAGGGCCGGATCATCCTCCACCCCCGCGTGCTCGATCTGCCGCGTGCGCAGCAACTCTTCTGGTACACGCATGAATGCGCGCATCACATCTTCGGGCCGGGCGAGGCCGCGGCGGATTGCTGGGCGGTGCAGCAGGGCAAGATCCAGGGGTGGCTGTCGCGCGACGAACTCAGCCGGTTGGGGACGACGATGCGGTCGTTTCCCGGCGACGCGACGCATGGCGATGGGCGCTCACGGGTGTCGTATATGGAGAAATGCTACGCTCGCTGAGGCGCGCGGGGGGCGCTCAGGCGTAGACGTTATTCCGCGAAGGCAATGTTCTCTCGCGAAGGCGGGAGCCTAGTCTGGATCCCCGCCTTCGCGGGGAAACATGCTTTTACAGCGTCTATACTTTGATGTCGGCTATGACGGCGGAACGGTCATGGCGTATAGGATCCACGTGGTGGGGGTCCTCAAGACCAGCCCCGCTCCCACCCAGACGTCGCAACAACGGCGATCAGCCCTGCGGCTTGGCCTTGCCCGCCTTGGCCATGGCCATGCCGCTCGCACGGCAGTTTGCGCCGATCATCGGATAGGGAACATTGGTGTTCTGCGCCAGCTGCTCGGGCAGCGCCGCACGGCACTGCGCCATCGTCTCGTAGCGCGCGGGGATGACCCGGGCCTCGGTGCAGTTCACATTGCCGTCGCCGCAACCCATGATGGCCATGACGTAGAACAGCGGTTCCATTTCACTCTCCGGTTGCGACACGCCGTTGCGGCAGGACGTATCGATAAAAGCGACGAAGTGGCAGGATTGTTCCCCCAACTGCTTTCACCGGGGCTTGACTGCGCCTACATCGCGTCGATCCATGCCCCCTGATACCTACACCTCGACGCGTGCGGACCAGCCGCTGCTCCCCACGCTCCGCCGCTTCCTGCCGTTTCTGTGGCCGGCTGGGCAGCCGAAGCTGAAGGCGCGGATCGTCGTCGCGATGCTGCTGGTGATCGCGTCGAAGCTGATCCAGGTGTTTGGCGCCGCGTTCACGCTGAAATATGCGGTCGACCGGATGGCGGGGAACGATCGCGGGGCGCTGACCTTGGTCGTCTTGCTGGTGGTCGGATATGCCGCGTCGCGGTTCGGGACGACGTTGTTCGACAATCTGCGCAATGCGGTGTTCGAGCGGGTCGGGCAGGACGCGTCGCGACGGCTGGCGGCGCAGGTGTTTCGCCATCTGCATGCGCTGAGCCTCGATTTCCATCTGTCGCGGCGGACGGGTGCGGTCACCAAGGTGGTCGAGCGGGGCACCAAGAGCATCGACACGATGCTGTATTTCCTGCTGTTCAACATCGCGCCGACGGTGTTCGAACTCGTGCTGGTGCTCGGGCTGTTCTGGACCAAGTTCGGGTGGCCGCTGGTCGTCGCGACGATCGTGATGGTGGTCGGCTATATCGCGTTCACGCGGATGGTGACCGACTGGCGCAATGCCTTGCGGGCGCGGATGAACGACCTTGATACCGGGGCGGTGGCGCATGCGGTGGATTCGCTGCTGAACTTCGAGACCGTGAAGTATTTCGGCGCCGAGGAGCGCGAGGCGCGGCGCTACGATAGCGCGATCACGGCCTATTCAGAGGCGGCGGTGAAGAGTGAGAATTCGCTCGCGTGGCTGAACCTCGGGCAGGCGCTGATCACCAATGTGATGCTGGCCGGCGGCATGGGGTTCGTCGTGTGGCGGTGGAGCCGGGGCGAGGCGTCGGCCGGCGACGTGGTGTTCGTGTCGACGCTGCTGGCGCAGCTGTTCCGCCCGCTCGACCTGTTGGGGATGGTGTATCGCACGATCCGGCAGGGTGCGCTCGACATGGCGGCGATGTTCGACCTGATCGATACGCCGGCGACGGTGGTCGATGCGCCGGGTGCGCCGGCGCTGGCGGTGAGCGCGGGGCATGTCCGGTTCGAGGGGGTTTCGTTCGGGTATGATGCCGGGCGGCCGATCCTGCGCGATCTGGAGCTGGACGTGCCGGCGGGATCTACGCTGGCGGTGGTGGGGCCGTCGGGGGCGGGCAAGTCGACACTCGCGCGGTTGCTGTACCGGTTCTACGACCTGACGGGCGGGCGGATCACCGTCGATGGGCAGGATATCGCGCAGGTGCGGCAAGCGTCTTTGCGTGCCGCGATCGGCATCGTGCCGCAGGATACGGTGCTGTTCAACGACACGATCGGGTACAATATCGCCTATGGCCGCGAGGGGGCGGCGATGCCCGAGGTCGAGGCGGCGGCGAGGGGCGCGGCGATCTCGGGCTTCATCGAGCGCCAGCCTTTGGGGTATGCGACGCGGGTAGGCGAGCGCGGGTTGAAGCTGTCGGGTGGCGAGAAACAGCGCGTGGCGATCGCGCGGACGTTGCTGAAGAACCCGCCGATTTTGATCCTGGACGAGGCTACCTCGGCGCTGGATAGCCGAACCGAGGCGGAGATCCTCGACACGCTCGAGGCGATCGAGCGCGGGCGGACGACGATCGTGATCGCGCACCGGCTGTCGACCGTGGTGCATGCGGACCAGATCGTCGTGCTGGAGGCGGGGCGCATCGTCGAGAAGGGCACGCATGCGGACCTGCTGCGGCAGGGCGGCGTGTATGCGGAGATGTGGAACCGGCAGGCGCAAGAGCGTGCCGGGGATGACGATGGGGCGTTGGCGGCGGAGTAGCGGTTGATTGTATCTCGACGTACAATTTGATATGCGTCTGCAGCGTTCCTACATTGTTCCGTGTCGAGCCCGCCGTACTCATCAAATGGGAGGAGTAGATGCCTAACTATTCGCCCGCGGCCGTTGCAAATGCCTTCGCGGATCTGGCGGGCCACGCAATGCCGCAAATGAAGCTGCAAAAGCTGACGTACATCGCCGATGGCTGGAACTTGGCTATCGCAGGCGTCCCGCTGGTCGATGCCCAACCAGAAGCGTGGGACAATGGCCCAGTCTTCCGGTCTATCTGGAATCGATTACGGGATCTCGGCAGCGCGAGCGGCAAGGTTCGCGATTACGATGGATCTACGCCGACAGCGGCTTTTACCGATCCGGAGCGTGCCGTGGTCCAACACGTCTGGAATAAGTACGGGCAGAAGAGCGCGCGGGAGTTGTCCGATCTGACGCATCAACCCAACACGCCCTGGTCCCGGTCGTATTATGGCCGCGGGCGTAACGCGGTTATTCCAAACGAGGACATCCGCGCGCATTATCTGGCGCTCGCTCAGGCAGGGCGGATCCTGGCCTGACCACCGCGGGCGATCTTCCGGAGTTCGTGCCTTCAATCGAACGTGCGTCACTCGATGATCTCGACCGGGCGCCAGTCAGCCTGCCGATCACTCAGCCGATCGATTACAAGGGCGAACTGGAAACGCTCCGCGAGCGTTTCAACGAGGTTACAGCAGACAAGGAAAAACTTCAGCAGGATTTCGAGGATCTTCGCCGCAGTAGCACCACCGTAGCCGAACTCGACAAGCTGATCGCACCGTCCGCCAACAAGGCGTTCCGTTATATGTCGGCCTACTCTGCCGGCTCGTTCGCTTTACTCGTGCTCGACGGCAGTCATTGGCGCGGCTTCGATCTGGACGAAAGCGTGCTTGATCTGCTGGTCGGTAGTACCGCCGTCACGGTACTCGGACTTGTCGGCATGGTTTTGACGGGCATTTTCGTCGGCGCCCGCAAAGCAATCAATAAAACTAGTTAGCGTCGGACGCGACCGGCAATACCCTATCCGCACGTCAGCTGAACCTGTTGCGCCGGGCGGTCGAAGACGATGGCGGAGCAGCGATCGAGAAGGTCGGCGCCCAGTGTCAGGCGGTCGCGTTTGGGGTCGCGTTTGCCCTTGGCGGTGACGACGATCTCGTCGGGATCGGGTGGCGCCGCGTCGGCTTCGGGAATCGTGGCGGCGCTGCCGACGTCGCTGGTGCGGACGCCGAGCGTCGAGAGCAGCAGCGGTCCGACCGCGAGCGGGGTGGCGAGCGTCATCGTCCGTACCGGCCGCGCGATGCCGAACGCGATCTCGACCGGTTCGGCACTGCCCGTGAGCGTGCCGCGCTGTGCCTCGGCGATCAGCGACGCGGCGTTGGCGGTGACCGTGGTGCGCGGATGATAGGGGTCGAAGCGGATGCGGACGGGCTGGCCGCCGATCATGATCTGCGCGAACTCGCCCGACAGCCGCCCGAACAGGCCGCCGCCATCGACCATCGGCAGCGCGACCGTCCGTTCGCCCGCGCGGGGCGCATGGAGGGCGATGCGCACGACCGGTTCCGGGAGCGATCCCGGCCCGATGCTGCCATCGCCGACGGTCGCATAGGCACGGCCGATCCAGCGCGCGTCGATCGCCACCTTCTTGCGGCTGGGAAAGCCGATCCGGCGTTTCACGCGGGTGGCCCCGAGCGTCATCGGCCGCACGGTCGTAGCCTGCATCGCGCCCTGCCCGCCTACCGAATAGCCGAGCTCCATCATCCCGCCTTTCAACCCGAGCCGGTCGGCGGCGGCGGTGGTCATCAGGACGAGCCCGGGAGCGCCGGGATCGACGCGCAGCGTGACCGGCATGCCGTCGATCGTCGCGGCGATCATGCCACCGATGGGCACGTCGCGAACCGGCACGTCCTTGTCGGCGGCGGAGGCCGGGCTTCCGATCGGGAGGAGCGCGACCGAGAGGAACGCCGCGACACCGCCGCGAGCAATTGAGCCTGTCACGCCATTTCTCCTGAACCAATGCGAAGGGTGTTGCACATCGTGACGCGGCCGCAACGATTTTCCGGGCGGGAATGAATGTATGCGCGCCCTCGACGGGGCGGCATGCCGCGCCTAGATCGCTTGGCAATGGCACTCGACCCTCTTCCCGATCTCCAGCGCATCTTTGGCTTTCCTGATTTTCGTGGCGTGCAGCGCGATGTCGTTGATCGGGTGCTTGCGGGGCAGCGGACTCTGGCGGTCATGCCGACGGGGGCGGGGAAGTCGCTGTGTTATCAGTTGCCGGCGACGATGCTGGAGGGGACGTGCGTGGTCGTGTCGCCGCTGATCGCGTTGATGCACGACCAGTTGCGCGCCGCGACGGCGGTCGGGATCAAGGCGGCGACCTTGACCAGCGTCGATACCAATCGCGAGGAGACGATCGCACGGTTTCGGGCGGGGGATCTCGACCTGCTGTACGTCGCGCCGGAGCGGGCTTCGAACGAGAGTTTTCGGAACCTGCTCAGCCAGGCCAAGCTCAGCTTGTTTGCGATCGACGAGGCGCATTGCGTCAGTGAGTGGGGGCATGATTTCCGGCCGGACTACCGGTTGCTGCGGCCGTTGCTCGACAGCTTTCCGGAGGTTCCGCGGCTGGCGCTGACGGCGACGGCGGATGCGCATACGCGGGCGGACATCCTCGAGCAGCTGGGGATTTCGCGCGAGGGGCTGATCGTATCGGGGTTCGACCGGCCAAACATCCGCTATGCGATTTCGGGGCGCGACAACGTCAATCGGCAGATCGCGGATATCCTGGAGAAGATCCCGGGGCCGGGGATCGTTTACGCACAGACGCGGGCGGCGACCGAGAAGCTGGCGGAGGCGCTGGGGCGGAGCGGGCGACCGACGCGGGCGTATCATGCCGGGCTCGATCCGCAGGTGCGCGCGAAGAACCAGGCGGATTTCGTCGCGAGCGAGGACATGGTGATCTGCGCCACGGTCGCGTTCGGGATGGGGATCGACAAGCCCGACGTTCGGTTCGTGTGCCATGCCGGGCTGCCGAAATCGATCGAGGCCTATTATCAGGAGACGGGGCGCGCGGGGCGTGACGGCGACCCGGCGATCGCGCATTTGTTCTGGGGCGCGGAGGATTTCGCGCGCGCGCGGCAGCGGATCGGCGAGGTCGAGCCCGAGCGGCAGGCTGGCGAGCGCCAACGGCTGACGGCGATGGGCGGGCTGGTCGAGACGGCCGGGTGCCGGCGGCGGATCCTGCTCAAGCATTTCGGCGAGGACCGCCAGGAGGATTGCGGGAATTGCGACAATTGCCTCGGCAATGTCGATGCGGTGGACGCGACCGAGACCGCGCGGAAATTCCTGTCAGCGGTGTTCCGGACCGGGCAGATGTTCGGCGTCGGCTATATCGAGGGGATCCTGACGGGGGTGTCGTCGGAACGCAGCCTGATGAACGGGCATGAGGCGCTGTCGGTGTACGGGATCGTCGAGGGCGACGAGGTGGCGTTGCTGAAGCCCGTGTCACGCGCGCTGATGCTGAAAGATGCTTTGCGCACCAATCCGCATGGCGGCCTGGAGTTCGGGCCGGCGGCGAAGGCGATACTCAAGGGCGAGGCGACGGTTTCGATCGTCGTGCCGCCCAAGCGGGAGCGGCGGCGCAAGGCTGCGCCGGGCGCGACCCCGAACCCGGTCGACGATCCGCTGTTCGAGGCCTTGCGGGTACGCCGGCGCGATCTGGCGAAGGAGGCGGGCGTTCCGCCGTATGTGATCTTCCACGATTCGGTGCTGCGTGACATGGCGGCGCAGCGGCCGGCGTCGCGGGCGGCGCTCGCGGTGCTTTCAGGCATTGGCGCGCGGAAACTCGACGCCTATGGGGATGCCTTCCTCCAGGTGATCCGCGAGTCCGCATGATACGGCACATCAACGAAAGCATTTCGGTCGCGCCGCAGATCGCGGTCGAGCAGGTCGCGGACATCGCCGCGGCGGGGTTCAAGACGATCGTCAACAACCGGCCGGACGACGAGGATGCGGGGCAGCCTTCGGGCGACTCGATCCGCGCGGCGGCTGAGGCTGCGGGGCTGCGTTATGTCGCGATTCCGGTGACGCATGCGGGGTTTTCGCATCCACAGATCGACGCGATGACGCAGGCGCTGGTCGATGCGGACGGGCCGGTGCTGGCGTATTGCCGGTCGGGGACGCGGAGCTGCAATCTGTGGGCGCTGGCGGCGGCGAAGGCGGGGCGGAATCCGAACCTGCTTTTGGCGCAGGCCGAGGACGCCGGGTATGATTTGCGCGGGATTCGACCGATGCTGGACGCGCTCGCAGGGCCGCGATGACGCCTGCGATCGTCGGCGGCGTCGTGGCTGCCGTGGTGGTTCTGCTTGGCGCCTTGAGCTGGGTGGTCGTGCGGATGCGGCGGGTCGTGAAGATCGAGACGCCCGAGGAAGCGGCGGAGGCGGCGCAAGCGCAGCTTGCCGGGTTCGCGGTGGCGGGCGCGGTGGTCGGGGCGGATGGCCGGGGGGCGCTTGCCGTTGCCGACGATGGGCGCGTGGCGGCGGTGAAGCGGATCGGGAAGCGGCTGGCGGTGCGCGAGGTTTCCTGGCGGACGGTGCGGGCGACGCGGGAGGGGATCTTGGTGGAGACCGGGGACCGGGCGCTGGGGGCCGTGATGCTGGCGCAGGTCGATGTGCTGGATATCCGGCGATTGGCGCCCAAGGGAGTTCGGGTTTAGCCGGGGGCTTTCGTTGAGGTTGCGGGTTGGGCTTGGGCTTGGGCTTGGGCTTGGGCTTGGGCCAACCTCCGCGACCCTGTCCCGTTCGCCCAGCCCGCTCCCTCGCCGGTTCGTCCTGTCCGCCCCCCCCGTTCGTCCTGAGTAGCTGCTGAGCTTGTCGAAGCGGCGTATCGAAGGAAGGGTTGGGATGTGGAACCTCTGCTTCGATACGCGCCCTCGATACGCGCCTTGCGGCGCTGCTCGGTCGCTACTCAGCACGAACGGTGGGGGGACGGCGAGAGTCCTTTCCGCCCGGCTCGTCCCTTTGGGCTCCCCCACCTCGATCGGTTCGTGATGCCGGTCCCTTAAAACGAGCTTCGTCATGCCGGACTGGTTCCGGCATCCACCGTTCCGCGTATTCGATGGACTTGAGTGTGCGGGACGGTGGACCCCGGAACGAGTCCGGGGTGAGTCGGGGAAATCGCGCTCGAAACGATATTTCCTTGAGGACATAGCATAGCGCCAATACCTCCCCGGCGGAGGCCGGGGCCCAATTGGGCAACGGTGCTGAGGACGGCTGCGCTCCGTGATTGCGACCTTTCCAATTGGGCCCCGGCCTTCGCCGGGGAGGTGCATTTTGGTAGAGTCCGATAGGCGCCAAACCAGTCTGATCGATGAGCGATCGGTGAGAATGCTTCACGCCCGCTGCGCCATTGTTTCCCCGCGAAGGCGGGGATTCAGGCTGGGCTCCCGCCTTCGCGGGAGAACATAGTAGGTGTCCCCGCCTCCAACTCCGCCGCTTCTCTCACTCCCGCTACCACTACCCCCCCACTCCAGACCTCCAGACCTCGATCGAAGTCCCACTTCGGTCGACGCAAAAAAAGGCCCGGTGTGTTGCCACACCGAGCCAAGGTTGTCCGCAGGAGGAACGTCGTGGGTGCGGGCTCGGGTGGCCCGCTACCGATCAGTTGTAGGCGCGCTCGCCGTGTTCGCCGATGTCGAGACCCTCGTGCTCGACTTCCGGCGAGACCCGCAGGCCGGTGACGGCCTTGGCGATGTAGATCGCGATCGTGGTGCCGATCGTGGCCCAGATGATCGTCACGATCACCGCCTGGAGCTGCACGAACAGCTTGGCGCCCATCGCATAGTCCGCAGCCCCCGGCCCGCCGAGCGACGGGGCGTAGACCACCGCGGTGCCGATCGCGCCGACCATGCCGCCGATGCCGTGGATCCCGAAGGCGTCGAGCGAGTCGTCATAGCCGAGCATCGGCTTGAGCTTCGACACCGCCATGAAGCAGATCAGTGAGGCGATCGCGCCGAGGATGATCGCGCCGAACGGGCCGGAGTTGCCCGCGGCCGGCGTGACCGCGACGAGCCCGGCGACGATGCCCGAGCAGAAGCCCAAAGCCGAACCCTTGTGACCCGAGAGCTTCTCGGCAAGCATCCAGAACAGCGCGGCCGAGGCCGTGGCGACGAAGGTGTTGAGCATCGCGAGGGCGGCCGAGCCGTTCGCCTCGAGCGCGGAGCCTGCGTTGAAGCCGAACCAGCCCACCCAGAGCAGCCCGGTGCCGATCCCGGTCATGACCAGCGAATGCGGTGCCATCGGCTCCTTCGGATAGCCGATGCGCTTGCCGAGGATCAGGGCTGCGACCAGCGCCGAGACGCCGGCGTTGATGTGGACCACGGTGCCGCCGGCGAAATCGAGCGCGCCCGCCTTGAAGAAATACCCGCTCGATGCCCACACCATGTGTGCGATCGGGAAGTAGACGATCGTCAGCCAGACCAGGCCGAACACCATCACCGCCGAGAACTTCATGCGCTCGACGACCGAGCCCAGGACCAGCGCGATGGTGATCGCGGCGAAGGTCATCTGGAAGCAGATGAAGACATATTCGGGGATCTCGACGCCGGCGGTGAAGGTCGCCGCCTGCGAAGCGGGCGTGACGCCCTTCAGGAACGCCTTGTCGAAGCTGCCGATGAAGTTGCTGAGCAGCGGGTTGCTCACGTCCGGACCGAAGGCCAGCGTGTAGCCCCACATCACCCAGATGAGCATCGCGAGCGCCGCGACGGCGCCGATCTGAGTCATGGTCGACAGCATGTTCTTCGACCGGGTGAGGCCGCCGTAGAACAGCGCGAGGCCGGGCAGGATCATCATCAGGACGAGGACCGTCGAGGTCATCATCCAGGCGGTGTCGCCCTTGTTCACGGTCGCCACCACCGGTGCGGCCACGGGTGCCGCAACCTCTTGTGCCCAGGCGGGTGCGGCGGCGATCATCGCCGCTCCGAACCCTAGAACCGCCGAGGCGGCTGTCTTCATATCATGCTTCATCTCGTACCCCCCTCAGAGCGCTGAATCGTCGGTTTCGCCGGTGCGGATGCGAACCGCCTGGCCGACGTCTAGCACGAAGATCTTGCCGTCGCCGATCGCGCCGGTGTTTGCCGAGGCCTGGATCGCCTCGACCACGCGGTCGGACAGGCTGGCGGCGCAGACCACCTCGATCTTGATCTTGGGCACCATGTTGGTGCTGTACTCGGCCCCCCGATAGATCTCGGTCTGGCCCTTTTGACGGCCGAAACCCTTGACCTCGGTGACCGTCATGCCGGCCACGCCGATCGTGGTGAGCGCTTCGCGCACCTCGTCGAGCTTGAACGGCTTGATGATGGCAATGACGAGTTTCATCGCGGCCCTTCCCCCTTGTTACGGGAGATGCCTAGCAATGTGCGTGCCAGTTGGGGTGTGGAGGGGTGAGGTGTGCTCGGGGAGCGGGGAGCGGGGGTTTTGGGGTTAAAACTTGTGCAGTGCGGTGCGGGTGCTCGTTTTTTGGGCAGTATTGCCAGACACGCTGTTCTCCCGCGAAGGCGGGAGCCCAGGGTTACGAACGATGGCAATTGTGGTCCTGGGCCCCCGCTTTTGCGGGGGAACAGTTAGCGCGAGCGATCCGAGCGAGCCAAACTCAATGCCGAAAGTGGCGCATGCCGGTGAAGACCATCGCGAGGCCGGCTTCGTCCGCGGCCGCAATCACGTCGGCGTCGCGGATCGAGCCGCCGGGCTGGATCACCGCGGTCGCGCCGGCCTCGACCGCCGCCAGCAACCCGTCGGCGAAGGGGAAGAAGGCGTCGGAGGCGACCGCCGAACCGATCGTGCGCGGGGTGGACCAGCCGGCCTTTTCGGCTGCGTCCTTGGCTTTCCACGCCGCGATCCGTGCGGATTCGAGGCGGTTCATCTGGCCGGCGCCGATGCCCGCGGTGCTGCCGTCCTTGGCGTAGACGATCGCGTTGGACTTGGTGTGCTTGGCCACCGTCCAGGCGAAGCGGCAGTCGAGGAGTTCCTGCTCGGTCGGCTGGCGCTTGGTGACGACGGTCAACTCACCCGGCGTGCCGTTGTCGCGCCCCTGGACGAGCCAGCCGCCGGCGATCGACTTTGCCGTAAGGCCGGTGCGCGCGGGATCGGGGAGGTCGCCGGTCAGCAGCAGGCGGAGGTTCTTCTTGGCGGCGAACAGCGCGATCGCGTCGTCGTCCGCGTCGGGGGCGACGACGACTTCGGTGAAGATGCCGGTGATCGCGCGCGCGGTCTCTGCGTCGAGGCGACGGTTGACGGCGATGATGCCACCGAACGCCGACACCGTGTCGCAGGCGAACGCCGCGGCGTACGCTTCGGCGAGCGTGGCGGCGGTGGCGACGCCGCAGGGGTTGGCGTGCTTGACGATCACCACCGAGGGGGCGGCGTCGCGGAACTCTGCGATCAGTTCGAGCGCGGCGTCGGCGTCGTTGAGGTTGTTGTAGCTGAGCGCCTTGCCCTGGAGCTGGCGGGCTTGGCCGATGCCCTGGACGGAACCGGTCGCGGTGTAGAAGGCGGCGGACTGGTGGGGGTTTTCGCCGTAGCGCAAGCTGTCGCCGCGCTTGAGCGTGATCGGCAGGGTGGCGGGGAACTCCTCGGCCTGATCTACCGTGCCGAACCAGGTGGCGATGGCGGAATCATAGGCGGCGGTGGTGGCGAAGGCCTTTGCCGCGAGCTTCTTGCGGTCTTCGAGCGTGGTGGTGCCGCCCGAGACGAGCGCATAGTCGGCGGGGTCGGTGACGATCGCGACATAGGCGTGGTTCTTGGCGGCCGAACGCACCATGCTGGGGCCGCCGATGTCGATGTTCTCGATCACGGTGTCGCGGTCCGCGCCCTTCGCGACGGTGGCCTCGAACGGGTACAAGTTGACGATGACGAGGTCGATCGCGCCGATCTGGTGCTCGGCCATCGAGGCGGCGTGGCCGGCGTCGTCGCGCACCGCGAGCAGGCCGCCATGGACCATCGGGTGGAGCGTCTTGACGCGGCCGTCCATCATTTCGGGGAAGCCGGTGAGTTCCGACACATCGCGGACTTCTAGGCCGGCGGCGCGGAGGGCGGTTGCCGTGCCGCCGGTGGAGACGAGTTCGACGCCGTGGCTCGCGAGCGCCTTGCCGAGATCGACGATCCCGGTCTTGTCGGAAACGGACAGGAGCGCGCGCTTGATCGGGATGCTGGTCATGGGGAGTCTTTCGTCGGGAGTCGCCGTGCGGCGGTGCCTTAGCGTTGGTTGACGCTGGGGAACAGGGGGGCGGCGAAACAGGGCGCGCGCTTCTCCCCTCCCTGGAAGGGAGGGGTTGGGGGTGGGTCGGGTTCCGCGTGTTCGGACCGTGGTGGCTCGAGCGGGCCTACCCACCCCCGGCCCCTCCCTTTCAGGGAGGGGGGAAGAAGTCAGGCCTTCTTCAGCGCCCAGCTAACACTCGCGCCGCCGGCTGCCGCTTCGCCGGTGATCATCAGTTGCTGGGTCGCGACCGGGCGGCCGTCGGGGTCGATCCAGACGCTGTCCTCGACCACGAGCGCGCCGCCGCGGCAGCGGAATTGCCATAGGGGGCCGCCCGGCAAGCGCAGGATCGCACCGAGGCCGTCTGCCGTTGGGGATACCTGCACGCCTGCGCCCAAGTGGAAGCGGATCGCGAACAACGACAATCCGGTGCGACGTTTGCGGCCGTGCGGTAACAGCGCGTCCTCGCCGCGGAGCTCGCGGCCGTCACCGGTGAGCATCAGCTGACGGCGGTGGAGGAAGCCCCAGCGGCGGACGTAACCGTCGTGACTCGCCTCGATCCGGCTGGCGGCGTCCGATTCCTGGCGGCTGAGCTCGACCTCCGCAACGCCGAGGCCGAGCGTGCCATCGGCGTGGATCGCGGTGGAATTGCTGTCGGCGATCGTCAGCGTCGAATGCGCGGCAGTCGAGCGCAGGCCTTCGACCATCGCGGGCGGGAGCTGGGCGATGCCGGCTCTCGCGCCGCCGCAATTGACGACGATCCGCGCCGGGCCGTCCGAGAATTCGAACGCCAGCGTCGAGGCGCAGCCGCCTTCGACGAGGCGGGCGATCGGCGGTGGTGCGGCGTCCACGATCAGCACGGCGGTGCCGGCGGCGAGGCGTTGATAGCCCCAGTCGCGGGCTTGCCGTAAAGGACGCGTGCGGACGCCGCTGGCTTCGATGACCGCGGCGACCTGCGTCTCGGTGGTGGGCCCGCCGCCCTGCCAGCTCGACAGCCCGCGATCGGCGTGCGCGACGCCGAGCAGGGCGGCGACCATCCGGGTGAGCGTGACCGCGACCGTCTCGGGCAGTTCGGCGCTGCGCGCGGCGTAGCTTTCCTGAAGCAACGTCAGCAGCTGGATCGAGTCGAGCAGCATCGCCGGGCTGCGCGAGACCGAGCCGCCGTCGTCGAACAACCCGGTGCCGAGCGCGCGGAGCAGGCCGGCTTCACCGAACGCCTGGCGTGGCTCGCCGCCGGGGATCAGCAGGCCGGCGGCGACGACTCCACACCACGCGGCGATACGGGGGGCGCCCGCCGGTGCCTTGTCGGCGGTGCGATCGAGGTGGAGCGCGCCCTTCGCGAGCGCGTTCAGCACCTTGGAGCGGTAGATCTGGTCGGAGGACGACAGGATCAGCGGCGCGTGCGCGGTCCAGGCGAGGATGCGGCGCCCCCACATGTCGGGGCGCCACGCGATCCCCCCCTGGGTGTCGGCGTGCGCGGTCAGCCAGAGGCCCATGAGGTATTCGGCGATCGGTGCGCCGCGCGAGCGGGTCGCGACCGTCGACAGGTCGCGCAGCCAGGCGAAACCGTGGAAATATTCGGCGAAGGGTTTGGGGAGCGGCTTCGAGAGATCGAGCGTCTCGATGTCGCGTGCCTCGCCGCGGAACGAAAGGACGCCTTCCAGCAGCATCGTGCCGCGGGGAATGTCACCGAGGATGGGGTCGTCGGGGACCGCGATCAGCTTCAGCGGATAACGCCCCTTGAGGCGGAGCGTGTGGAGCGGGGTGCGCCACGTGAGGCGGTGGAAACGCTCGGCCAGGCGATCGGCGAGCGACAGCCCCTTGTCGCCGCCGAGCCGGATCAGGCGGCGACCTTCCTCGATCCCGTCGGGCGCGGGATCGGTTACTGGATCACGCGTGTCGTTCACCCCCGCAACGCGGCGATGTTGGCGGCATAGTGATCGGGACCGCCGCGGAAGACCGAGGTGCCGGCGACCAGCGCGTCGGCGCCCGCCTCGATGCAGCGCTTGGCCCATTCGGCATCGACGCCGCCATCGACTTCGAGATCGATGTCGCGGCCGCTCTTCTCGATCATAGTGCGGATCGCCGAGATCTTCTTGAGCTGGCTCGGGATGAAGCTCTGGCCGCCGAAGCCCGGGTTGACGCTCATCACCAGCACGAGGTCGACCATGTCCATGAGGTAGTCGAGCATCTTGGCGGGGGTGCCGGGGCAGATCACCACGCCCGCGCGTTTGCCGAGGCCCTTGATGTGCTGGAGCGAGCGGTGGATGTGCGGGCCGGCCTCGTAATGCACGGTGATGCAGTCGGCGCCGGCCTCCGCGAACGCGTCGAGATACGCGTCGACGGGCGAGATCATCAAATGGACGTCGAACGGCTTGGTCGTGACGCCGCGCACCGACTTCATGACCGCGGGGCCGAACGAGATGTTGGGGACGAAATGGCCGTCCATCACGTCGATATGGATCCAGTCGGCGCCGGCCGCGTCGATGGCGCGGACTTCCTCGCCGAGTTTCGAGAAGTCGGCGGAGAGGATGGAGGGGGCGATGCGGACGGGTTGCATGATTGTGTCCTAGCGCGGGATTTGCGTGGTGCGAAGGGTTTGGTTTTCGCCCCTCCCTGGAAGGGAGGGGTTGGGGGTGGGTCGGGTTCCGCTTGGTCGTGCGGTAGTGACTTGAGCGGGCCTACCCACCCCCGGCCCCTCCCTTTCAGGGAGGGGGGGAGATGGGGGTCAGCTACGTTTCAGGCGGGCGATGAAGAAACCGTCGCAGCCGCCTTGGTCCGCCAGCATGCCGGGGAGCGTGCGGATCGTGCCGGTTTCCGTCGGAGTGATGCCGGCGGGGAGTTCGGACTGGTCTACCGGGGCGATCGTGTAGTCGCTGCGCGCGGAGAGGAACGCGTCGAGCTGTGCTTCGCCTTCAGAGGGTTCGAGCGAGCACGTGGCGTACACCAACGTGCCGCCGGACTTCACCCAGTCGGCCGCGCGCGCGAAAATCCGCGCCTGCAATGCCGCGGTCTCGGCGATGATCGAGGGGCGGACGCGGTGGAGGACGTCGGGGTGGCGGCGGAAGATGCCCGTGGCGCTGCACGGTGCGTCGATCAGGATCGCGTCGGCGGGCTCGGTCGGCGCCCATTCGAGGATGTCAGCGTTGACGACTTCGGCCTTCAGGTGCGTGCGGTAGAGGTTCTCGCGCAGGCGCTTGATGCGGCTCTGCGAATTGTCGACCGAGGTGACGGTCCAGCCGGCGCTCGCGAGTTGCAGCGTCTTGCCGCCTGGGGCTGCGCAGAGATCAAGCACATGGCCCTCCCCTTTGCCGAGCAACCGCGCGGGGAGCGAGGCGGCGATGTCCTGCACCCACCACGCGCCGTCGCCGAACCCTGCCATGTCGGGGACCGAGTCGTGGTCGCCGAGACGGAGATGGCCGGGCATGAAGCTTTCGCCGCCGAGCTTCTCGCGCCAGCCTTCGGTCTCGGACGGGTCGGCGATCGTCAGGTCGAGCGGCGGCACCTGGGCGATCGCGCGGCCGGCGGCGTCGACCATTTCCTCGCCCCATGCCGCCTCCCAGCGCAGCTCGACCGGGGCCGGCAGCGTCGGCACCTCGGGGAGCAGCATGTTGGCGCGGAACAGCGTGCCGAACACGCCGTGGACCAGTTTGCGCGGGCCGCCGTCGACCAAAGGCAGCACGGTCGAGATCGCGGCGTGCGAGGGCGTGCCGAGGATCAGCACCTGGACGAGGGCGATGCGGAGCGCCATCCGCGCCTTCGCATCGTCGGGCAGGTTGGTCTTGGTGACCAAATCGATCATCGCGTCGAGATCGGGGAGGCGGCGCAGCGTCTCGGCGGCGATCGCGTGCGCCAGACCGCGGTCTGGGCCGTGGATCGCGCGGGTCGCAGCGGGGAGTGCGGATTCGAGCGACTCGCCGCGACGCAGGACGGCGTCGAGCAGGCGGAGCGCGGCGCGGCGGGTCGGGACGCCGAGCGGTTCGGGGGCGTGGGTGTAGTCGGGCATCTAAGGTCCTTCGCGTTCGGTTTGCCGCGCGGCTGTCATGGCAAAATCGCGTGGCAACGCCCATGTGGCGGTTACGACGCCAACACGCAAATCCGGAGAGCGACGATGGGCCAGCGCCCCGATCATGTGAAGCCACCCGAATATCTCGCCAAGACCACGCCGGTGCCGAAACCCGAGCCGATCGTGCCGGACAAGGATCCCGAACCGCGCGATCCGACGCGCTATGGGGATTGGGAGCTGAAGGGCATGGCGATCGATTTCTGAGGGGGCGTGATCCGCCCTACTTCCACCCCGGCGGAGGCGGGGCCCAAGTGGAGAGGTGGTCGTAACGTAGCGCCGCCCTTCGTTAGCGACGTTGCCCAATTGGGCCCCGGCCTTCGCCGGGGTGGTGTCTCGTTGTTGCGAGCGGCGCACGCAAATCTGCGGCAGCGGTCCTGACGCAGGCGGAACGATTTACCCGGCGGCGCGTCGCGGTAACATGAGGGGATACTTCGAGAAACGCTGGGTGAAAATCACCGGCATCGTCGTCGCGAGCGTGCTCGTGCTGGGGCTGGTGGGGTTTGCCGCGTTTCCGTGGGGATCGCTGAAGGGCGTGATCGAGCGACAGCTGACCGCGCGGTTCGGGCGGCCGGTGACGATCGGCGGGATCGAGCGGGTCGATGCGTTCGGGTTCAACCCGACGATCCGGATCACCGATGTGCGGATTCCGCAGGCCGACTGGGCGGGCAAGGGCGATTTCGTCGATCTTCGCGAGGCCGAGGCGACGTTTTCCGGGCTCGCGCTGCTGAAGGGCGCGTTCGGGCCACGCGACGTGAAGGCGCGCGGGCTGCATCTGGTACTGGTGCGCGACAGGAACGGCCGGACCAACTGGGAGCGGCCGGGCAAGCCCAAGGGCGGCGGCAGTTCGACCGATCTCGAGGGACTGACGATCAGCGACAGCGTGATCGAGTATCGCGACGACAAGCAGGATCGCTTCGTCAAAGCGCGGTTCGCGTCGGATCCGGTGCACGGGATCCGGGCGAACGGGACGGGCACGATCCGCGGCGCGGCGGTGCGGATCGGCGTCGCGGGGCCGTCGGTCGAGAAATTTCACGGCAAACCCTGGCCGTTCACCGCCTCGATCGATGGCGACAAGCTGTCGGTGACCGCCAAGGGCCTCATGGACCGGCCGCTCGACACCGATGCGATGACGCTGGATGTCACGGCACGCGCGTCCGATCTGAAGCTGATCGACGCGGTGATCGAGGCGGGGCTGTTCCGCACGCAGCCGGTGTCGTTCAGCGCGCATGTCCGCCACGACCAGCCGAAATGGACGATCACGCGGCTGAAGGGCGTGGTCGGGCGCTCCGATTTCTCAGGCCACGTGACCGTCGACAAGCAGGCGGGGCGCAGCAAGGTGAACGGCGACATCGTCTCGCGGCAGTTCGATTTCGGTGATCTGGCGTCGGACGAGGGCAAGGCCGAGGGCGACGCGCTGGAACGTCGGATCGGGCCGCGGCTGGTGCCAAACACACGGATCGATATCGGCAAGATCGATACGACGGACGCGCGGATGGGGTTTCGGATCGGGCGGATCGTCAGTGCCAAGGGTGCGTCGCCGATCCTCGCCGCGAAGGGCGTGCTGGCGATCGATCATCAGCTGCTGACGCTGAGGGAGTTGGTCGCGCGGCTGTCGCATGGCAACGTCACGGGCACGGTGACGGTCGACCAGCGCGGTGACCGGAAGGTGCCGATCGTCGATATCGACCTGCGGTTGCGCGGGAGCAGCGTGCAGGATCTGGCGGGCGGCGGCGGCGATTTCAGCGGTAACGTCAGCGCGCGGGTGCGGCTGAAGGGGCCGGGCGAGACGATCCGCGCCGCCGTCGGGCGGTCCAACGGGACGATCGGGTTCGTCGCGCGGGATGGTCAGTTGCCGCAGGGAATCGCCGCCGCGCTCGGGTTCGATGCGGCGCGGGCGTTGCTGGCGAAGGATGGCGAGCGCGCGGGGCTGCGGTGCGTGGTGCTGAAGCTGGACGTGACGGGCGGGCGCGGGCGGGTCGATCCGATGATCGTCGACACGACGGCGAGCCAGTTGCGCGGGGCTGGGAGTGTGGTGTTCCCGGGAGAGACGTTGGATATCCGGCTGACCGGCGCGCCGAAACGCGATGCGCTGCTGCGGTTGCCGGGGGCGGCGTACATGACGGGGACGATCGAGCGGCCGAATGTCACGATCCCGCCCGAGGTGAAGTCGGTGGGGAATATCTTCAAGGCGATCGGGCGGGCGATTTCGGGGACGCAGGGCCCGGTCGCGGGGGATGCGGATTGCTCGGGACTGGCGGCGCGGGTGTTGCGGTGAGCGCTTGATCCTCCCCCGCCAGGGGGAGGTGGCTGGCGCTTGCCAGACGGAGGGGGAGGAAAGGGAAACGCAGGTTCCGTGTCCTCCCCCTCCGTCACCTTCGGTGCCACCTCCCCCTGGCGGGGGAGGATCGAGAGGTCAGTTCGCCCTTGTTCTCCCGCGAAGGCGGGAGCCTAGTCTGGGTCCCCGCCTTCGCGGGGAAACAGTCTTAGCCTGCCTCGCCTTTTAGCGGCCGCGCTAGGAGATCGCCGATGACGTCGCTTACCGGGGCACCTTCCAACAGTCGGCAGACGGCTTCGGTGATGGGCATGTCGACGCCGGCGTCTCGCGCAGCTTCGCGGAGGACGGGGGCGGTGAAGGCACCTTCTGCGACGGTGTGGCGGTCGGCGAGCAGCGTTGCGGCGGAGTCGCCTCTCCCCAAACCGACGCCGAGCGAGAAATTGCGGGAGCTGGTCGAGGAGCAGGTCAGGACCAGGTCGCCCAGCCCCGAAAGCCCGGCGAGCGTTTCCGCGCGGGCGCCCCGGGCCAGGCCGAAGCGGGTCATTTCGGCGAACCCTCTTGCGATCAGGGCGGCGCGGGCGTTCTGGCCTAGCCCTGCCCCCTCGACGACCCCGCAGCCGATTGCGAGGACGTTCTTCACCGCGCCGCCGATCTCCGCGCCGGCGACGTCGGTCGAGGCGTAGGTGCGGAAATGGCGCGCGGCCAACCACGCGGCGAGGCGCTCGCCGAGGTCGGCATCCTCGCAGGCGAGCGTGACGGCGGTGGGCAATCCGGCGGCGACTTCGTGCGCGAACGTGGGTCCGGAGAGGACGGCGATCGGCGCGTCCGGGTGGACGGCGCGCGCGACTTCGCCGACGAGCCGCTTGCTGCCGGCCTCGATGCCCTTGGCGCACAGGACGAGCGGGATGCGGCCGACCGGGGCGGCGGCGAGGACGCTGCCGACGTGCTGCGCGGGGGCGACGACGAGGATCGCGTCCATGTCGGCGAGCGCGGCGAGGTCGTCGGTCGCGCGGATCGTCGGGGAGAGTGCGACGCCGGCGAGGAACAGCGCGTTCTCGTGGCGCGCGTTGATCGAGTCGACCACGGCGGTTTCGCGCGCCCAGAGGATGACGTCGCGGCCTTCATGCGCGGCGACCTGTGCGAGTGCGGTGCCCCAGGCCCCGCCGCCGATGACGCCAATTTTCATGCCTTCACTCCTGCGCCACGCACCGCTTCGGCGGTCGGATCGAGCGGCCAACGTGGACGCGCGGCGACGTCGAGCGGGTCGGTGAGGCCGGCGGTGAAGCGCTCGGCGCCCGCCCAGCCGATCATCGCCGCGTTGTCGGTGCAGAGCCACAAGGGCGGCGCGACGAAGCGGAGGCCGTGGTCGCTGGCGAGTTTCTGCAACGCGCCCCGGACCGCGGTGTTCGCAGCGACTCCGCCGGCGACGACGAGCGCGGTGGGGCGGCGGGTGTGTGCGCCATCCCTACCCCCGTCCGCTTCGAGCGCAGTCGAGAAGTCGCCGCGTGGGAGCGGTGTCTCGACTTCGCTCGACACGAACGGTAATTTTTGCAGCGCCCTGGTCGTGCGGTCGATCAGGCAGTCGACGACCGCGGCCTGGAACGAGGCGGCGAGGTCCTCGGGCGAATATTGGCCGACGACGCGGGCGACCGCGCTCTTCAGGCCGGCGAACGAGAAATGCGGTTCGACCGAGCCTTTCAGCGGGCGCGGCAAGGGGACCGCCTTCGGGTTGCCGAGCGCGGCGGCGCGTTCGACCGCGGGGCCACCGGGGAAGCCCAGGCCGAGCAGCTTGGCGGTCTTGTCGAAGGCTTCGCCTGCCGCGTCGTCGATCGTCGTGGCGAGACGGCGATACGCGCCGACGCCCTCGACCAGCAGCAACTGGCAATGCCCGCCAGAGACGAGCAACAGCAGATACGGAAATTCCAAGTCGGGATCGGACAGCCGCGGCGAGAGCGCGTGGCCTTCGAGATGGTTGACCGCAATCAACGGTTTCCCCGCGGCGTGGGCGAGCGCCTTGCCGGTGACAAGCCCCACCATGACGCCGCCGATCAGGCCCGGGCCCGCGGTCGCGGCGATCGCATCGACATCGGCGAGCGTCAGTTTCGCGTCGGCGAGGGCCGCGACGATCAGCGGCTCGAGCGCCTCGACATGCGCGCGCGCGGCGATTTCGGGGACGACGCCGCCGAACGGCGCATGCGCGGCTTCCTGCCCGAGCAGGCGGTGCGCGAGGACTTGGCGGTCGCCGGTGACGAGCGCGGCGGCGGTTTCGTCGCAGGAGGATTCGATACCGAGGATGATCATCATACACCTGTATAGGGGTGCGCGAAGCTTGTCGAAGCCCCGCCCTTTCTGCATGGCGCGCAGGATGACTCGTTTTCGGCTCGGTACGCGCGGTTCGCCGCTGGCGCTCACCCAGGCGGGCATGGTGCGCGATGCACTGTGCGCGGCGCATGGCTGGTCGCCCGAGCGGATCGAGATCGTCGTGATCCGCACCACCGGCGACCGCGTGCAGGATCGCGCGCTGGCCGAGATCGGCGGCAAGGCGCTGTGGACCAAGGAACTCGATCGCGCGCTGCACGACGGCGACATCGATTGCGCGGTGCATTCGATGAAGGATGTCGAGACGATCCGACCCAGCACGCTGAAGATCGCGGCGATGCTGCCGCGTGCCGACGTGCGCGACCGGCTGATCGGCGCGGAGACGCTCGCCGATCTGCGCCAGGGTGCGGTGGTGGGGACGAGTTCGCCGCGGCGGCGCGCGCAGATGCTGCGGCTGCGCCCCGACCTGGAGATCGTGCTGATCCGCGGCAATGTCGATACGCGGCTCGGCCGGGTCGCGAGCGGCGAGATGGATGCGACGCTGCTGGCAGCGGCGGGGCTCGACCGGCTCGGGCGCGACGACGGCCATGCGATTCCGACCGATGTGATGCTGCCGGCACCTGCCCAAGGTGCGGTCGGCGTCGAAGTGCTCGCCGGGAGCCCGGCGGGCGAGATCGTCGCGGCGATCGACCACCATGATACGAGTGCGTGCGTGCTGACCGAGCGCGCGCTGCTCGCGCGGCTCGGGGCGGATTGCCATTCGCCGGTCGCGGCGCTCGCGTCGCTGGCGGGCGAGACGCTGACGTTGCGCGCCGAGCTGATCGCCGAGGACGGGTCCTGCGACGTCGCGGGATCGATCGAGGGGACGATCGACGACGATCTCGGGACAGCGCTCGCGGAGGATCTGCTCGCGCGCGCGCCGGCCAGCGTCCGGCGACTGTTCGCCGCATGATGCTCCGATGACCCGCATGGTCGTGGTGCTGCGGCCGGAGCCCGGCAACACGCGCACCGCGACGGCGCTGCGCACCCACGGGCTGGAAGCGCGGCAGGTTCCGCTGTTCGCAGTGGTGCCGGTCTATTGGACGCCGCCCAATCCGACCGGGTTCGACGGCCTGCTGCTGACGAGCGCGAACGCGGTGCGGCATGGTGGCACCGGACTGGACCTGTTCAAGCGGTTGCCGGTCGTCGCGGTCGGCCCGGCGACGGCGGCGGCGGCGAGCGGGGCCGGGTTCGCGGTCGCGGTGACGGGCGGCGAGGATGCACGCGCGGCGGTGGCCAAGGCGCGGGACCGGGGGTTCGCGCGGTTGCTGCATCTCGCCGGACGCGAGCGGGCGCCGACCGAGGACGGCGTCGAGGCGGTCACCGTCTATGCGAGCGAGGCCGTACCGGTGCCGGCGGACGTCGTGCGGTCGTTCGAGGATGCGTTGGTCCTGGTGCATTCCGCGCGCGCCGCCACGCGACTGGCCGAGCTGGTCGATGGGGCGGACGCGGATCGCTCGCGCATCGCGCTGGTCGCGATCAGCCGGGCGGTCGGCGACGCGGCCGGGACGGGCTGGGGCGACGTCGCGATCGCCCCGGAACCGAGCGATTCGGCGATCGTCGCGATGGCCGCTGCGTCCGCGAACACACGCGCGATTGACCAGCGCGCGCGCGGCGGGGATAAGCACGCCATGAGCGACTACGTGCCGACCGATCGCCCACGGGCACGCGGACCCAGAATGGGTGTCATCCTTGCGCTGGTGGGCCTTGCCTTCATCGCCGGCCTCGCGCTGATGGCGTATGCGGCCAAGACCGTGCCGTGGTTCGGTTTCACCCGTTCGACCGCCGCCGCGACGACGGCGCAGCAAAAGGCGTCGTCGTCCGCGACCGGCTATATCCCGTCGCAGCCGCTGGGCCCCGACGGCGAGCCGCAGGCGGCCGCGCCGGTCGATACCGCGGTGCTGGCGACGCGCGAGGCGACGCTGGCGGCGCAACTGGCCGCGCTCGAGGCGCGCACCGCGGCGATCACGACGGATGCGAATGCGGCCGGCGGACAGGCGACGCGTGCGGAAGGGCTGATGGTCGCGTTCGCGGCACGCCGTGCGCTCGATCGCGGGGTCGGGCTCGGCTATCTCGAGGAGCAGTTGCGGCTGCGCTTCGGCCAGGCCCAGCCGCGCGCGACGATGCTGCTGATCCAGGCCGCGCGCCAGCCGGTGACGCTGGAGGACCTGCGCCAGGGCCTCGACACGATCGCGCCCGATATCACGACCTCGACCGGCGAAGGCTGGCTCGACACGATCCAGCACCAGATCGATTCGCTGGTGGTGCTGCGCAAGGCCGGTACGCCGTCGCCGATGCCCGCCGACCGCCTCGCGCGCGTGCGCCGGTTGCTCGAAGCGGGCCAGGTCGAGGCGGCACGGGCCGAGGTCGCGCGCTTGCCGGGTGCGGCGCAGGCCAGCAACTGGATGGACGCCGCGCGGCGCTATGTCACCGCACGCCAGGCGCTCGACGTGATCGAGAACACCGCGCTGATCGGCCAGGCCAGCCAGCCGCAGCCGGCGCCGGTGGTGATCCCGACGCCGGTCCCCGAGGTTGCCGTACCAGAGACGTCCGACATCGGCGGCGTTTGAAGCTCGGGCGTTTCTGCCGTCCCAATGTAGTTTCGACGCATTAGATTTACGCATCAAAATCAGGTGGCGTTTTCAGCCGTTCTTAGCTGATGCAAAACTTGTGATTTTTGCATCATTGGTCAAAGCGAACGTTGGGTGTAGCATTGCTTTCCAATGAGCCAACGCCCTCACTTCCTTGATAGGACCAGTCTGGTCTGGGCCGTGGCCGGAACCTTGGTAAGTTTGCTCATCCATGTAGGCGGCTGGGCATATACAGGTTCCATCGCACCTCGATGCGCACCTTCTGACTCGATGGCGCATTGTACTTCAATCTGGGTACTTTCAGCACTTACGCTCGTGCCACCGGTCATTATTGTCTTCATTCTTGCGCGCGATCGAAGGTCACGCTGAACGGCCACATTGGAATCAGGTGCTTGACCGCTTCACGCCATTTCTGATGGAAAAGATCGCTCTGAACGAATGGCTGCTTTTGAGGGCTCCGATTTTTAACTCGGGCATTCGGATGTCGGCGACATCGGCCCGTTAGCTCGGCGGTTCGCTAATGAAACCGATCATTCTCGCTTCCGTACCCTTTAGGCGCTCCACTAGGCACTGAGCTTGTTCTGCGTGGGCTGGTGAATACCCTCGAAATCCAACGGCCTTCGGGTCCGATTTTGAAATGTATGCATCTGCTGCGCCACATGCCGCTTTCGCCGCTTCGAAGGCGGACGGAGTGAATGCGCTTCGTGACGCAGCGCAGCCGTTCGTCGCTGAAGTCATTATAATAGCAAGGACGACGATCGTCGTCAGAGGATGGGATCGATCCGTCATACAAGGAAGCTGAACGAGCGACCGCTCTTGAGCAAGCGCCATGAGTCCCGCTGCGACTGAAGATGGGCGTAAGCATACGGATCCTCCCTCAGGCGGAAACGCGCTCGATCAGCGCCATTGCCGCGTGGGGGGCGCGGACCTTGGCGCCGTTGATGAAGAAGACGAACGTCTCGCGGGGGGTCTTCGCCGGGGCGGTGTCATCGACATAGGGCAGGCCTTCCGGTCGACCGCCAGCGGCCCAGGTCTTTGCCTTGGCGGCCCAGTCGTCGAGCGCGGTCGGGGCGTAGCCGGCGACGAAACGCTCCTCGGCATCCTCGAGCCGGGCATAGACGAAATCGCCGGTGACATCGGCGATCGCGGGGTATTCGGCGGACTGCGCGAACACGATCGCGACGCCCGCATCGCGGCACATCGCGACGAATTCCGGCACCGCGAAACTTTCGTGCCGGACCTGGATCGCGTGGCGCAGAACGAGTCCGTCCTGCCTGGCGGGCAGCAGTTTCAGGAACGCGGCGAAGTCGTCGGCGTCGAATTTCTTGGTTGCCATGAACTGCCACAGGATCGGTCCGAGCCGGTCGCCCAGTTCGACGATGCCCTGCCCGGTGAACTTGGCGATCGATTCGCCGGCGTCGGCCAGCACCTTGCGGTTGGTGCAATAGCGCGAGGCCTTCAGCGCGAAGACGAAGCCGTCGGGCACTGCCTTGGCCCAGGACGCGAAGGTCGCGGGCTTCTGGCTGCCGTAATAGGTGCCGTTGATCTCGATCGCGGTGACGCGTTCGGCGGCATAGTCCAGCTCGCGCTTCTGCGGCCATTTCTCCGGGTAGAAGGTCCCGCGCCACGGCTCGTAGGTCCAGCCGCCAATACCGATTCTGATCGTCATGACGGCGAGTGTAGCGCTGTCGGGACCCGCTTGGCGATGGTTCAGGCGATTTGGCCTTCAGGCGATTTCGAGGATCGCGGTCTTCACCTGCGCCGAACTCGGCCCGGCCATGATCGTGAACAGCCCCGGCTCGACGACCTCGCGCATGTCGACGTCCCAGAGTGCGAACGCGTCCGGCCCGAGCGTGAAGCGCAAAGTCCGCCGCTCGCCGGGCGCCAGCGTCACGCGTTCGAACCCCTTCAATTCCATCACCGGGCGCGCGACCGACGATACCTGGTCGCGGACATACACCTGCACGACCTCGTCGCCGGCGCGTTGCCCGATATTGGCGACGTCGACCTCGACCCCGACGCTGCCGGCGATGCCGATCTTCGCCGCCGACAGCCGCGGTGCGCTGACCTCGAAGCGCGTGTAGCTGAGCCCGTGCCC
The DNA here is from genome assembly GCF_024273235.1 of Sphingomonas faeni. Taxonomy (GTDB): domain Bacteria; phylum Pseudomonadota; class Alphaproteobacteria; order Sphingomonadales; family Sphingomonadaceae; genus Sphingomonas; species Sphingomonas faeni_A. The sequence continues at coordinate 89,955 of NZ_JANBVH010000004.1, read as the reverse complement.
GAACGGGAACAACGGCGCCGTCTCCGCGAACAGGTAGCCGCGCTGCGTCGACGGCTTGCGGTTATAGTAGAACGGCACCTGGCCGACTTCGCGCACCACGGTGACGGGCAGCTTGGCGCCGGGATTGATCCGCCCGAACAGCGCCTCGGCCATCGCGGTGCCGCCCTCCTGCCCCGGATACCAGCATTCGAGGACCGCGTTCGCCTTCGCGATCACGCTGGGCCAGCTCGGCGGACGGCCGTTGATCGCGGCGATCACGATCGGCTTGCCGAGCGCATGCAGCGCCTCGAACAGCGCGTTCTGCTCGCCGAGCAGGTCGAGCGTGGTGCGATCACCGAGGTGGTTCGCCGAGAAGCCCTCGCGGCTGGTCTGCTCGGTATCACCGATCGCAAGGATGATCGTATCGGCGCCGCGTGCGACCTCGATCGCCTCGGCGATCAACGCGCGGTTCCTGGCGGGATCGGCGAGCAGCACCTCGTCCTGCGACCGGTCCTCGCTCTGGGTGATGAAAACGCCCTGCGCATGGAGGACCGTCGCCGCGCCGCCGACCAGCGCGCGCACGCCGTCGAGCAGCGATACCGTCTGGCGTGGCGGCGCGGAATAGCCGCCGAGCCGGGCGATCGCCGCGTTCGGGCCAATCACCGCGATCCGGCCCTTGGGCGCGAGCGGCAGCGTGCCGTCGTTGGTCAGCAGGCACATCGATTTGCGCGCGGCCTCCAGCGCGACGCCGCGCGCTTCGGCATTGCCGGTCAGGCGCGCGGCGGCGCGGGCATCGACCGTCGGCTCCTCGAACAGCCCGGCGCGGAACTTCAGCGCGAGTATCCGCGCGCACGCCGCGTCGACCGCCGCGATCGGCACGGTTCCCGCGCGGACCTGTGCGGGCAATGTCCGGAACGCGATCCCGTCCGGCAGCGCGCTGTCCACGCCCGCCTCCAGCGCCAGTTTCGCCGCCCCGTTCAGGTCGCGCGCGATGTGGTGGATCGTGTCGAGTTCCTCGATCGCGCCGTAATCGCTGACGATCGCACCCGAAAATCCCCATTCGCCGCGCAGCACGTCGCCGAGCAGCCAGCGGTTCGCATGGCTCGGCACGCCGTCCATCTCGTTATAGGACGGCATCACAGCGCCGATCCCGGTCCGTGTCACGACCGCGCGGAACGGCGGGAAGAAGCTCTCGCGCAGTTCGCGCTCGCCGATCGGTGCGGGGCCGATATTGTTGCCCGCCTGGGGCTGGCCGTGGCCGGTCATGTGCTTCAGCGTCGCGAAGACCTTGCCGGGTGCGAGCGTCGTGCTGTCGCCCTGCAGCCCCTCGACCGCGGCGACGCCCATCTCGCCGCACAGATACGGGTCCTCGCCGAACGTCTCCTCGATCCGGCCCCAGCGCGGATCGCGCGCGATATCGACGACCGGCGACAGCGAGAGGTGGCTGCCGTGCGCGCGCACCTCGCGACCGATGATCACCTGCGCGCGGCGCATCAGGTCGCGGTCGAACGCGCCGGCCATGCCGATCGCCTGCGGGAACATCGTCGCGTCGGGCGCCATATAGCCGTGCAGCGATTCCTCGTGGAAGATCACCGGGATGCCGAGCCGCGTACCGCGTGCCCAGCGCTGGACCGCGTTGACGAACGCGATCGTCGAGGCCGTTCCGCGCCACGCCGCCCCGGTGCCGCCGGCGACGGCCGCGATCGAGGGACCGCCGCGCTTGTCGGATGGTCGCGTGACCTGCCCGAAGCCCGCAGGATACGCCGCGGTCGCCCGCGCCGGATCGAAATCGAGCCCGCCCGGAGTCATCACGTCCGCCTTGGTCGCCCACAGCGAAATGGTCTGGCCAACTTTTTCCTCCAGCGTCATCCGCGCCATCAGGTCGCGGACCCGGAGGTCGACCGGCGCGCGTGCGTCGCGGTAGATCGGGGTCGCCGCCGCGGCCTGCGCGACACCGGGGACGAGCCCCACGATCGAGGCCGAGCCGAGCAGACCGAAAAGGTCGCGTCGCGTCGGCATCGCGGCTGGCATCATGGTCGGCGCGATCGCTGCAGTGTTCGTATCGGCCAAGATTGTCTCCTAATTTGAAACGCGGCATTGCTGTCGAAGCCGTCGTCGTGATAGCGATAACATGGCTGATCATCCGCGATCCTGTCAATGTGGCGCGGAACAGCGGGAGAGGATTATGACGCAATTCGGCCGATGGATCGGTAAGTTCGCGCTGCTGTTCGGGGCAGTAATTGGTTTGACCGGACCGGCGCAGGCCGAAGACGGCTACGATCTCTGGCTGCGCTATCACGCCCCGGCGACGACGCCCGCGCGGAATGCCCCGACGGTCGAAGCGCGCGGCGATACGCCTACGCTCCGGGTCGCGGCGGAGGAACTGCGGCGCGGCGTGGGGCTGTTCGGGACCAGCCCGCCGCCGATCCTGCTGGCCACCGCCAACGATCGCGACGTCGCGGCACTTCGCTTGCCCCTGGCCGCGCTCGGCGACGAAGGATACCGTATCGGCCTCGTCACGATCGGCAATCGCCGCGTCCTCCTCGTCACCGCCAATACCGACCGCGGCGTGCTGTACGGCAGCTTCGCCTTGCTGCGGCACCTCCAGACCGGTGGCAGCCTCGACCGCATCGCCCTGACATCGAGCCCCCGCGTGAAACTGCGCGTGCTAAACCATTGGGACAATCTGGATGGCGTGGTCGAGCGTGGCTATGCCGGCGTGTCGCTGTGGGATTGGTGGACGCTCCCCGATTTCCGCGATCCCCGCTACACCGATTACGCGCGCGCCAACGCGTCGCTCGGGATCAACGGCACCGTCCTCAACAACGTCAACGCGAAGGCCGACAGCCTGACCGCGCCGTATATCGCCAAGGCGGCGGCGCTCGCCGACGTGTTCCGGCCGTACGGGATCAAGGTGTACCTGTCGGCGCGCTTCTCGGCCCCTATCGAAATCGGTGGCCTGAAGACGGCCGACCCGCTCGATCCACAGGTCGCGGCGTGGTGGAAGGCGAAGACCGACGAGATCTATCGCAGCATCCCCGATTTCGGTGGCTTCCTGGTCAAGGCGAACAGCGAAGGCCAGCCCGGCCCGCGCGACTATCACCGCAGCCATGCGGACGGCGCCAACATGCTCGCCGCCGCGGTCGCGCCGCATGGCGGAATCGTGATGTGGCGCGCGTTCGTCTATGCGGAAACCGACCCGGACGACCGCGCCAAGCAGGCATACACCGAGTTCAAGCCGCTCGACGGCACGTTCGCGAGCAACGTCATCGTCCAGGTCAAGAACGGCGCGATCGACTTCCAGCCGCGCGAGCCGTTCCACCCGCTGTTCGGGGCGATGCCGAAAACGCCGCTGATGATCGAATTCCAGATCACCAAGGAGTATCTCGGCTTCGCGACGCACCTCGCCTATCTCGGGCCGATGTTCGCCGAAACGCTGTCGAGCGAGACGATGCGGACGCCGGGCGAGACCGTCGCGGACGTCGTCGACGGCTCGGTCGAAGGTCATACGCTGACGGGCATGGCGGGGGTCGCCAATATCGGGCGCGACCGGGACTGGGCTGGCTCGACGTTCAATCAGGCGAACTGGTACGCGTTCGGGCGGATGGCGTGGGATCCGACGCTGGGCGCCGCGCCGATCGCACGCGAATGGGCGGCGATGACCTTTGCCCCTTCCCCGAACGTCGTCGATCCGGTGGTCGCGATGATGATGGGATCGCGCGAGGCGGTGGTCGACTACATGACGCCCCTGGGGCTCGCGCACCTCATGGCGACGGGGCATCATTACGGCCCGGCTCCGTGGGTGGCCGATCTCAAGCGCCCCGAATGGAACCCGGTCTATTATCACCGCGCCGACAAGGCCGGGATCGGCTTCGACCGGACCAAGACGGGCAGCAACGCGGTCGCGCAATACGCCCCTGCCCTCGCCCGCACGCTCGCTGATCCGGCGACGACGCCGGAGCGCGACCTGCTGTGGTTCCACCACGTCTCGTGGGACCGGCGCATGGCGTCTGGGCGGACATTATGGGCGGAGATGGTCCATGATTACGATTCCGGCGTCGCATATGTCGCGGACATGCGCCGGCGATGGGATGCGCTGAAGCCGCAGGTCGATGCCGAGCGCTGGGCCAAGACCGCGACCTATCTGGCGGTGCAGGAGCGCGAAGCGCGGTGGTGGCGCGATGCGAGCCTCGCCTATTGGATGTCGGTCAACGGACGCCCGTTGCCGGCGGGAGCGGCGGCGCCCGCGCACGACCTGGCGTGGTACAAGGCGCAGCGCTTTCCGTACGCGCCCGGCAACCCGCAATAACCCTTCGATAACGATGCGCTGACGCGACAGAAGAGGATGAGGACGCGATGACGAGACGGTGGCCGTTGGCGCTGATGTTGGGCGCCCTGATCGTGACGGGCGCAGGCGCGCGGGACACTGCACGGGACACTGCACGGGACATTGCGCCGCCACGAAACACGCACTGGATCGCGACCTGGGGATCGGCGCAGATGATCGCCGAGGGCGACAATGCGCTCCCCGCCGACCGGGCCGGCGCGATCACGCTGCGGCAGGTCGTGCGCGTGTCGGCCGGCGGTGAGCGCGTACGCATCCGGCTCTCCAACGCATTCGGTACGCGTCCGCTGGTCATCGGCGGGGCGCACCTTGCCCGGTCGGTCGCGCCCGGCACGCCGCGGATCGAAGGCGGCGCCCGGCTGACCTTCTCGGGGCAGGGCGACGCGGTGATCCCGGCCGGTGCGGAAATCTACAGCGACCCGGTCGCGCTGCGGGTCGCAGCCGGCGCCGATCTGGCCGTCAGCCTCTATTTGCCGGACGCCGCCAGCCCGCAGACCGGCCACCCCGGCTCGCGCGCGACCAGTTTCACGCGGGCCGGCGACGCGGTTGCGGACGGGACGCTGGCGGGTGCGACGCCGACGACACACTGGTATGCGCTCGCGGATGTCGAGGTCGCGGGGGCGCCGGCCGCGGGTACCATCGCCGCGATTGGCGACTCGATCACCGACGGGTACGGCGTGAAGCCCGAGCGCAACACCCGCTGGACCGACGTGCTGGCACAAAGACTCCGCGCGCGCCCTGCAACGCGGGCGATCGGCGTCGTCAATGCAGGGATCGGCGGCAATCGCGTGCTGCTCGACGGTCTCGGCCCCAATCTGCTTGCGCGGTTCGATCGCGACGTCGTCGCGCGCAGCGGCGTGCGCTGGGCGATCGTGCTGGAGGGCGTGAACGATCTCGGCGTCCTGACCCGCGATGCGCCTGCCACGCCCGCGCAGCACGCCGCGCTGGTCGCGCAGCTCAAGGCCGGTTTCACGCAGCTGGTCGCGCGGGCGCATGCGCACGGGATCAAGGTGATCGGCGGCACGGTCATGCCGTTCGGTGGCAACAGCTATTACCATCCCGACGCCGTCAACGAGGCCGATCGGCAGGCGGTCAACGCGTTCATCCGCACGTCCGGCGTGTTCGACGCGGTGATCGATTTCGACCGGTCGATGCGCGATCCGGCACATCCCGACCGGCTGTCGCCCCGCTATGATTCGGGCGACCATCTCCACCCGTCCGAGGCCGGGTATCGCGCGATGGGCGAGGCCATACCCCTCGCCCTCTTCCGCTAGCCGGCGTCTAGATCCCGGTCGCGTACAATGCGTGGTGCGTGAGGATGAACAGCGTGCGGCGGTCGGCGCCGCCGATCACGAGTTGCAGCGGACGCTCGGGGACGTCGATGCGGCGGGCCAGCGTGCCATCGGGGGCGTAGACGAACACCTGGCCGTTGGCGACGTAGAGGTTGCCCGCGGCATCGCGCGCGACGCTCTCGCCGCCGCGATCGGCGACGACCTTGAGGTCGGTCAGGCGGCCCTGATCGCCGACGACGCCGCTATAGGTCCGGTTCTCCGAGGCGTTGGTCAGGACAATTCGTTCGCCGGGGGCGGCAGCGACGAAGCCATAGCTGTCGAGCGTGTCGGACCAGCGCCAGCCGCGGTGATCGTCCGGCCCCTGGTTCCAGACGCGGAATGCCGGCAGCACCAGCGATCCGTCGGGCGAGACATATTCCTGCGACTTGGCCTCGCCCATCTTGCCGGTGAAGAAGTCCGCCATCGTCGGGTAGGTATAGGTCGCCGGGTCGATCCGGTCGGCGAACTCGCCATTCGCCCAGACGTTGACGGGGAGCAGGGTGGCCGCGCCGCGGTTCGGGCCGGCGGTGGTCGGGGGGATGACCGTGACCTCGGCCGGCTTGGCCGGATCGATGCTGTAGACGGTTCCGTCGCGCCCGGCGGAGGACTGGACGAGCAGCTTGCCCGAGCGATCGACCGCGAGGTTCACCGCATCGAGCGGCGCATCCGCGACGATCGACAACCCTTCGGCCTTGGTCCAGCCATGTATCCGTTGAAACTGGCGATCGATGAAATACAATTTCCCCTTCGCATCGATCGATCCGCCTGCGATCGAATAGAAGCCGTCGGCGAGCTTTTCGACGCCCGGCGACACGGGAATCGCCGGCTGGGTCGCCGCGGTCGCAGGGGCGGCTGGCACGTCGAGCCGGGCGAACTCGCGCTCGCGCACCTCCTGCTGGCGGGTCATGTCCTTGATCGCGTTCTCGAACGGGAATTTGCTGGCGCGCAGATAGGTGCCGCAGCCTTTCGCGTCGCAGCTCGCAAAGCCGCTTTCGGCGTTCACATGGACATTGCGAAAGCGGATATCGCCGGAATTGTAGAGCTTTACCGCGGCGTCCATCGGCTTGATCGTGCGCGTCACGCGGTAGCCATGGTAGTTGGCGAACAGGATGTTGCGCGAGTTGCGGATCTCGGTCGAGATCGCGTCGACGCCGTCGCGCACCTCCTGCTCGGTCTGCGGCGCGAGAAATTCCCAGTTCTCGACATTATCGAGGACGATCTCGGCGCGGTAATGGTGCTCGGCCGACAGTTCGTAGACATGGCCGGGGGTCGTGGTGTTCGAGACCTGGAAGCCGGCCGAGGCCAGCGTGTTCGGCGACCAGATCGCCGCGAAGGTGCCGCCGCCGCCGTCCGTCACCCAGATGCTCGGATGCTGCCCGTCGAAGCGCGCGCGCGGATCGCCGAAGCCGATCGGGCTGCCCTTGGTCAGCACCGTGCCGCCGCCGCCCTGGATCTTGACGTCGTTGACCATCGACGCCTCGCCGGCCTTCCACAGAAGCGCGGTCGCGCGCGGGTTCACGCCGCCGGTCCACAGGCCGAGCCCCGAGACGATCGCATTGCCGCCCTTCGCGCTCTGCAACAGCGCCTTGGGACCGCCGACGCCCATGTATGCAGGCGTCTCGTCGGGGAGGTAGAGATGCGTGAGGCTGGGGTGCAGCGAGATCAGGACGCTGTCGGGGCGCAGCGTGATCGTATCGGTGACGCGGTAGCGACCGACCGGGAGATACAGCACGCGGTGCGTATCGATCGCACGCTGCAATGCCGCGGTGTCGTCGGTGGTATCGTCGCCCTTCACGCCGAGATCATGGACGTTCGCCCAGTCGCGGACCGGCGGCATCGCGCGGATCGCCGGGGTGCGCCTCGCGGGCATGCGCGCGAGTGGCGCCATCTGGATGTCGGTCGCATACTCGCCGATCGTGCCCAGCCCTGCCAGCTTCAGGCCGTAGGAGAAGTCGCTGACACGGTAGTTTGGCCCCGCCCCCGCCACGGTCTTCCCGCTGTCGCGGAAGCGGACGAAGGTCGGGGTGTTCGACGCCACCGCATTGTCGAAGCCGACCTGCGTGAAGACGCTGTTCTCCGCCGACACGATCACGCCCGCCTGCGACACGTTCTCGAACCGGACGTCCTTGCCCCAGAGCGAGTCGGAATAGCCGCGGTCGATCTCGATCCCGACCGGCGTGTCGCGGATCGCCACGTTGACGAGCGTCAGGTCGACCTCATGCTCGCGGATCGCCGCATCGCGCTGGCCCTGGAACTCGGAGTCGATCAGCGTGAACTGCCACGCGGGCGAGGTCTTTTCCGACATGATGCCGTAGCGACCGCCGAAGAAGCGCAGGTCCTCGAACTCGTTGCCCGCCTGGTAGATGCCGGCAAGCCCCGAGCCGATGTGGAAATCGACGTGGCGCAGATAGCCGTGCTGCGCGACGCGGAAGCGGACCGCGACCGCGCCGGCATTGCCCGCGCCGATCCGGAAATCGACGTTGGAGAGCGCGGAATAGAAGGTGCTGGAGGTCGCGTCGAAGATCGCGGGGTCGAAGGGCACGCTGGTGCGCGGCGGCACGGGCGCCTTGCCGACGCGGTACTGGTCCTCGCCGGTGAAGCTGACCATCGCCGCGACGCCCGACGCATAGCCCGCGCTGTTGTCGCCGAGCACGATCTCCGGCCGGGTCGGGCCGATGCCGAAGATCCGGACGGCGGAGCGGACGAAGATGGTCCGGCTGATCCGGTAGCGCCCGGAGGGGAGGAACACGACGCCGCCATGGCCGCCCGCCGCGGCCGCGTCGATCGCCTGCTGGAGCGCGACGCTGTCGTCGGCGCGACCGTCGCCGACGCCCTTGACGGTGATCGCGCTCGGGTCGTCGGGCTGGGTGAGATAGACCGAGACGGACTTCGTGGGCGTCGCCGGTTTTGCGAATGCGGGCGTGGCGATCAGAAGCGCCGTCCCGCAGAGCAGCCATTTCGCAACCATCGTCCGTCTCCCGTTATCAGGACAGCAGTCCTACCGTTCGTGGGGGTGCGCTTCATCTGCGACGAAGGTCGTATCTTTTCGGGAAAGCCTTTCGATCCTCCCCCGCCAGGGGGAGGTGGCGCCGTAGGCGACGGAGGGGGAGGACACGGAACAGACGTGCCGCTTACCTCCCCCTCCGTCTGGCAAGCGCCAGCCACCTCCCCCTGGCGGGGGAGGATCGAAAGGGGGCGTCAGATCGCTAGCGTCTGCGCGACGATCGCCGCCTGAGTCCGGTTGCGGACGTTGAGCTTGCGCATCAGGGCGGTCATGTGGACCTTCACGGTGGCCTCGGCGATGCCGAGATCGAACGCGATCTGTTTGTTGAGCAGGCCCGAATGAACGCCGCGGAGTACCCTGATCTGGGTCGGTGTCAGCGCCGCGTGGGTCCCCGGCGCTGGTGCCGCCGCTGGTGCCGCCGGTTTTGCCGCCACCTTGGCCGCCGGGGGATGCCCGATGTCGTGGCCGGTCCGTTCCATGGTCATCCTCCCTGAGCTTCAGCCTGTGCCGCGACGATTCAGTGCCGCCACAGGGTTTGCGCCGTTGATCCAGCGATCCGCTTATACGGATTCGGTTGGACAGGTTTTGAGTATGGGCCACGGATTTGGACGCAATCAAGCCTTTTCTGTTGTCAGAGCGAAAAGACCTGTCGTACAGATATGCACGATCATCAGCAGGCGAAGGCGCCGCTGAGCGACGGGAGGGGCCTGATGCCACACGCACCGGACACGCGTGCACGAAACGCAACGGACGCGCGCGCTGGAACGCGGGCGGCACGCCGATGATCGGTGCGGACATGCGGCTGGTGATCGCCGCGCTGGCCGGCATCGGCCTGGCCGTGGTGATGATCGTCCGCGGGCGGCTCCACCCCTTTATCGGCCTGTTGTGTGGCGCGTTCACCGTCGGGCTGCTCGCTGGGCTGCCGCTCCCTGACGTCGCCAAGGCGGTGCAGAAGGGCGTCGGCGACATCATCGGCGGCACCGGGCTGGTCGTCGCGCTGGGCCTGTCGCTGGGCGCGATGCTGCATCTGTCGGGCGCCGCCGCGTCGCTGGCCAAGGCGGCGCTGCGGATGACCGGCGTCCAGGCCGCGCCCTGGGCTACGCTGGGCATCGCGATCATCGTCGGGCTGCCGCTGTTCTTCGAGACCGGGCTGGTCCTGCTGCTGCCGATCGTCGTCGCGGCGGCCGAGGAGATGACCGGCAAGGACGGCCCGGAACGCGACGCCGCCAAGCTGAGGCTGATCATGCCGGCGCTGGCCGGGCTGGGCGTGGTCCACGCGCTGGTGCCGCCGCATCCGGGCCCCTTGCTCGCCGTCGAGGCGCTCGGCGCCAGCCTCGGCAAGACGATGCTCTACGGGATCGCGATCGCCATCCCGACGGCGATCATATCCGGGCCATTGCTGGCGAAGTTCACGACGCGCGGCGTGCGGCTGGAGGCGCCGGTGCTGCACGATCATGCGCTATCGATCGCACCGCCGGCGCGGATGCTGTCGCTGTTGATCGTGCTGCTGCCCGTGCTGATGATCGCGACCGGCGAGCTGGGCCAGATGATCCCGGGGATGAAGGGCACCGCCTGGCTGGTCGCGGCGAGCAATCCGGTGGTCGCGCTGTTGCTGACCAACCTGATCGCCCTGCCGCTGCTGTTCGGCCGGCGGCTGCGCGATGCCGCGATCCAGACCGCGGTGTGGCACGAGACGATGGGCGCGGCCGGGGCGATCCTGCTCGCAATCGGCGCGGGCGGTGCGCTGAAGCAGGTGCTGGTGACCGCCGGCCTGTCCGACCTGCTGGCGCGCACCGTGCTGATGTATTCGATCTCGCCGCTGCTGCTGGGCTGGCTGGTCGCGGTCGGGATACGCCTGGCGGCTGGCTCCGCGACCGTCGCGACGATCACTGCGGTCGGGATCATGCCGGGCGTGGTCGCCAGCTCGGGCGTGTCGCCGGAGCTGGTCGTGCTGGCGATCGGCGCGGGCTCCGTGTTCTTCAGCCACGTCAACGATCCGGGATTCTGGCTGGTCAAAAGCTATGTCGGCACCAGCACCGCGGACACGTTCCGGACATGGTCGATGCTGGAGACGGCGATCTCGGTGGTCGGCCTCGCGCTGGTGATGGCGCTGAGCTATGTCGTCTGACGATGCCGCAGCCCCAAATTCGAGGCCGGTCGTGACCGGCGGCGAGCGGCTGGCGGACCGGGCCTATACCGGGATCGTCCAGATCATCCTCGACGAGCAGCTCGCGGTCGGCGACCGGTTGCCCGCGGAGGACAAGCTGGCGACGATGTTCGGCATGTCGCGGACGATCGTGCGCGAGGCGCTGGCACGGCTCGCCTCGGACGGGATCACGCAGGCGCGGCGTGGTGCCGGCTCCTATGTCAAACGGCGGCCGTCGGAGCGGCTCGGCTCGCACATGCCGATGGCGGACATCGCCGCGACGCTCGGCACCTACGAAGTACGCTTCGTGCTGGAGGCGGAGGCGGCGCGGCTGGCGGCACAGCGCCGGTCGCATCACCAGATGGACGCGATCGAGCGCGCGCTGGAGGCGTTGCGGACGGCGCTGCTGTCCAATGCGCCGGCGCATGACGAGGACTGGGTACTGCACCGCGCGATCGCCGAGGCGACCGCCAATGCCGCGTTCCTGCCGGTCTTCGATCATCTCCAGGATGCGGTGATGCGGATCCTGCGCGCCGGCGTGGACATATCGCGGTCGCGCGCACCCGAGGTGATCAAGGCGATGATGGACGAGCATGACGCGATCGTCGAGGCGATCCGCGCGCAGGATGCCGACGGCGCCGCGCTTGCGATGCGCTGGCATCTGTCGCAGGGCCGCAAGCGGCTGATGCCCTGACACGGTCCGGCGGATCGGCGGCGGTGCGCCGCGCGAGTCCGATGGTTCCGCACTGCGACCATGGTCGTAGATGATACGCCGCCCCGCATACGGTACAGAGTAACCGGAACGACACGTCGCCAAGCCGGAGCCCGGCACGCGCTACGTGCAACAAGGGGATGGACGGATGCTGAAGGTCACGCGCGATCGGCTATTACTCGTAAAATCACATGTTAACGCTACCAGCCTATTCGTGCTGGCGACTGCGTTGCTGTGTGCGCCAGCCGCGGCCCAGACCGCGCCTTCGGCCGTCCCCGAAACCGCCGTCCCCGAAACCGCCGTCCCCGAAACCGCCGTCCCTGCCACCGCAGAGACTGCAGCCGCGCCGGCGGACCAGGCCGTACCCGCACCGAATCCTGCGCCGCAGACCACCCTGCCCGACGACGACGAGCGGACCGCGAGCACGAAGGATATCGTCGTCACCGGCACGCGCATCACGTCGAGCGGGTTCAACGCGCCGACGCCGACGACGGTGATCGGCGAGGAACAGATCCTCAAGAACGCGCAACCCAACATCTTCACGACGGTGGCGCAATTGCCCTCGTTGCAGGGCTCGACCGGCGCCAATACGGGGACGTTCAGCACGTCGAGCGGATCGCAGGGGCTCAGCTCGTTCTCGCTGCGCGGCCTCGGCACGATCCGGACGCTGACCTTGCTCGACGGCCAGCGCGTCGTCGGTGCTAACGTTACCGGCGTTCCCGACATCAGCCAGTTCCCGCAATTGCTGATCAAGCGCGTCGATATCGTCACCGGCGGCGCCTCTGCGTCCTACGGTTCGGATGCGGTCGGCGGCGTGATCAACTTCATCACCGACACGAAGTTCACCGGGTTCAAGGCGAACGTCCAGAGCGGCGTGACGACCTATGGCGACGACGGCCAGGTGCTGTTCCAGGCGGCGGTCGGCAAGAGCTTCGCGAACGACAGGCTGCACGTCATCCTGAGCGGCGAATATGCCAAGGAACAGGGCGTCGGCCCGGGCAATTTCGGCGAAGACCTCGCCGGCAGCCGCGACTGGTACCGCGCGACCACGCTGGTCAACACCGGCATCATGAACAACGGATCGCCGCAATACCTCGTCCGCGATCACGGCCAGGCGTATCAATACACCAAATACGGCCTGATCAGCGCCGGCCCGCTGCAGGGCACCGCGTTCGACGCCAACGGCCAGCCCTTCCAGTTCCAGTACGGATCGAACGGCGTGCCCGCCAAGGACAGGGCCGGCAACGTCAACGGGTGTTATGTCGGCTTCTGCGTCGGCGGCGACCAATCGGGGCATGTCGGATCGGGCACGTCGCTGCAATCCGCGATCCAGCGGCTCAACGGTTACACGCGCATCAGCTACGACGTCGCGCCCGACATGGAGGTCTACATGACCGCCAACGTCGCGCAGGTGAAGACGCACAACCAGCCCAATCCCGGCTCCGCGAAGACCGGGCTGACCGTACAGTGCGCGAACCCGTATTTGCCCGCGTCGATCTCGGCCGCCTGTGCGGCGAACGGCATCACCAGCTTCCAATACGGGCTGAGCAACGCGATCCTGCCGAACATCCAGGTGAATACCGATCGCCGTCAATATCGCTTCGTCGGCGGGCTGAAGGGCAAGGCCGACCTGCTCGGGACCAACTGGACCTATGACGCGTCGTACGAGCATGGCACCAACATCACCGACATCAACGTCGACAACATCAGCCTGACCGGACGCTACAATCAGGCGATCAACGCGATCAGCCTGAACGGCCAGATCGTCTGCGCCGACGCCGCCGCACGTGCCGCGGGGTGCCAGCCGATCAACATCTTCGGCGGGGCGACACCGTCGGCCGCCGCACTCGCCTATGTCACGCCGGCCGCGGGACCGTTCCAGCATACCAAGCAGACGCAGGACGCCTTTGCCGGCAGCATCTCGGGCGAGCCGATCAATTTGTGGGCAGGGCCGCTCGCGGTCGCGGCGGGCATCGAATATCGCCGCGAATTCTACCGGGTGAACGCCGACCCCTACGGCGCTGGCGTCTCGGCCGACAGTCCCAACTCGACGCTGTATCCGGCCGATCCGAGCCTGAATTCGGTGAACGGCAGCAACTGGTACGCGGGCAACTACAAGAACGGCACGGGCAAGTACAACGTCCTCGAGAGCTTCCTGGAGCTGAACCTGCCGATCCTCAACTCCGACACGCTGGGCCGCGCGAACGTGAACGCGGCGGGCCGGGCGACGCGCTATTCGACATCGGGCGTCGTCTATGCCTGGAAGGTCGGCGGCACCTGGGACACGCCGCTCGACGGGCTCCGCTTCCGCGCCGTGACGTCGCGCGACGTCCGCGCGCCCAACCTGTCGGAACTGTTCGCGGCACCGGTGACGACCACCGTCCCGAACTTCACCGATCCGCGCAGGACCGCCGAGAACCCGAACGGGCGCCAGGTGCTGATCATCCAGAACACGATCGGCAACACGGCGCTGAGGCCCGAAATCGCGCGCAACACCGAACTCGGCGTCGTCTATTCGCGGCCGAAATGGCTGCCGGGGCTCAGCCTGTCGTTCGACTATTACAAGATCAAGCTGAAGGACGTGATCTCGAGCCTGTCGGCGCAGCAGGTCGTCAACCTCTGCCTGGTCGACAAGATCCCCGACACCTGCGGCGCGTTCGACCTCGACAGCGACTCGAAATACGTCAACGTCCAGTCGTTCAACCTCGCGTCGATCAAGACCGACGGGTTCGATATCGAGGCGAGCTATCAGTGGCGCAAGCCGCTGGGGATCGACGGTAACCTCACCCTGCGCGGGCTGACCACGCATGTGATCAAATACGTCACCGATCCCGGACTGCCCGGCACGATCCCGGTCGATTCGGCGGGTGCGAACACCGGCGCGACGCCGAACTGGAAATGGCTCGTCACCGAGAGCTACGACAACGACGCGTTCAGCATCACGCTGCAGCAGCGCTGGTTCAGCGACGGGGTGTACGGCAACCAGTATGTCGTGTGCTCGGCCGGCAACTGCCCGGTCTCGACCAGCAACAACCCGACGATCGACAACAACACGATGAAGGGCGCGTTCTACTTCGACATCGGCGGTGCGGTGAACGTCACCAAGCAGGTCAGCATGTTCTTCAAGGTCGACAATCTGTTCGACCATGATCCCGAGCCTTCGCCACAGACCAACACCGGGCTCGACGTGAACCCGGCGCTCTACGACACGCTCGGCCGCTTCTACCGGATCGGCGTGCGCGCCCGATTCTAAGGGCGGTTCTGAGGGCGGTTCTGAGGGCGTCGTCCCCGGCAGCAGTTCCTGCCGGGGACGAGCCGTCCCTCAACTCTGCCATCCCGCGCGTAGCGGCAGCCGCAGGACCCGGTCGTTCGCGGTCATGTACAATGCCCGCCCCTTCTCGCCGAACGCACAGTTCGCGATCGGCGCGCCGGTCGTGACCAGCGCGAGCGGCTCCGCATCGGGTGTCATGAACATCATGCCGCCCGGCACCGAGCATATCAGGGTCCCGTCGCGCGCGACTTTCATTCCATCGGGCAGGCCGGCGCCGCCGCGCGCCTTCATCGCCTTGGCATCGAGCAGCACCCGGGCATTGCGCACGCCCTTCGCACCCAGATCATAGACCATGATCCGCGGTGCGGTTTCGTCCGATACCGACACGTAGAGCCGCGTTTCGTCTGGCGACAGCGCGATCCCGTTCGGTCGCGTGAGGCTCCCCTCCAGCAGTTCGACCGCACCACCCGGCCGAAGCCGGTAGACGCCGTTCACCGCCAGTTCCTTCAGGGGCGACGTATCGCCTTCGGTCAGGCCGTACGGCGGATCGGTGAAATACAGCGTACCGTCCCGCGCGACATGCATGTCGTTCGGGCTGTTGAACCGCTTTCCCCGATACCGGTCGACGACCGTCTCGCGCCGCCGCGTTGCCAGATCCACGCGATCGATCGACCGACCGCCACTGTTGGCGATCAGCAGCTTGCCCGTTCGATCGAGCGTCAGTCCGTTCGCACCCGGCTCCCGGATGAGCTTCGGATCGGTCCCGCCAGCACCCGACGGATCGAGGAACGGCGCCGCGACACCACCCTTGCGCCATCGCCGCACGATGTTCGCAGGCGGATCGGAGAACAGCAGATACTGCCCGGCCTCGACCCACACCGGTCCCTCCGCCCAGCGTATGCCCGTCGCGACCGTCTCGACCTGCGCACCGGGTGCGACCATCCGGTCGAACTTCGCCGACATTCGCTCGATGCGCGGTTCGGCGTCGGCAGGCGCGGCGGCCCCGCCCGGCATTCCCGCGTGCGCCGACGTCGCGACCAGCGCCACGGCCCCGATCAGGACGCCACGACGATCGGGCCGGAATGCCCGGTCCGGCGTCCCATCAAATACCGGCGGCACGTTGGGCATGCGGGAACTCCTTATTGAGTCGAACGGACGAGCATCTGTTTGGCGCAGGTCTATCCTGTCGGACGTACAAATCGAATAATCACGGCTGTGCCGCTGGGCGTATCGCCGAACGCAACCGTCGCATCGAGCCGAGCCGCTGCGGATCTCACGATCGCAAGACCCAGGCCACTGCCCTCGGAACTACCGGGCGTTTCCAACCGGACGAACCGGTCGAACACCATTTCGCGGTGTTCGGGCGCGATGCCGGGACCGTCGTCGGCGATCGTGACCGTCGTCGCCGCCTCGGTCGCCTCGAGCATGATCGACACGGTGCCGCCGCGCCGGTTGTAGCGAATGCCGTTGTCGACGAGGTTGGAGAGGATCTCGAAGATCAGCGTGCGGTGGCCCGACACGACCGGGCCGGCGGTCCCCTCGCCTTCCAGCGTCAGGTCGATGCCCGCCTCGATCGCGTGCTTGATCTGGCGGGTGATGACCGCCGCCGCGACTTCGCGCAGGTCGACCGCTTCGAGCGGGGCGGACACGCCCGCTTCCTCGGCACGCGCCAAAGCGAGCAATTGCGTCACGAGCCGTTCGAGTCGGACCACAGCGTCGGCGATCTCGTCCAACGCCTCGCGCCGTTCCGCGTCCGAGCCGCGGCGGGCGAGCGCGACCTGGACCTTCAGCACCGACAAGGGCGTGCGCATCTGGTGCGAGGCGTCGGCGGTGAAGCGGCGGACGCCGACGGTGGCGGTGTCGAGCTGCGCCAGCAGGCGGTCGAACGCACCGGCGAGCGGGCGGAGTTCGCTCGGCAGCGGGCCGGTGTCGAGCGGGGAGAAATCCGGGCGCGCGCGTTCGTCGCGCGCTTCGACGGCACCGCGGAGTCGGGCGAGTGGTCGCAGCGACCATCCTAATGCGGGCCTGAGCAGCAACGCCGCGGCACCGACGAGAACGCATTCGCCGATCAGCAGCGCGAGCATCAGGCGGCGGGTGAGCGCCCCGCGGTTGTCGAGCGTCTCGGCGATCTGGACGATCACGGGCTTGTCGATCCGCGGGAGCGAGCGGCGGACTTCGGCGATGCGGATCTTCTGGTCGCGGTAGCGCGCGAAACGATAGCGCGGCACGTCGATCGCGAGCGTTGCGGGATCGGGGGCGGGCAGGTCCGCATAGCCGGTAAGCAGGTCGCTGCCGACGGCGACGCGGTAATAGACGTTGTCGCGCTCGGTGTTTTCCAGCATCCCGAACGCGGCTGCGGGCAGATCCAGCGTCACCTCGCCGCGCTCGACCTGCACCGTCTCAGCGATCGCGCCGAGCGCCCCGCCGAGCACGCGGTCGTTGGTGCGGCGGACCACGTCGGCGATCAGCGTCGCGCCGACCACGCCGATCAGGATCGCCGCCGCCAGCAACGGGCCGAGCACCGCCACCAACAGCCGGGTGCGCAGCGCTGGCGTGCCCCGATCGGTAGCGATGGTCTCAGCCGGCATCGAGCATGTAGCCGACGCCGCGGACGGTGCGGATGCCTGGGCCATCCGGCGCGAGCTTGGTGCGTAGGCGGGTCACATGGACCTCGATCGCATTGTCGCCGACCGGCTCGTCGAACCCGAACACCTCGCCGATCAGCAGCGCGCGCGGCACCACGCGGCCTGCGCGCGTCGCGAGCGCCTCCAGCACGGCGCGCTCGCGCCGGCGCAGGTCGAGCGCGCGGCCGGCGATGTCCGCGTCGCCGGTCGAGCGGTTGATCGTCAGCGTGCCGACGCTGAGCACCGGCAGCGGATCGCCCCCGCGGCGCCGTCCGAGCGCTCGTACCCGCGCCTCCAGCTCCTCGGGCTCGAACGGTTTGCGCAGATAGTCATCGGCGCCGAGATCGAGCCCGCGCACCCGGTCGTCGAGCGCATCGCGCGCGGTCAGCATCAGCACGGGCACACGCTCACCACGCCGCCGCAAGGTTTCCAGCACGGTGAAGCCGTCGATGCCGGGCAGGCCGACGTCGAGGATCACCAGCGCATAGGGCTCCCCCGCGACCACCGACAGCGCGTCCTCGCCGGTCGCGACATGATCGACCGCATTGCCGCCCGCGCGCAGCAACGCGCCGATGCTGCGCGCGAGCGCCGCGTCGTCCTCGATCACCAGGATGCGCATGGAAACCCGTGAAAGGTTGGTGACAGCTTCGGTTCGTACTCCACCGATGCAGTCTATCCGAACACAGAGACGGAAGGCGAGGAGAGTAATGATGGCCCGAATTTTTCTGAAGATCGCATTGCTGGCTACGGGTTTCACCGCGACCGCCGTTATGGCGCAGCGCCCGGTCGGCTATCCGCGATCCTACGACCAGCTGATCGACGAGGCGCGCGCCGAGCGACAGGTGCGGATCTACGGCAATGCCGATCGCGCGGAGTTGCTGCCGGTCGTCGCCGCGTTCCGGAAGCGCTATCCGGGGATCACCGTGCTGTACGCGGACCTCGGCTCGACCGAGATGTATCGCCGCTTCGTCACCGAGACGCGTGCCAGGAAATTGTCCGCCGATCTCGTCTGGTCGTCGGCGATGGACCTCCAGGTGAAGCTGATCAACGACGGCTTCGCCCAAGGCTATGCCAGCCCCGAAAAGCCCGCGCTGCCACCGGTGTCGGTGTGGAAGAACATGGGCTTCGGCGTCACCGCGGAGCCGATCGGGATCGTCTACAACAAGCGTCTCGTGCCGCCTGGGCAGGTGCCGCGAACGCATGCCGCGCTGGAGACATGGCTGCGGAAGAACGCCCGCGCGCTGACCGGGCGCGTGACGACGTTCGACCCGGCGCGCTCCAATGTCGGCTATCTGTACCTGTCCGAGGACCTCGCCATCACGCGCGACACGCGGTCGTTGCTGGAGGCGATCGCCGCGACCAAGCCCATATTGTCGCAGACCAGCGAGCCGATGCTGCGCGGGGTCGCCGAGGGGAGGCAGGCGATCGCGTACAACGTCATCGGCTCCTATGCGCTGGAACGCGCGCGGACCGACCCGCGGATCGGCGTCGCGTTCCTCCAGGACTATACGATCGTCACGTCGCGGATCGCGTTCATCGCGCGCGAGGCCGCACATCCGGCGGCGGCGAAGCTGTTCCTCGATTTCCTGCTGTCGCGCGAAGGCCAGTCGCTGCTCGCGAAACGCAGCCTGTGGCCGGTCCGCACCGACGTTTCCGCCCGCCGTCTTCCTTCAAGCCAGGCGCGACCGATCCGCGTGGGCCCGCAACTTCTCGTCAACCTCGACCGCGTCAAGCGCCAGCGTTTCCTGCGCGACTGGACCGCGATTCTCGCCACCGGAGCCCAACAATGACTCTCTTCCGTACCGGGTGCGCCGCACTCGCGCTGATCGCCGCGACTCCGGCGCTGGCCCAAGTCCCGACGTCGCCTCCGAGCGACGCCGATCTCGCCGCGCTGGTGCGTGCGCAGGCTGCCGAGATCGCCGCGCTGAAGTCGCGGCTCGACCGGCTGGAGAACAACGCCGCCGTCGCGCAGGCGTCCGCGCCGGTCGCGCCGGTTCAGGTCGCCCCGCAGGCGGTCGCGCAGAACACCGAACCGCGTCGCACCCTGCCGTTCGCGCCGCAATTGGCCCCTCCCGGCCCGGCCGACCGCAGCGTCGCGCAGGCGGTCGCCGCGCGCGACAATCCGTCGGGCGTGACCACCGAATGGGGCGCCGGCCTGCCCGTCTTCCACTCGGCGGACGGCGTCTACACGTTCAAGCCGCGCGGCCGCATCCTGACCGATGTCAGCTCGAGCTTCGGCTCCAAATATGACGGCCGCAACATCACCACGACGGGCATGCGCGCGCTGCGTCTCGGCCTCGAAGGCGGCGTCGGCACGCATTTCTTCTACCAGTTCGAGAGCGACTTCTCGGAGAACGAGGTCGACGTCGTCACCGCGTTCGTCGGCTGGCGCAACAAGATCAAGCCGGGCCTCGACTACGACGTCCGCGCCGGCCACCTGTTCAACGACCGCAGTTTCGAGGGCTCGACGGGCTCGGATTCGACGCCGTTCCTCGAGCGCAGCACGGTCTCGACCGCGATTATCCCGCAGCGTGGCTTCTACGGCATCGGCGTGATGCCGCGCATTTTCTGGAAGACCGGCCACGCCTCGGTTACCGTCACCGGCGACCGGATCGACGGCACGCAGGCGGTCGGCGACAGCCGCACCGTGCTGGGCCGCGCGCACTGGAACCCGATCAAGTCCGACACCGGCGTGCTGCACGTCGGCGCCTGGGGCTTCGACGAATCGCTGTCGTCGGTCGCCGGCACGCTGACGCGCAACACGGTGATCGGCGGCCGCTTCAACGGTGCGCTGCGCGTGTCGACCGGGCCGCTGATCGGCGGCACCGGCACGACCGGCTACGGCGTCGAGCTCGGCGGCTATCGCGGGCCGTTGTGGGTGATGGGCGAAGCGGGTCGCCGCAACGCGCGGCTCGACGGCGGGCGTCCCGATTTCGTCAGCAAGGCGTGGAGCGTCTCGGGCGGTCTGTTCCTGACCGGCGACCTGCCGCCATACAACCCGCGGCTCGGTAGCTTCGGCCAGCCCAAGGTGTTGAAGCCGACGTTCGACGGCGGCGTCGGCGCGATCGAACTGACCGCACGCTACGAAAGCCTCGATTTCGACAATCTGCTCACCGGCGGCGACGGCTGGGCGGCGACCGTCGGGGTGAACTGGTACCTCAACAGCTTCACCCGCTTCCAGGTGAACGCAATCCAGTGGAACACCGACAACCGCGCCGGCGACTATGTCGGCAACGACAGCGGCCAGACGGTGAGCGCCCGTGTGGGTGTCACGTTCTGATGCTGGCAGTCCCAACATCACTCAGTCACCCCGGACTGGTTCCGGGGTCCACCATTCCGCAAATCAAACGCTCTCGATTTTGCGGTGCCGTGGATGCCGGAACGAGCCCGGCATGACGGAGAACTTGGCGACTCCGGTGACTCAAACAGATCGGTGTTTGGCGCGCGTATTCGACGCAGCCCCCGCCCCCTTTTTCACGCCCTTTCCTAGGACGATGCGATGAATCTTGCCCTGCTCGGCTTCCTGATGGTGGCCACGTTCATGACGTTGATCATGACCAAGAAGATGACGCCGCTGGTCGCGCTCATCGTGATTCCGTCGATCTTCGGCGTGTTCGCGGGTGAGGCCGCGGGTCTCGGCCCGATGATGATCGACGGCATCAAGAACCTCGCGCCGACCGGCGTCATGCTGCTGTTCGCGATCCTGTTCTTCTCGACAATGACGGATACAGGGCTCTTCGATCCGCTGGTCGGGCGGCTGATCCGGATGGTCCACGGCGATCCGATGCGGATCCTGATCGGCACGGTCGTGCTGTGCGCACTCGTCAGCCTCGATGGCGACGGCTCGACCACCTACATCATCACGATCGCAGCACTTCTGCCGCTCTACAAGCGCTTCAACATGAACAGGCTGTACCTCGTCTGCCTGTTGATGACGACGAGCGGGATCATGAACCTGACGCCGTGGGGCGGCCCGACCGCGCGCGCTGCGAGTGCGCTGAAGCTCGATCCGGCAACGCTGTTCCTGCCGCTGATCCCCGGCATGATCGCCGGGCTCGCCTTCCTGATCGGTCTCGCCGTGTATTTCGGCCGGAAAGAGCGCGTCCGGATGGGCGAAGCGGGCATCACCGCGGACACCGAGTTCACCGGCATGGCCGTCTCGCAATATCCCGAGGCGCGCCGTCCCAAGCTGATCTGGTTCAACGCCGCGCTCGTCGTCACGCTGCTGACGCTGCTGGTGTGGGGCATACTCCCGTTGTCGGTGCTGATGATGCTGGCGTTCGCGATCGCGATGATCGTCAACTATCCCGGCGTCGCCGACCAGAAGGAGCGCATCTCCGCGCATGCCGGCAACGTGCTGGCGGTGGTGTCGCTGATCTTCGCGGCCGGCATCTTCACCGGGATCCTCGGCGGCACCGGCATGGTCGAGGCGATGAGCAAGGCGGTGGTCGGCGTGATCCCGCCCGCGCTCGGGCCGTATATGGCGCCGATCACCGCGGTGCTGAGCATGCCGGCCACCTTCTTCATCTCGAACGACGCGTTCTATTTCGGGATGCTGCCGATCCTGGCGGAGGCCGGCGCGCATTACGGCGTGGCACCCGAGGCGATCGCGCGGGCCTCGCTGATGGGCCAGCCGGTCCACCTGCTCAGCCCGCTGGTGCCGTCGACCTATCTGCTGGTCAGCCTGGTCGGGATCGACCTCGCCGATCACCAGCGCTTCACGCTCGTGCCGGCCATCGCGGTCTGCACGGTGATGACGCTGGTCGGCATGATCGCGCTCGCCTTCCCGTTCGTCGCCTGAGGTGAGCATCCCCGCAACCCGCCGCTACCGGAGATTTCGCATGGTCCGACCGCGTACACCGTTGATGCTGCTCCCCGCGATGGGCTGCGACGGGCAACTCTGGGCCCGCCAGATCGTCGACCTCGCCGCGGTCGCGCAGGTCGAGTTCGGCGACCTGTCGCAGGACGATACGCTGTCGGCGATGGCCGCGCGGGTGCTCGCCGCCGCACCGCCGCGGTTCGCGGTCGCCGGGGTCAGTCTCGGCGGCTACGTCGCGATGGAGATGGTGCGACAGGCGCCCGAGCGGATCACGCGGATCGCCTTGTTCGGCACGCGCGCGTCGATGGAGGTTCGCCCGCGCACCGTCGTCGGCCAGGGCTTGCTCGCGACCGCGCCGCATGCCGACCCGAGGCTGACCGCGATCGTCGCCGGCCCCGCCCAGGCGATGGCGGAGCGGGTCGGCCAGACCGTGTTCGAACGCCAGCAGCGCGCGTTGCTCGCCCGGCCGGACATCAGCGAGGCGATCGCCGCGATCCAGGTGCCGACGCTGGTCGCGGTCGGGGATCGCGACCTGATCTGCACGCCCGACGATGCGCGCGCGCTCAGCGACAGGATCGAGGGCTCGCGCTTTCACCTGCTGCGCTCGTGCGGCCATTTGGCGCCGATGGAGCGCCCCGGCGAGGTCACCGCGCTGCTGCGTCAGTGGCTGACGGTCGGCTGATCCCGGGCATCGGGGTGCGGCTCGGGCAGTCTCGTCCTATTTCGCATCCCGTAGCGCGACATACGCATAGGCGATCATCACCACGCACGCCGCGCCTGCGACCAGATAGGGCAGCGAGTGCTGCGCCTCGTACAGCCCGACGCCGATCGACGGGCCGAGCACGAAGCTTGCCCCGTTGATGCTCGTCACCTTGCCCGCGACCGAGCCTTGCGCGTTGGCCCCGACCGCCAGCGACGAGCCTGCGGTGAACCCCGGTCGCGTGAAGCCGAAGCCGAGGCTCGCCAGCGCATAGGCCGTCGCGATCGTGTAAAGCGACGTCGCGATTCCCGTGAGCGCGGTGCCGACCGCTGCGAGGACGAGGCCGGTCAGCACCAGTTGTCGCGGCGTCAGGTTCAGCCGCGGGATGATCCCCCACTGGGCCAGCAAGGCGGCGCCCGCGCCCATCATCAGGACGATGCCGGTCGGCTCCAGCGCGAGCGCAGGCGCGAGGTGGAGCCGGTCGATCACGAGGAAGCCGATCGCCTGGCCCGTCATCGCCTGCGCATGGCCCATCACCAGCCCGGCGATCATCCATGCGCGGATGCGGGGATCGGTGTAGCCGACATGCTCGACATATGAGCCGGTGGCGGCAGCGACCGATGCGCCGGTGGGTGCGCCGCCGATCGACGGATAGGCCGAACTCGCGCCATGCGTTTCGTGCGGAGCGACGCCCCAGTCCTTGGGCCGGTCGTCGGGCAACATCCGCCGCACCGTGACCCACACCGCGACCCCGAACACCGCGAACAGGAAGGCGGGTCCGGCGAGGCCGATCTCGACTCCGCCGATCGAGCCGAGGATCAGATACGGCGCGATCGCCGGCCCCAATATGGTACCGAGCCCGAACGCGGAGGCGAGCAAGGTCAGCGCCTTGGTGCGTTCCTCGCGCGTCGTCTCGCCGGCCACCAGAGCCTGTACCGCCGGCGGGGCGGCAGCGCCGAACGTCCCGTAGATCAGCCGCCCGCCGATGAAGCACAGGAACGCCGCGGTGCCGCCGATCCACGCGTTGATCCCGGCCAGCAGGAACACCCCGCACAGTGCCAGCGACACGCTGAACCCGCCGACGCCGAGCAAAATCATCGCGCGCCGGCCGTGCCGGTCCGACCGGTTCGCCCAGAACGGCGCGGCGATCACCCACAGCAGCGCCGACACCGAGAACGCCGCCGCCACCGCGCTGTCCGCGACGCCCAGCGACCGCCCGAGCGCAGGGAGGACCGATTGCAGCGCGGTGTTCCCCGCAGCGATCGTCAGCATCACGAGGAACATCAGTGCGAAGCGGCGGTCGATCTTCGGGCCGTCCGTCGTCGCCCCGATCATGGTCGTGTCCAGTGATAGGCGCGCTGAACCTGCGTCACGGCGACCGAATAGCTGTCGTACCAGAGCGACCGGCCACGCTCGCGAATCGCCGCATGTTCGGGGTGGTCACGCCATGCGATCGCGGCGGCGTCGTCCGTCCAGTAGCTTACGGTGATTCCCATGCCGTCCGCCTCGCGCGCGCTGTCGACTCCGCGATACCCCGGCTGCGCGGCGGCCAGCGCATCCATCGCCGCCGCGGCGTCCGCATATCCGATCATGTCCGTGCCGTTACGAAACGACACGAAAATGACCGCCACTTCTCCTGTTCGATCGTCGTGCATATGCCGTGCTTAAGCGATGGGGCAGGCTTGGCAACGCCGGTGTGGAATCGGCGGAACCACTTGTCGGCGCACGACTTCCACTTCGGTTCGTCGCCGGATGCAACCCGCGGGCCTTGAAACGCGTTCGGAATTCGTGCGACGGGAGGGGCAAAGCTCCGCCACCGTGCGGGACCCCTGATCGTAAGGAACACGATGCCCAGTTCGACCACCGCCACCCGGCGTGCACGCAGCCGCCCTGCCGGCGTGCCGTCCCCGTGGCAGATGTTCTTTTCAGGTTTCCTGAAACATCCGGTCATGGTCGGATCGATCGTGCCGTCGTCGGACAAGCTGATTCGCAAGATGCTCGACCCGGTCGACTGGGCGAACTGCAAGCTGTTCGTCGAATACGGCCCGGGCGTCGGCACCTTCTGCCGGCCGATCCTCGACCGCATGGCGCCCGACGCCAAGCTGGTGGTGATCGACACCAACCCCGACTTCATCCGCTATCTGCGCCATACGATCACCGACCCGCGCTTCTTCGCGGTGCTGGGCTCTGCCGACGAGGTCGAGACGATCGTCGCGGATCATGGCTTCGAAAAGGCCGATTACGTGCTCTCCGGCCTGCCGTTCTCGACGCTGCCCCCCGGCGTCGGCCCGGCGATCGCGGCCGCGACGCATGCGGTGCTGCGGACCGGCGGCGCGTTCCTGGTCTATCAGTTCTCGCCCAAGGTGAAGGACTTCCTGACGCCGCATTTCGACTCGATCGACCACGACATGGAGTGGTGGAACGTCCCGCCCGCACAGCTGTACTGGGCCTGGAAGGACTGATCGCCATCGGCAAGCCCATCCTTTGCAGGACGCGTCGATGACCGGGATGGCGCGTTACGACGTCCTGATCGTCGGCGCCGGGCATGCCGGGGCGCAAGCGGCGATCGTGTTGCGCCAGCGGGGCTATGCCGGCACGATCGCGCTGCTCGGCGAGGAGCCCGATCTCCCCTATGAGCGACCGCCGCTGTCGAAGGACTATCTGGCGGGCGACAAGCCGTTCGAGCGGATTCTGCTGCGGCCCGCTGGTTTCTGGGACGAACGTGCGATCACGCTGCTGCCCGGCCGGCAGGCGGTCAGCGTCGATGCCGAGGCACACCGCGTCGTCACCGCGGACGATGGCTGCATCCATTACGGCACGCTGATCTGGGCGACGGGCGGCGCGCCACGCCGCCTGACGTGCGCCGGACATGACCTGGCCGGCGTCCACGGCGTCCGCACCCGCGCCGACGTCGATCGGATGATCGCCGAATTGCCCTCGGTCGAGCGGGTCGTGGTGATCGGCGGCGGTTATATCGGTCTCGAAGCGGCGGCCGTGCTCACCAAGCTCGGCAAACACGTCACGCTGATCGAGGCGCAGGACCGGGTGTTGGCGCGAGTCGCCGGCGAACCGCTGTCGCGCTTCTACGAAGCGGAACACCGCGCGCACGGCGTCGATCTGCGGACCGGTGTGGCGGTCGCCTGCATCGAGGAACGAGAGGGCGCGGCCTGTGGCGTCCGCCTGCTCGATGGCGAGATGCTGCCATGCGAGATGGTGATCGTCGGGATCGGGATCGTGCCCGCGGTGGCGGCGCTGCTTGCTGCCGGTGCGGAAGGTGGCGATCGACTGATATCCGGCGGGTCGCCGGGTGGTGTCGCGGTCGACGCGCAGTGCCGCACCAGCCTGCCGGACATCTTCGCGATCGGGGACTGCGCCGCGCATGCGAACGCGTTTGCCGAGGGGCGGACGATCCGGTTGGAATCGGTGCAGAACGCGAACGACCAGGCAGCGGTCGTCGCCAAGACGCTGACGGGCACGCCGGACGCCTATCACGCGGTGCCGTGGTTCTGGTCGAATCAATATGATCTGAAGCTGCAGACCGTCGGGCTGTCCACGGGCTATGACGCGACCGTGGTACGCGGCGATCCGGCCGAGCGCAGCTTCTCGGTGATCTACCTCAAGGCGGGCCACGTGATCGCGCTCGACTGCGTGAACCGGGTCCGGGATTATGTGCAGGGCCGCCTGCTCGTCACCGGATCGGCGCGGGTCGATCCGGTCACGCTCGGCGACACCTCCATCGACCTGAAGACGATGGCGACCGCAGTTACCGACAGTTAGGCCTTCCCGATCGTCGATGCCGATGCCCCGCCCGATATCGGCCGGGCGGGGCATGCTGCACCAGAGCGTCGCGCCTTAGTCGTCCTTCACGCTGGGGAACGCGAAGCCGAGCGGCTGGATCGCAGTTGCATCCTGCTTCAGGCGGGCGGCCATCTGTTCGTATTCGCGCTCGGTTTCGGGGGTCACGCTGGCACGCGACTCCTTCAGCGCGCCTTCGAAGTCGGCCATCGTTACTTCGAGCGACTCGATCGACCTGCGCAAGGCCACCAAGCCCGCGCGGCGGACGACGTCTTCCAGGTCCGCGCCGCTGAAGCGATCTGTGCGGTCCGCCAGGCGATCGAGATCGACGTCGCTCGCCAGCGGCATCTTCTGCGTCTGGATGCCGAGGATGCGGCGGCGACCGGCCTTGTCGGGGACGCCGACATAGACGAGTTCGTCGAACCGGCCCGGCCGCAACAACGCCGGGTCGATCAGGTTTGGCCGGTTGGTCGCGCCGATCACGACGACCGATTGCAGTTCCTCCAGCCCATCCATCTCGGCCAGGATCGTGTTGACGACGCGCTCGGTCACCTGCGGCTCGCCTGCACCGCTGCCACGTGCCGGCACCAGCGAGTCGAGTTCGTCGATGAAGATCACGCACGGCGCGACCTGGCGGGCGCGCTGGAACAGCCGGGTGATTTGCTGCTCGCTCTCGCCGTACCATTTGCTGAGCAGGTCGGACGATTTGGTGGCGATGAAGTTCGCCTCCGCCTCGCGCGCGACCGCCTTTGCCAGCAGCGTCTTGCCGGTCCCTGGCGGGCCATAGAGCAGGAAGCCCTTGGCCGGGCGGATGCCGAGCCGGCGGAACGCGTCGGGGTTCTTGAGCGGGAGTTCGACGCCCTCCTTGAGCCGCATCTGCGCATCGTCGAGGCCACCGACGTCTGCCCAGCGCACGGTCGGTGCCTGCACCATCACTTCGCGCATCGCCGAGGGCTGGACGCGTTTGAGCGCGCCGAGGAAATCCTCGCGCGTGACCGACAATTCGTCGAGCACTTCGGGCGGGATCGTCCGTTCCTCAAGGTTGAGCTTCGGCATGATCCGGCGCACCGCCTCGATCGCCGCCTCGCGGGCGAGCGCGGCGAGGTCGGCACCGACGAAGCCATAGGTGGTCCGCGCCAATTCATCGAGGTCGACGCGGTCGCCGAGCGGCATGCCGCGTGCGTGGATGCCGAGAATCTCGCGACGACCGCGCTCGTCGGGCACGCCGACGACGATCTCGCGGTCGAACCGGCCGGGACGGCGCAGTGCTTCGTCGATCGCCTCGGGCCGATTGGTGGCGGCGATCACGACCAGGTTCGCGCGCGATTCGAGACCGTCCATCAGCGTGAGAAGCTGCGCGACGAGCCGCTTTTCCGCTTCGCCCGACACCTGGCCGCGTTTCGGCGCGATCGAATCGATTTCGTCGATGAACACGATCGAGGGGGCGGACTTCGCCGCTTCCTCGAACACTTCGCGGAGGCGCGATTCGGACTCACCATAGGCCGAGCCCATGATCTCGGGGCCGTTGATCAGGAAGAACTGCGCGTCGGATTCGTTGGCGACGGCGCGCGCGAGCCGCGTCTTGCCGGTACCGGGAGGCCCGTGCAGCAGCACGCCCTTGGGTGGATCGACGCCGAGCCGCTGGAAGAGTTCGGGGTAGCGGAGCGGCAATTCGACCATCTCGCGCAACTGGTCGATGGTCTGCGCCATGCCGCCGATATCGTCATAGGTGACGTCGGCGCGACGCGCGGCCTGCGGCTCCTCATATTCGGAGCGCAGTTCGATCTCGGTATTCTCGTCGATATGCACCACACCCTTGGGGCTGGCGGCGATCACCGCGAGGCGGATCTCCTGCAACGCATAGGCCGGCGCGTTCATGAACTGCTGGACGCCCGGGGGCATGTCGCCGACCCGCTGATGCCCGGCGGTCGCGACGATATCGCCCTGGCAGATCGGCCGGCCGAGAAAGGTGCGCTTGAGCGCGTTGGTCGAGCCCTGGAGGCGGAGATTCTGCTGGGCGGGGGCGAAGACGACGCGGGTGGCGGGCTTCGACTCGGCCTTGCGCACCTCGACGAAATCGCCCGAGCCGACCCCGGCGTTCGCACGCTGGAGGCCGTCGATGCGGAGGATGTCGAGGCCCTCGTCCTCGGGATAGGGCCCGACGGCGCGCGCGGGCGTGTTCTGCTTGCCGAGGATCTCGATCACGTCGCCCTCGCCGATCCCGAGCGTCGCCATCAGCGCGCGCGGCAGATGCGCGAGGCCGCGGCCACTGTCCTCGGGACGCGCATTGGCGACCTGGATTTTCCGCGTGGGGATTTCGCTGTCTGGCATTTCTGCTCCTTCGAACTCGTAGCGCGCGAGATAGGAGGCAGGTTCCGGGCTTGCGAGGACTTGAAATGGCGCGGGGGACCCCGAGCGGACAAAAAAAGGGCCGGCCAATGAAGGCCAGCCCATGAAAGTTTTTAGGAGAGGATGCCTGAAAGGCGAGGTCTTTTTGCGTCGAGACGGTTCATGTTGCAAGTGCGAAGGGATCAGCTACGATTGCGCTAACTGCAATCGCATGCATGAATGCGTCCAGCGGTCATTGTCACACTCGTCGAGTCGAAAGAGGAATCATGCGCAGGCTGCCGCCATTGGGGGCTATCGAGGCGTTCGTGCAGGTCGCGCGGCTGGGCTCGATCAAGGCCGCGGCCGAGGATCTGGCGCTGTCCGCCCCCGCGCTCAGCCGGCGGGTGCAGAGCCTTGAGCGGTTCATCGCCAAACCGTTGTTCGCGCGCAGGCATCAGGCGATGGTGCTGAATGCGGATGGCGAGCGGTTGCTGGCGCAGATCGCACCGGTGCTCGATTCGCTGTCGGATGCGGTCGAATCGCTGACCAGCACGACCGAGGTGCTGCGGCTGCGGCTCGGCATCCTGCCGCTTTACGCGTCGCAGAAGCTGTTTCCGCGGCTGGGCGAGTTGCGCAAGGCGCATCCCGAACTGCACCTCGACATCGATACCGCCGCGCATCTGGTGTCGCGGCTGGGCGACGGTCTCGACGCGGTGATCGCCTTGTCGCGCGAAATCGATCCGTCGCTGTACGCGCGGCGGCTCGATCGCAATTCGGTCTATGTGATCGGTGCGCGCAGCCTGCTCGAGCGGGCGGACCCGATCACGCGGCCCGAACAGCTGTCGACCCTGACCGCGCTGGTGCACCGCGACATGACGGATACGTTCTCGGCATGGCGGACGGCGGCGGGGCTGGACGCGATCGAGCCGCTGGCGATCGACCATTTCGATTCGGGCGCGCTGATGCTGGAGGCGGCCGCGCAGGGCCTCGGCGTCGCGTTCATGCATGCGAGCCATTTTGCGGATGCGAACGACCCGCGGTTGGTGCGGCTGTTCGATATCGAGGTGGAGAGCCCGTACAGCTACTGGTTCGTCTGCCGCCCGCGGGCGTTGCAGACCAAGCCGGTGAAGCTGTTCCATGACTGGTTGATTCGCACTTTGGCGGAAGTGTGACCGCTACTCCCCTCCCGCTTGCGGGAGGGGTCGGGGGAGGGGCGTGCCTCGAAGCCGGACGCCAGTACGTACGTCGCGCCCTCCCCTAGCCCCTCCCGCAAGCGGGAGGCGAATTTGGCTTACGCAGCGCGTGCTTGTTCGCTGCCGTCCCCTGCTTCGCTGCGTACCTGCGCCACTGCCGTCCCCTGCTTCGCCGCTGTCCCCTGCCCCCAGTCCGTCACCCCAGCGAAAGCTGGGGTATCCCGGTTGGGAAGCGGCAAGGCTCGAGCCGGGAGATCCCAGCTTTCGCTGGGATGACGGGTAGGGTGTGGGGTTGAGGTCGGAGTCAGAGTCGGAGTTAAGATCGGGATCGGACTTAAAAGCAAAAAGGGACCTGCCGCGACACGCTTCTAGCCCGAAGCGCGTCGCGGCTAAGCCGCGCCGTCGGACGGAGTGCACTCCGCCGGCCGGCTTCGGCTGTCTCCGGCGCAGCTATGCTGCGCCGGTGCAGCCTTCAGCTCAGGCCGCCCGTGCCTTGATGATCTTCCCCGGGTTCCGCGGTGGCTCGCCCTTGGGGAGCGCGTCGACAAGGTCCATGCCGTCGGTGACCTGGCCCCAGACGGTGTACTGCTTGTCGAGGAAGCGCGCGTCGTCGAACACGATGAAGAACTGCGAGTTCGCCGTGTCGGGCTGGTTGGTGCGCGCCATCGAGCACACGCCGCGGACGTGCGGCTCGGCCGAGAATTCCGCCTTGAGGTTCGGCTTGTCCGAGCCCGACATGCCGGTGCCGGTGGGATCGCCGCCCTGCGCCATGAAGCCCGGGATCACGCGGTGGAACACGACGCCGTCGTAGAAGCCGTCATTGGCCAGCTCGACGATCCGCTCGACGTGCTTGGGCGCGAGATCGGGGCGCAGCTTGATCGTGACGTCGCCGCCTTCGAGGGTCAGCGTCAGCGTTTCGGGGGTATCGGCCATTCATGTTCTCCTGAATTGATGCGCGGCAGATAGGGAGCCGCACTCCGACTGGCAAATGCGCGTCGCCCGCGTTAGGGCCCAACCGCGCATCTTTTAAGGGAGGCAGCCATGAGCGAACTCGAGCTTCCCGAGGTCGAAACCGAAACCCAGCCCGAGACCCAGCTCGATCGCGACGACCATTTGCGGCCCGAATTCGTCCGGGCGGTGCTCGATGCGGTCGAGGACGGCGACGACGAGGGCGCGCGTGCGCTGGTTGAGCCGCTGCATCCCGCCGACATCGCCGATCTGTTCGAGCTGACCCCGCAGGAGGATCGCGCCGCGCTGGCACGCGCGGTCACCGACCTGCTCGGCGGCGACGTGTTCGCCGAGATGAACGATTACGTCCGCGAGGATCTGATCGACGCGCTCGAGCCGCACCAGGTCGCCGATCTCGCGTCCGAACTCGATACCGACGATGCGGTCGCGATCATCGAGGACATGGACGAGGACGAGCAGCGCGCGGTGCTGCGCGCGCTGGACCCGGACGATCGCGCGGCGATCGAGGAGGCGCTGAGCTACGCCGAGGAATCCGCCGGCCGCCTGATGCAGCGCGAGCTGATCGCGGTGCCCGAGCATTGGACGGTCGGCGACGCGATCGATTACCTGCGCGGCCACGAGGAACTGACGACCGATTTCTGGGAGATCTTCGTCGTCGATCCGGCACACAAGCCGATCGGCACCTGCCAGCTCTCCTGGATGCTGCGCACGCCGCGCGGGATCGCGATCGCCGACGTGATGAAGCGCGAGCAGACGCTGATCCCGGTCGACATGGACCAGGAGGAAGTCGCGCTGCGCTTCCAGAAATACGCGCTGATCTCGGCCGCGGTGGTCGATCACGGCGGCCGGCTGGTCGGGATGATCACGGTCGACGACATCGTCCACATCATTTCGGAAGAGGCGGGCGAGGATACGCTGCGTCTGGCAGGTGCCGGCGACGGCGACATCAACGAGCCGATCCGGCTGACCGTGCGGACGCGCTTCACGTGGCTCGTGGTCAATCTCGGCACCGCGATGGTCGCGTCGTCGGTGGTCGGGCTGTTCCAGGGGACGATCGCAAGCTTCGCGCTGCTCGCTGTGCTGATGCCGATCGTGTCGGGGATGGGCGGCAATGCCGGCACGCAGACGCTGGCGGTGGTGGTGCGGGCGCTCGCGACCAACCAGCTGACGAGTTCGAACACCGCGCGGATGATCGGCCGCGAGTTCCGCA
The DNA here is from genome assembly GCF_024273235.1 of Sphingomonas faeni. Lineage (GTDB taxonomy): Bacteria > Pseudomonadota > Alphaproteobacteria > Sphingomonadales > Sphingomonadaceae > Sphingomonas > Sphingomonas faeni_A. The sequence goes on along the minus strand of NZ_JANBVH010000004.1, from coordinate 57,529 downwards.
TCGCCGCCGCCAATGGCGTGATGCTGGGGGCGCTGATCGGGTGCGGGACGTATCTGATCTTCCACAACCAGAATCTGTCGATCGTGATCGCGGCGGCGATGCTGACCAATAATATCGTCGCGGGCTTAAGCGGCGTGCTGGTGCCGGTGACGCTCGACAAGTTCCGGATCGATCCCGCGGTGTCGTCGGCGGTGTTCGTGACGACGATGACCGACACGATGGGGTTCTTCTCGTTCCTCGGGCTGGCGTCATTATGGGGTCTGCACGGTTGATCGGGGCGGTTTAAGACCCATTTTCAGCGACATGCCGCTCCACCTCACCAAAGTCGCGTTCGGCGCGGACAGCGTCGACCACTTGGCGGAGCGACTTCGCCTGCGCGGCGAGGAAGGGCCGGTGTTCCTGACCACCCGCTATCTGCCCAAGCGGCATGAGGAAGTCGCGGGTCAGGGTTCGATGTTCTGGATCCTCAAGCACCAGCTGATCGCGCGCTCGCCGATCCTGGGGTTCGGCGAGGCCGAGGGTGGGCGCGTGGCGATCCATATCGATCCGAGGCTGGTGCTGGTCCAGGCGCGGCCCAAGCGCGCGCACCAGGGGTGGCGGTATCTGGAGGGGGCGGATGCGCCGCTCGATCTGGGCGGCGATGCGACCGGGCTCGACGTGATGCCGCCGGCGTTGATGACGAAGCTCGCGGAGTTGGCGCTGATCTGAGGGGCTGGCCTCTTTGAGAAAGGTGGCTTTTGGTTCGAGCGGTTTGGGCGCCAACCGGCCTACCCACCCCCTGCCCCTCCCTTTCAGGGAGGGGAGCCTGTTTCATCCCGCCATTCCCGTCATCCCAGCGAACGCTGGGATCTCATCGTGGGGCGACCGTCACCTGCCCCGCGGGATACCCCAGCTTTCGCTGGGGTGACGGGAGGAGTGGGTGACGGGCGTGGCAGGCGGCGGGCGTGGCAGGCGGCGGGCGTAGTGGTTAGCGCGAGCGGTCCATAACGAGAATGGCGGGTGTCGGCATGGCGGAGGTGACGCGGTGTCCTGGACGCGCGCTGCTCCCCTCCCTGGAAGGGAGGGGTTGGGGGTGGGTCGGCCCGTTGTTCGAACGCCTCGACCGCCAAGCAGCAGCCCCGCCCCCGCATCTCAGCGAGTGGAGCCAGCCTTCCCACACACCACAGGCCCGCCGGCCGCCGCCTCCACCCGGCATTTCGCGTTGCCCGCGACCGTCACAGTCCCCAGCCCGCTGTTCGTCACCTGCGCGGTGTACCGCGCCGCCGCCTTCACCTCGCCGACGCCGTCCAGATGCACGGTAAGGTCGTCGACCACCAGCGCCGACGCCTCGATCGCGCCCGGCCCGCTCGTCACCAGCCGCGCGCGGGCGGCGCGGCCGGCGAGCGTCATCTGGCCGGTACCGATCAGCGTCGCGTTCAACTGGTCGGTGTCGGCCGCCGCGAGCGACAGGCTGCCGTTACCGCTGACCGTGACGTCGACCCGCATCCCGCGCATCCGGGCGATCGTCAGCCGACCGCCGGCCGCGACGCTTGCCGAAGTCAGCCCGGGCGTCGACAGCGTGATCACGAGCGGCCCCGAGCCCCCTTTGCGCGGCGGTTCGCCCCAGCCGCCGGTGCCCTTGCGCACCGACAGCGTGGTGCCGTCGACGCGGACCGCCACGGTTTCGGTCATGCGCGAATCGCCGGTGATCGTCGCGCGCGGCGAGCCGATCGCGACGCGTACCTCGAACGGTCCCTCGACGCGGACCCGGTCGAAGCTGCCGACCGAGACCGTCCGGCTGGCCCCGGATTCTTGGGCAGATCCTTGCGCGAACGCCGGCGAGGACAGGAGCAGCAGCGGCGCGAGCAGGTATCTCATGCCCGCGACCGTCGCCGCTCCCGCCGATCTTCGCAAGTCAGCTTCCGCAGCGGACGCTTCCCGAGCCCATCTTCGAAACCGTGCAGCGCGAACGCGGCCCGAGATCGACGTCGCCCGAGCCCATCATGTCGACCTTGGCCGGGCCGTCGACCACCGCGCGGACGCTGCCCGAGCCGGCGATCTCGACCTTGGCGGACTTCGCCTGGAGCTTCGACGCCTCGACATTGCCCGAGCCCGCGATCTCGACGCTCAGGTCGCGTGCGATCCCGCTGGCGCGCGCAGTGCCGGAGCCCGCGATCGAGAATTTCGCGGACTCGACCTGCACCGCGGCGATCGTCAAATTGCCCGATCCTGCGATCCCGCCCTCGAACGCGCTGCCCTCGACGCGGTCCACCGCCATGTTGCCCGAGCCCGAGACGGTCGCTTCGGTCAGCCGCGGCAGCGTGACGTACACCTTGACGGTCGCCCCCTTGCTCCAGCCGAAGCCCGTCCCGTTCTTGCGGCCGATATCGAGCGTGTCGCCGTCGCGCTCGATCCGGAGCCGGTCGAGCTGCTCGCTCGGCCCCTCGGCGCGGATCGAGAAGCCGGTGCCGACGCGGACGTCGACATCGTCGGAGCCGCGCAGGTCGATCTGGTCGAAATCGGTAACCTGGAAGGTGCGGGTCGTGCCCGACCCCGCCGCGGCGACCCCGGACCCCTCCTTGTCGTCGTTCCAGCTGAACGAGCACGCGGCGAGAGGTATGATCAGCCCGAGCGCAAGAAAGTTCATCGCATCCTCCTGTGTATTGTTTGAGCAATACACCTGATCGAGAGGGCTGCAAAGCGAAATTACGCGGGCGGCGGATGCGGAATTTGACCGATCCTCCCCCGCCAGGGGGAGGTGTCACCGAAGGTGACGGAGGCGGAGGGCACGGAACAGTCGTTTCGCTTTCCGCCCCCTCCGTCTGGCAAGGGCCAGCCACCTCCCCCTGGCGGGGGAGGAATTCCAGCGCTCAGCGCCCCTTGCAGGGGTAGGCGTCGCGCAGGGCATCGCGGACGACGAAGGAGGGCGCGCCGGTCCCCGTCTTCTTGGCCCGTGCGCGCAGATACTTCCGCACCGCCGCAGCGACCTCGATGTTCGAGGCGCGGGCCGGCAACGGGCAGATGTCGCCCGACAACGACAACGCGTCGAACTCGCCGAGGATGTAGCCGGTGCAGAAATTGGCGGTCGGATCGCTGTCCTTGCCCCGGCAATATTCGAGCAGCTGCTGGGTCGTGAGCGAACTCACCACGACCGGCCGATCGCGTGCTCGATCAGTCGGGCGATCTGCGGGGTGGCCGGCGAGTCCGGAAGCCGCGGCGGCTCCGGCAAGCATCAGTAAGATCATGACGTTTCCTCTGCGCCGGACAGCGCCCTAGCTGCCGACTGCGGCGCTGACATAGGGCAACAGGCGCACGCGTGGGAACACGTCGTCGAGCGATTTGGTGTCGGGCAGGATATAGACGATGCCGCCCTTCTTCTGGAACAACGGCGTGAGCGTGCGCGTGTAGAATTTGGTGCCGACGTTGATGCAGCCGAAGCTGATGCGGTTGTCGTCCGGCGTCGGCGACACCAGCCTGTCGACGCGGTGCTCGCTCTTGTGCGTGGTGATCACCGCGTGGATCGCGACCGAATTGGCATAATCGACCCAGATCACCCGCTGGTGACCAAAGGCGCGGCCGAACTTCGAGACGAACCGTCCCGCCGGCGTGGTCCGCTCGGCCGGACCGATATCGGCAAGGTCCTTCGCACCGACGCCCGGCGAGGAATCATCCCCTACGCCGACGCCGAGCAGAACGGGGGTCTGGCCGAGAAAGTCGCCCTTGGCGCTGAACGCGAGCAGCGATGCCGCCTGCTTGTCGATGACGACATAGGGCAGCCCGGCATTATCGTGCTCGGCCGCGATCCAGGCGATCATGCGACTCGCCGGCTCCGATTGCGGCGGCAGGACCAGCGGGGCCGCCTCGACCGGCTTGGCGGCCTTGGTGCGGGACCGCTTCGGCGCCTTGGCCTTGCGCGACTTGGTGGCGACGGCAGCCTTGCCCACCGCCCCACTTATGGCCCCACTCGCCGCCCCACCGGCCAGCGCGGCCTGCGGTGCGACGAGCCCAAGCGCCAGCCATGAGCCCATGCCCGTACGGCAGGCGCAACGAAGCAACCCTGCGGACGTCATGATGATATCGTCCAGCAAGGCTGTCCGTCGATGCAGGCGCTAGCGAGGATGGCTTAGCCGCGCGGCTTGCGCTGGCGCTGCTGGGCCTGCATCTGCATCTGCTGGTCGAGGCCATCGACGCGGCCGTTGAGCTGGTCGATACGCTGGCCGTTCTGCTGCGACTGGCCGGCGGCGGCCTGTGCCTGGGCGAGTGCCTGGCCGGAAGTGCCTTCGACCGTCCGCAGGCGACCGTCCATGCCGTCGATCCGCGTGTTGACCACCGCGATCTGATCCCGGACGAAGCCCTTCGTGGCGCAACCGCTCAGGCCAACCCCGGCGATGAGGATCAGGGCGACGGTCGGATATTTCGGGAGATTCGTACGCATAGACTTAACCTTTCCAAACATGGATGGCGTCAGTCAGCGGAGAGTCGGGGCAATGACAATCGATATCCGGCGAGACGGTCGCTCCGTCCGGCGAGACGTTCAGCCGGTAGGGCGAGACTTGTCCGACGATGGAGTCTGCGATTGAATTTTGCGTGTAACGATCCTGCCGGTCGCTTTCTTGATCGATGGCAAGGTTACGTTCAGATTAGTGGAAGGGGCAGTGTATATCGCCACAAATACTTACAATACTTGCTCCATCCCACTTGCTCCACCCCGGCGAAGGCCGGGGCCCAATTGGGAAACGTCGCTAACTTGAGGCGGCACTCCGTCACGCCGACCTCTCCAATTGGGCCCCGGCCTTCGCCGGGGTGGTTAAGGGGGGGCTCTCAATCCTCCCCCGCCAGGGGGTTAAGGGGGGGCTCTCAATCCTCCCCCGCCAGGGGGAGGTGGCTGGCACTTGCCAGACGGAGGGGGCGGAAAGGGAAAACCTCTGTGCCGTGTCCTCCCCCTCCGTCACCTTCGGTGCCACCTCCCCCTGGCGGGGGAGGATCGTTGAGGTCGGTGCAAAACGAAAAAGGGCGGCCCCGCAGGACCGCCCTTTCGTCTCGGCAAAGCGCCCGGCAGTTACGCCGGCACCTTGTCCTTGTTGTAGATCGCGGCGGCGGCGCGGAGGATGTCGAGGATCTTCTCCTGCGCCTTGGGCTCGTCGAGCTCTTCCATCGCCGCCAGTTCGCGCGCGAGACGGCTGGTCGCGCCTTCGAAGATCTGGCGCTCGGAATAGCTCTGCTCGGGCTGGTCGTCGGCACGGAACAGGTCGCGGACCACCTCGGCGATCGACACGAGGTCGCCCGAGTTGATCTTCGCTTCATATTCCTGCGCACGGCGCGACCACATGGTGCGCTTGACCTTGGGCTTGCCCTTGAGCGTGTCCATCGCCTCGCGCATCGTCTTGTCCGACGACAGCTTGCGCATGCCGACGCTTTCGGCCTTGTTGGTCGGCACGCGGAGCGTCATGCGCTCCTTCTCGAACCGGAGGACGTAGAGTTCCAGTGTCATGCCGGCGATTTCCGAGCGCTGGAGCTCGATCACACGGCCGACCCCGTGCTTTGGGTAAACGACGAAATCACCGACATCGAAGGACAGTGCCTTGGCAGCCATTTGGGGCCTTTCCGGATCAGGCCTCCACGCGACGCCTCGACGAAGGGCTCGTCGCTGCTGCATCGGGGGAGGGATAGGTCTAACTCACGCCAGGCGCACGACTATCGTCATCGCGCCCGTCGCGGACCCAATAGCAGCTTTGCAACAAAATTACCAGCCGCACCTGGGCGGCACATGGCAGCCGGCTTGACCTAACCGGGATCGATCAGTCGCCCGCGCCCGGCTCCGGCGAGAAATACTTGTCGAACTTGCCCTCGACACCCTTCATTGCGTCGGCATCCGGCGGGGTCTGGTTGTCGTTGCGCGTGACGTTGGGCCATTGCGCCGAGAAGGTCGTGTTCAGCTCGAGCCACTGCTCGAGACCACTTTCCGTGTCGGGCAGGATCGCCTCGGCGGGGCATTCGGGCTCGCACACGCCGCAGTCGATGCACTCGCTGGGATTGATCACCAGCATGTTCTCGCCTTCGTAGAAGCAGTCGACCGGGCACACTTCCACGCAGTCCATGTACTTGCAGCGGATGCAGGCATCGGTGACGACGTAGGTCATTGCAGAACTCCTGGGCCGGATTCCTTCCCGGCGACGAACGCGCCAGCGACTATGCGCGCAGGCCCGTCGCGTCAATCATAGCTGGGCTTGTGCGAGACGTTATCAGGCTTTGTCGCCCCCTAAATCCTCCCCCGCCAGGGGGAGGTGGCTGGCACTTGCCAGACGGAGGGGGAGAACACGCAACGGAGGTGATCGCTTGCCTCCCCCTCCGTCACCTTCGGTGCCACCTCCCCCTGGCGGGGGAGGATCAGTTATTCGGAGGCAGGATCGCGGACGGTACCGGCCGGCGTCCTCCCCGCAATCAAATCCTGATAGCACCCTTGCGCCTCGGGCGCCGGCCCTCGCCTGACCGGCAGCGCCTCGACCCGGATCACCCGCACCCGCTCCTCCACCGCAAACGTCAGCACATTCCCGACCCGCACCGGGCAGTGCGCGCGATCGATCGGGCGGCCGTCGATGCGGAGGCGGCCCCTCTCGGCGATCGCCTGCGCGGCGCTGCGTGTCTTGGCGAGCCGCACGAACCACAGGAACCGATCGATCCGCATCGCGCCTTCAACCATGGCGGACCAGTGCGGCGAGCCCGGCAAACGCATTCTGCCGCGACGGATCGATCGGGGCGGGTGCGACGGCACGTGCGGGCGGACGCCCTCGCCAGACCCAGCGCGGCGTGTCCCCCGCCAGTGCCTTAAAGCCGAGTTCGGCCATCAACCGATCCAGCGACGCCGGGTCGAGCCCGATCGACGTGGCTAGCGCCGGATCGGGCGCGAACGGCGTACGCCCCTGGCGCGAGTCGTGCGCGGCGCGGGCGATCCGCTCGATCAGGTCGACGCGCACCGCCTGGAGCCCGAGGGGCCGGAACCCTGCCTCGAGAACCGCACCATCACTGCCACGCGCCAGCACAGTGGCGCCCTCGCGCGGCGCCGCGATCGTCGTACCGCGAGCCGCCGCGAGGATACGCCGCCAGCGCGCCGATTCGGGCTTGAGCAACCGCGCATCGAACAGGTCGAGCGCACCGATCGTGATGCCGATCTTGCGCAACCGCTTGCGGTCCTCGGGATCGATCGCGTCGAGCGCGAGCCGCATCGGCAACCGCGGCAGGATCCCGCCGGCCTCCTCGATCGCGCTGGCGACCGCGCGCAACGCGGGCGTCGCGTTGGGATCGCGACTCAAGTCGGCGAGATGAACCAGCACCGCGATCCGCCGCTTCAGCATGCCCGCAAGCCACAGCGACAGACGCGCCTCGATCCGATCCCGCGCGGGCTTGTCGAGGCAGTCGAGCGACCGTTCGAGCACCAGCTTCGGCCGCGCGAACGACGGCCCTGCGCCGAGCTTGGCGACCGGATGCCCTGCCCAGACGATCTGCGCCGCATCGTCGAGTGCGATGTCGGCATCGGGCGCATCGACCAGCGACTGCCCGCGCCGCGAGCGCTCGCCGGTCAGGCGCTTTTCCGCCGCCGCCAGCAGCAACCTCTTGTCGCTCGCCCGTGCGTCCGCCGCGACGGTAAAGCGGAACCCGTCGAGGCGACCGATCGGATGGTCCTCGACCATCACCTCGCCCTCGGGGCCAATCACCACCGGCAGCGCGCCCGCATCCGCGCCGATCTGTCGCATCAGCGCGGTCGTGCGCTTGTCGACGAACCGCTGCGTCAGGCTCGCATGCAGCGCATCCGACAGGCGTTCCTCCAGCGCGGCAGTGCGCGCGGCCCACAAGGTCGGCTCGGCCAGCCAGTCCGCCCGCTGCGCGATATACGCCCAGATGCGGGTGGCCGCGATCCGCCCGGCGATCACCGGCACGTCGCCCGCCACCGTATCGAGCCGCGCGATCTCGTCGGCGAACCACTGGTGCGGAATATGCCCCCGCCCCTCGCTCAGATGCCCGAACAGCCGCGACACGAAGCGCGCATGGGGGTCGAGGCCAACCTTGCGGAAATCGGGCACGCCGCACGCCGCCCACAGTCGCGCGACCATCGCCGGATGCCGCGCCCGCTCGCGCACCCAGCCTTCTTCCGCCAACCGCTTCAACACGCCGAGATCGAGCGCCTGAGGCGCAGCGCGCAAAACACCCGCGGGAGGCCGCGCCTCCAGGCTCGCCACCAGTGCATCGATGCTGGAGAAGTCAGGCTCGCCCTGCCGCCAATAGAGGTTCTCGAGACGCGGAAACCGGTGCTCCTCGATCGCCAGCACTTCCTCGGGCAGGAAAGCGCCGGGGCCGTCGTCGGACAGCGCCCCGAACGTGCCGTCGCGCTGGTGCCGCCCCGCGCGGCCGGCGATCTGCGCCATCTCCGCCACCGTCAGCCGACGCTGGCGCTTGCCGTCGAACTTGTTGAGGCTGGCGAACGCGACATGCGCGACGTCCATGTTGAGCCCCATGCCGATCGCGTCGGTCGCGACCAGATAATCGACCTCGCCCGCCTGGAACATCGCGACCTGCGCGTTGCGGGTCCGAGGGCTCAGTGCCCCCATGACGACGGCCGCGCCGCCGCGCAGGCGCCGCAGCATCTCGGCGACCGCGTACACTTCCTCCGCCGAGAACGCGACGATCGCCGACCGCTTGGGCAACCGGCTGATCTTCTTCGCGCCCGCATAGGTCAGCGTCGAAAAGCGCGGCCGGTTGACGATCTCCGCCTTGGGCACCAGCGCCTTGATCATCGGCCGCAGCGCCTCGGAGCCGAGGATCATCGTTTCCTCGCGCCCCCGCGCGCGCATCAGGCGATCGGTAAAGACATGCCCGCGCTCGGGATCCGCGCCCAACTGCGCCTCGTCCAGTCCGACGAACGCGACGTCGCGGTCCGGCATCGACTCGGCGGTACACAGGAACCAGCGCGCATCGGGCGGCACGATCTTCTCTTCGCCGGTAACCAGCGCCACCCGGTTCGCACCCTTGATCGCGACCACCCGGTCATAGACCTCGCGCGCGAGCAGCCGCAGCGGAAAGCCGATCATGCCGCTCGAATGCGCGCACATCCGCTCGATCGCGAGGTGCGTCTTGCCCGTGTTGGTCGGGCCGAGGACCGCGGTCACGCCAGCGGAGACATCGTCGCTCATGGCCGACAACATCGGGGGTAAAGCGGGCGTGCGCAATGACCTGCGCGGAATTGCGGGGTGTTGACGGGGTGAATTGCCGGGTTCCTTCGCTCGGTCGTCTGGCTCGACCGTCGCCTCGATCCAGTACCACCCCGGCGAAGGCCGGGGCCCAATTGGGGAACAGGCTTAACGGAGGTCAGCGCCTCGTTACCTTGGCCTACCCAATTGGGCCCCGGCCTTCGCCGGGGTGGTGGATCGGGTTCGGACGCCCTCTAAAACCAGACAGGAGAGCCAAGCATCGGCTGCTAAGTTTCGTCCGCCCCGGCCCGGGCACGCCCCGCCGCCGCCAAGCCCCCGGCGGCCCCGGGTTAATTTGACTTTAGCATGTCGCCGCCACAACCCGGCACACGAAGATCTGGACGTGATTTCGGGGCGGGCACGCGTGTATTTGCAGAACGATCAAGCGCTGGAACTGGCGGGCGGCGGGGCGCGCGGGTTTGGCCGTGCGCTCGACCGGCAGGCTGGCCCTGCGCCCAAAGCCGCCCCCTCCCGCATCGACTGGGTACCCGATCTCGGCGCGCGGATCGGCAGCCGCGACTGGTGGCGCGGCCTTGCGACCTGCACCGCGCTGTGTGCCGCGACCTGGATATTGTCGCCGGGCATGCGGCCGCTGGTCGGCACGGTGCCGACGCCACTCGCCGGCGCCGAGTGGGAGGAGACGCGGGCGCAGGGCATCTCGCCGCTCGCCCAGGGTGCGACGACGGGGCGGCGGATGGGGGCGAACGATCTCGTCGCGCCACTGGCCGAAGTGCCCGAGCGGCCGAGCGTCGATCTCTCCGCGACGCTCGGCGAGGGGGACAGCTTCGACCGCGTGCTGATGCGCGCCGGCGTCGGTCGCAACGATGCCGAGGCGGCGGCGGCGCTGGTCGCGCAGTCGGTCGATCCGACGGCGATCCCGGCGGGCACGCGGATCGCGCTGACGCTCGGTCGGCGGGCGGACCGGACCGTGGCCCGGCCACTGGAGAAGCTCGATTTTCGCGCGCGGTTCGATCTGGCGCTGTCGCTTGCACGGGGTGCGGGCGGGCTGACGGCGAACCGCAAGCCGATCGCGATCGACTCGACGCCGCTGCGTATCCAGGGTCTCGTCGGCTCCAGCCTCTACCGCTCCGCGCGGGCGGCCGGCGTGCCGGCCAAGGCGGTCGAGTCGTTCATCAAGGCGATCTCGACCCGGCTGTCGATCGGCCGCGACGTGACCGCCTCGGACAGCTTCGACCTGATCGTCGCGCGCGAACGCGCGGCGACCGGCGAGACCCGGATCGGCGACCTGCTGTTCGCCGGAATCGACCAGGGCCGCCGCAAGGTGCAGCTCGTACGGTTCGCCCCCGATGCGGCGAACGTCGAAGACGACGATGCGAGCCGCGGCGGCTGGTTCGACGCGAACGGCCAGACCGAGCGCCGCGCGGTATCGGGCATGCCGGTGATCGGGCGGATCACCTCGCGCTTCGGGCTCAGGACGCACCCGCTGCTCGGCTTCACGCGCATGCACAAGGGCCTCGACATCGGCGCGCCCTATGGTGCGCCGATCCACGCGATGACCGACGGCAGGGTCGCGTTCGCAGGGCGAACCGGCGGCTACGGCAATTTCGTCAAGCTCGTCCACGGCGGCGGCATGGCGAGCGGCTACGGCCATATGAGCCGGATCGCGGTGTCGTCGGGTACGCGGGTCCGGCAGGGGCAGGTGATCGGCTATATCGGCTCGACCGGCATGTCGACCGGGCCGCATCTGCACTGGGAAGTCTGGAAGAACGGCACCGCGATCAACCCGCGCTCGGTCTCGTTCGCGAGCGTCGCGCAATTGTCCGGCGCGAAGCTGCGGGCGTTCAAGGCGAAGGTCGCGCAATTGCTGGCGGTGCGGGTCGGCGGTTAACCGCGCAAAACTCGGTAGAATATCCGACCCGCGTTCGGTCCTGGGCACATCCAGCCCTACACGTTCATACCGGCTCGTACTCGACTACACGCCCCCCGCGGGTCGATCGGCGTCAGGGCGCGCGGTGACGCTGAGCCGCCGCGCGTGTCATTGATCCGTCCCCGCGACGTCATCAAACTGTACCCGCAGGCCCATACCGGGTGGGCGGATGACGACGTCCGATCTTGCAATTGATGCCGGGGCAAGTCGCCTCTGGGCGGGATGGTCGCGGTTGCGGGCGCAGGTCGAGCGGATGACGCGGCGCACGGATGGCGAGGACCTGCTCCACGATGCGTATGTCAGCATGGCGGGGCTGGCGACCGCGCCGCGCAACGACGAGGCGTTCCTGGTCCATGCCGCGGTCAACCGGGCGCGCGATGCGTTTCGCCGGGAGGCGGTGCGCGGGGCGTGCGAACCAGCCGAGGCGATCGACTGGCTGCGCGATCCCGCACCGATCCAGGACGAGGTGATGATCGCCAAGGCGCGGCTGGCGCGGGTCCGCGAGGGTATCGATCGCCTCACTCCCCGGACCCGCGAGATATTTCTGATGCAGCGGCTCGACGGGTATAAGTATCGCGAGATTGCCGAGCGGCTGGACATAAGCCAGGGCGCGGTCGAGAAGCACATGGCCAAGGCGATGACCTTCTTGGCCGATTGGACGGAGGGTTGGTAAGTTTCGCGATGCCCGGCCGCCGTTCCCCGAACAGCTTCGATACGAACCGGGCCGCCAGCAACCGAACCGCGGCCGACTGGATCGCACGGCTCAATGCCGACGACGCGACGCCGCGCGATGCGGCGGACTTCCGGCGCTGGCTCGCCGCGAACCCCGACCATGCCGCGCGGTTCGAGCGTGCCACCGATCTTTGGGACATGGTGCCGGGGACGGCGCCGTCGCGGGCGCCGGTGACGCGGCGCCGGGCGATCGCCGGGCTGGTGGCGCTGACCGCGACGACGGCGGGCGGCACGTTTGCGTTCCAGGCGGCCTATGCGGCGACGCCCTACGAGACGGGGATCGGCGAACAGCGGCGGATCGGGCTGCAGGACGGCTCGTCGCTGCTGCTCGATGCGGCGACTCGCGTGCGCGTGATCGCAACGCCCGAGCGGCGGCGGCTCTGGCTGGCGCGCGGCCGGGTCGACCTGACCGTGGCACCGCTGACGACCCCGTTCACGATCGACGCGGGGGCCGGTGACATGACCGCGGCGGCAGGCCGGTTCGACCTGCGCCGCGACCGCGACGACCAGGTGGCGGTGACCGCGATCGAGGGCAGCGCGGCGGTGACGACGACCGGCGCAGCGCGACGGCTGACCGGTGGCGAGCGCCTGCGCGCGGGCCGGGTCGATCGCCCCGACCTTGCCGCGACGCAGGCCTGGACCAGCGGGCGTGCGGCGTTCCACGACGATACGCTGGCGACGGTCGCCGAGGAGGCCAACCGCTACAGCGCGACGCGGCTGGTGATCGCCGACCCGGCCGCCGCCGGATTGCGCGTCAGCGGGATGTACCGGATGGGCGACAATGTCGCGCTGGGCCGGTCGCTCGCGGCGCTGCTCGCCTTGCGGGTGCGGACGATGGAAGGCGCGGTCCTGCTCGGCGGATAAATTTCGTCGCAGTTCGCCGCAATTCGCCCTGGGGTGGGGGTGGGGTAGATCGATCCTCGCCCGTCGAGGAGGTGCGGCATCATCGCCGCCTTCCTTGGGGGGATGAACACCGTGATCACCAATCGCCGGCGCCTGCGCCGATCGTTCGTGCTGGGCGCCGCGCTTGCCGCGCTGTCGACCGCCTTTCTCGCCACCGCCGCCACCGCGCAGGCGCGCGTCACCGTGCACCTCGCTGCCCAGCCGCTTGGCAAGGCGCTCGAGGCGCTGGCGCGGCAAAGCGGCACCGACATCCTGTTCACGCCCGCCGCGGTCGCCGGGATCACCGCCCCGGCGCTGGACGGCACGATGGCGCCCCAGGTCGCGGTCGAGCGCCTGATCGCGGGCACGCCGCTCACCGTCCGCCGCGAGGCCAATGGCGCGCTGCTCATAGCGCGCGGGACCGCCGTCACGACGGTCCCGGCCGTCACCGCAACCACGGACACCGCGGAACCCGGTCCCGACATCGTCGTCACCGGCTATGCCAGCAGCCTGACCGGCGCGCTCGCGCAGAAGCGCAAGGCGACCAACGTCATCGACGTCGTCAAGGCCGAGGACATCGGCAAGTTCCCCGCGCAAAACATCGCCGAGGCGCTCCAGCGCGTCCCCGGCGTGTCGATCGTCCGCGATCGCGGCGAAGGCGTGTTCGTCCGCATCCGCGGGCTCGGCGCCAATTTCCAGGTGGTGACGCTCAACGATCGCTCGGTCGCGGTGAACGAGAACGTCCGCGACAGTGGCCAGAGCGGCCGCCAGTTCCGCTTCGACACGCTGCCGTCCGAACTGATGTCCGCGGTCGAGGTGATCAAGAGCCCGCGCGCCAGCCTCGACGAAGGCGGCATCGGCGGGACGATCAACCTGCGCACCTTCCGCCCGCTCGACCTGAAGAAGCCGGTGCTGTCGCTGTCCGCCACCGCCAGTTCGCCGCGGCTGGCGGATGCGGTCGATCCCCGGCTGTCCGGCATGGTCAGCTGGGCGAGCCCCGACGGCAAGTTCGGCGCATTGATCGCCGGCGTCTATGACGAGCGCACCACCCGCCAGGACCGCGTGACCGGCGTGGCGTGGGCGGACGGCAAGATCGACACCGACGGCAACGGCTCGCTCGACAGCGACACGATCCTGGTCCCGACCGCGATCCGCCCGACGCTGGAGCGCGAGAACCGCGACCGCATCGGCATCAACGGCGCGGTCCAGTGGAAACCCGACGATCGCTTCGAACTCAACGTCGACGGGCTGTGGAGCCGGCTGAACGTCGATTATGACGAGCTGACCTATTCGACCGATTTCTCGAACACGACGGGCAAGGCGATCGTGCCCGGCACCGCGGTGATCGAGAACGGCGTGCTGACCGCGGCGACGGTCGCCACCTCGACGCAGATCGGCCGCGAGACGTCGACGCTGCAATACAAGAACTGGCTGGTCGGCGCGAACGCGAAATGGGCGGCGAACGGCTGGACCCTCGCCGCCGATGCCAGCCTCGGCCGCGCCTACTCGAACACGCCGACGCCGATCTATCGCACCCGCCTGCTCGGCAGCGTCGGCAATGTCAGCTTCGATTTCGGCAAGGTGGGCGACAGCCTGCCCGACATCAGCTTCGCGACTGCGGATCTGGAATCGCCCTCGACCTTGCCGGGCCGCCGCGTCGAATACCGCGTCAACGACTCGCTCGACCGGGAGCGCGCCGCCAAATTCGACGTGACCCGCGAACTGGGCGGCGTGTTCGGCGCGCTCCAGGCCGGCGTGAAATACCAGAAGCGCGACCGCGACTATAATCGCCGCGACATCAACTTCACGAGCGGGATCGCCAACAAGAAATTCGACGCGAGCTATTTCGATGCGTTCCCGGTCGACGATTTCCTCGACGGCGTCGACGGGACCCTGCCGAAAAGCTGGCTGATGCCGGACCCGGAGCCGTTCCTGGCCGCGGCGACCGGCAAGGAAGCGCTGTTGGCCGCACCACTTTCACGCGGCGATCTGCGCAACAGCTACAAGATCGGCGAGGAGATCGTCGCCGGCTACGGCATGGCTGATTTCTCGCTCCCGCTCGGCAGCGTGACGGTCCGCGGCGATGTCGGCGTGCGCTATGCCCATACCCGCCAGACCTCGTCGGGGCATGCCGACAACGGCACGGTGGCGACCCCGGTCAGCTTCGAGCGCAGCTACGACAACGCGCTGCCCGCGCTCAACCTGGTCGCCGAGCTGACCCCGAAGCTGCAGATGCACGTCGCCGCGTCGAAGGTCATCACCCGGCCCTCGCTCGCCGATCTCGCGCCGCGGCTGACGATCAATTCGAACCCGACCGTGCTGACCGCGGTCGGCGGCAATCCCGAGTTGAAGCCGTTCGAGGCGTGGCAATATGACGGCACGCTCGAATGGTATTTCGCGCCCGGCAGCGCGCTGATCGCCGCGGCGTTCTACAAGGACATCACGACCTTCGTCTTCCAGCAGACGGGCAATTTCGTGCTCGACGGCCAGACCTACCGGCTGACCGCGCCACAGAATGGCGGCGACGCCTATGTCGCGGGCGTCGAGATCGCGTACCAGCAGCTCTTCAAGATGCTCCCCGCGCCGTTCGACGGCCTCGGCGCGCAGGCGAACTACACGCATACCACCAGCGGCGGCACCTATGCGCTGGCGACCGGCGGGACGTTCCGCGATGCGCTGGTCGATGTCGCCAAGGACAGCTTCAACCTGACCGCGTTCTACGAGAAGAACCGCGTCGGCGCCCGCGTCAGCTACAGCTGGCGCGGCGACGTGCTGCGCGACGTCGGCGGGGCGGGGCTTGCCGCCAACAACGACAGCGCGTTCGGCAGCCTCGATTTCGACATGTCGTACAAGGTCACGCCGAACGTCACCTTCGTCGTGCAGGGGATCAACGTCGCGGGCGGCGTCCAGTGGCAATATGTCCGCGACAACCAGTTCGCGGGCTACACCGACTACGGGCGCACGTTCATGGCCGGCGTAAGGGCGAAATTCTGATGCGGATCGCACCGCTCGCAGCCGGCTTAGCGCTGGCCGTCTCGACCATGATGGCCGGTGGGGCCGTGGCGCAGACTGCACCGCCACCCCCGCCGCCGCCGCAGGACAAGCTCGAACGCGTGGTCATCGTCATGCGGCACGGCGTTCGCAGCGCGATGTCGAGCCCGGAGGACCTCGGCCGCTACAGCCGCCGCGCATGGCCGAAGTTCGCGGTGCCGCCGGGCCATCTGACCGCCAATGGCGCGACGCTCGTGACGATGCTCGGCGGCTGGTATCGCGCGCATTACCGGCAGTTGCGGCTACTCGGCGCGAACGACTGCGCGGTCTATTACTGGGCGAACCATACGCAGCGGACCGAGGCGACCGCGACCGCACTCGCCGCCGGCTTGACGCCGGGGTGCGCGGCGACGATCCACCAGTCCGCCGCGGCCCCCGATCCGCTGTTCGAGGCTCCGCAGACGCCGCTCGCGCCACTCGATCCGCAGCGGATGCTGGCGGCGATATCCGCGCGGGTCGACGGCGACCTCGCTGCATGGGACGCGCGGCAGGGCCCGAACCGCGACCGGTTCGAAGCGCTGTTGCTGCAATGTCGCCGCATCCCCTGCTCGTCGGTCGAGCGAACCAGAGTGCAGCGCCGGCTCGGCGATACGCCCGTCGCGATGCGGATCGACGCCAGCGGCAAGCCGGACCTGACGTCCCCCAGCCTGCAGGTCGCCGGGATCGCCGAGAGCCTGGTGATGGCCTATGCCGACGGGCTCGCCTTCCCCGGATGGCGCGGGATCGATGCGGCGACGATCGGCAAGGCGCTCATCGTGCACGGTGCCGGCATCGACCTGCGCACCCGCACGCCGGAGGTCGGACGCCAGACCAGCAGCTACATCGCGATGCGGCTGCTCGCCACGCTCCAGCGCGGTGCCGGCGCAACCGCGCTGGCCGACCCGATCGGCGACGCGGAGAAGATCGTCGTCCTCAGCGGGCACGACGGCACGGTGACGATGCTCGCGGGGCTGCTCGGGCTCGACTGGAAACTGCGCGACTATGCCGCGGGCGAAGCGGCACCGGGCGGCGGGCTCGTGTTCGAGGTCTGGCGTCTCGCCGCGACGGGGCAGCAGGTCGTCCGCGCCCGCTATGTCGCGCAGGGGCTCGACCAGATGCGCCACCAGGTCCCCCTGTCGGAGCACGCACCACCGGACAGCGTCGCCCTGACGATACCCGATTGCGGCGAAACCTGCCCGCTGCCGGCTTTCACGACGCATGTCCTGCAGCGCGTAACCGCTACCCAATTCTGACCGCGACCCAGGACGGATCGACCTTCAGTTCGAAACCGCCGAACTGGCTCCCTTGCCCCGTCATGCCAGCGTGCGGCGATAGAACTCCAATGTCAGCGCCATCGCCTGCAGGAACAGCGCCGGGTCGTACCGAGGACCCTCATCGCGCAGGAATGCGTGCTGGGCGTTCATCTCGTGCCACGCATAAGTGGCACCGACCTCCTCGAGCCGCGCGCGGATCGCCTCGCGCCCCGCATAGGGGACGTGCGGATCCTGCCGCCCCCACACGAACATGATCTCGGCCTTCAGGTCCGCCATGCGCGCCAGGCTGTCGTCCGACCGCCCCTCTCCCAGCGTTCCGGCATGGATATCGGTCGGATAGAAGCACGCGGCGGCGGACACGCGCGGATCGAGCGCCGCACGATAGGCCAGATGACCGCCGAGGCACACGCCGAACGTCCCCAGCCTGCCGTTGCACGCCGGATGCTCCAGAAGCGCCGTAAGACCGGCCTGCGCATCGGCATCATAGGCGGCGACGGGCTTGGTTACCTTCAACGCGTTGCCGCGATCCGTGCCGGCCGGGTCGTAGTTCAATACCGTGCCGGCCGGTTCATATTCGTGATAGACCTCGGGCACGGCTACGACATAGCCGTTTCCGGCGATCATCGCCGCCAACCGGCGGATCGGCGCCGTGACCTGGTAGATCTCGGAAAACAGGAGCACGCCCGGAAAGCACCCTTCCGCCGCTGGTCGGAAAAGGTGCATTCGCATCGGCCCGCTGCCCGGTACGTCGACATCCCGTACCTCGTCACTGTGCAAGATCATCGGCTGGTCCTCGGGAAATGGGGTAAGAGGTCGGCCACCTTAGCCGCTATCCGGTCACGTCGAACAGTTTCCGCCATTGGGGACGTCGCGTTAATCGAAGGAATCTGCGGTTTCGGCTGTGCACATCGCCTGTCCGGACGTCTATCTAGCATGATGAAGCGCACGCGACCTGCAGGTGTCATGCCGGAGCACGACCTGTCGGCGCTGATGGAGCGCATGCGTCCGGCGCTGATGGCGTTCTTCGTCCGGCGTCTGAGCGATCCCGTGCAGGCGGAGGATCTGATCCAGGATCTTTTCATCCGCATGGCGACCATGACCGGCCCGGCGACGAACAATCCCGAAGGCTATATCTTCCAGGCGGCCGCCAATCTCCTGCGCGACAATTATCGGCGCGAGGCCACGCGCTCGCGATATCTGCAATCGCGCGCGGGCGATCCCGACCTTGCCATCGACCCGATCGACGCCGAGCGATTGCTGTCCGCGCGGCAGAGCGTCGGGTGCGTCGCGCGGACGCTGGGCGGACTGCCCGACCGCACCCGCCAGATCTTCATCCTCTATCGGTTGGAGGGCATGCAGCGAAAGGCGATCGCCGATGCATTCGGCATCTCGGTCAGCGCGGTCGAAAAGCATATCGCGAGCGCGATGCGGGCGTTGCTCGCGGACATGGGAGCCTCGCAATGACCGCGCCCCGCTCGGACGAGGACATGGTCGTCGAATGGTGCCTGCGCTTGAGCGACGGCAGCATGTCGCCGCACGATCGCGAGCGACTGCACGACTGGCTGGCCGGCGACGCGACCCGTGGCGAGCGGCTGGGCGCGGCGCTCGCGGTGTGGGACGCGGTCGAGGCGGACGCCGACGCACCCGAGATGCTGGCGCTGCGACGCGAGGCGCTCGGTGCGGTCCACCGCGCCGGACAGCGCCGCTGGCTGCGCACGACGTTCGTGTCCCCGCCCGTCCTGTGGGCGATCGCCGCGGCATTGCTGCTGACGCTGGCGCTCGGGTCGCTGCTGTGGCGGCAGGACGGGCGCGACGAATATCGCACCGCGATCGGCGAACGGCGCGTCATCGCGCTGGCCGATGGCTCACGCCTGTCGCTGGATGCCGACAGCGTGGTCACGGTTGCGTTCACCGCGCAACGCCGCAACGTCGTCCTCGAACGGGGTCGCGCGCGCTTCAAGGTCGCGAAGGACCCGCTGCGCCCGTTCGCGGTACGGAGCGGCCGCAACATGATCGTCGCGACCGGAACGGAATTCTCGGTCGAACGGCTCAGCCGCGAGGTGCGGGTCGCGCTGTTCGAAGGACGGGTCGCGGTGCTGCGCGATACGCCACAGGGCCAGACGAGCGAGATCGTCCGGCGCGATGGGCGTAGCGTCACCGCGGAGCGCGCGCTGACGCCCGGCTATGAAATCGGCCTGCCGGTGGCGGGGACGATCGGGTCGATCGGTCCGGTGATCGGCCCGATGGGCGGCGGCGAGGGGGTCGGCGGCGAGGGCTGGGGTGCGGAACAGATCAGCTTCACGTCCGAGACGCTCGGCACCGCCGCCGAGCGGATGAACCGCTATGCCGAACGCCGCCGGCTCACCGTCGATCCCGGCGTCGCGGACGTTCGGATCAGCGGGGTGTTCAACGTCGGCGATGTCGATGCATTCGCGCAGGCCATCGCCGCGACCTTCCCCGTCGATGCCACCGTCGCCGATACGGAAATCCGGCTCAGCCGACGTCGATGATACCGGTTGGAGGCCAAAATAACATCAATTGAAGATAATCACGGTAATTTGCTGAGCATCCCCCGGCCCCATGCGTCATAAAAGTATAACATGACGAGGGGGCGGTTGATGACTGTGACGAAGCGCATGATTCTCGGTGCAAGCTGCGCGGCTATCGCGACGATGATGACGATCACGTCGGCGCAGGCGCAGGCGCCGCAAGCCCAGCGGGTGGTCCGCATCGATATCAAGGCACAGCCGCTGGGTACCGCGCTGCGGTTGCTCGGTCGTCAGATGCATGTGCAGATGGTGTTCGACGAAGCGGCGCTCGGTGGTCGCGTTGCCCCTTCCGTCAATGGCGCGATGACGGCGGACGCGGCGATCGGCCGCTTGCTCCAGGGCAGCGGCCTCACGATGTCGCGGACCGGCCAGGGGGTGTATGTGATCACCCGCCCCGCCGCGCTCACCCGGGTCGCGATGACGGTGCCGGGAACAGCCCAGGATCGCGCGGCGGCCGATACCGAAGTCGACACCGCCCCAACGCCCCCGCCCGGCGGCGACATCGTCGTGACCGGGTCGCGCATCCGGTCGAAGAACCTCGTCGAAACCGCACCGGTGACCAGCGTCACGCAGGCCGACATCAAGCTGCAGGCAGCGTTCAGCGTGCAGGAGGTGCTGAACCGCGTCCCCGCGATCAAGAACAGCGATACCAATCTGTCGAACGGCAACGGACGCCAGCAATTCGATTTCCACGGGCTGGGCACCAACCGGACGCTCACGCTGATCGACGGCCAGCGGATCGGCGTCACTGAGGGCATCGACGCCTCCGTCGTGCCGGTCGGGTTGATCGAGCGCGTCGACCTGCTGACCGGCGGCGCCTCCGCGGTCTATGGCTCGGACGCGATCGGCGGGGTGGTGAATTTCATCCTCCGCAAGGACTTCGAAGGGGTCAACGCGAACGTCAATTACGGCTTCTACAACGCCGACAACCGCGACAACATCGCCGCGCAGGCAGCGCGCAATTCGGGGTTTGCGGTCCCCAGCGGCATGACCAACGATGGCGGCCGGTTCGACGCGAATATCAGCATGGGCAAGAACTTCGCTGGGGGCCGCGGCAATATCTCGGTCTTCGGCGCGTACAGCCAGACCGAACCCGTGCTGGCGTCGTCGCGCTCGTTCTCGGTCTGCCCGATCACCTTGTCTGGCCAGACGGTGGTCTGCGCATCGCCGTCGTCCGCCACTTCGGCGGGCTATTTCCAGGCGCTTTCGGGGCCGGCGCAGAATGGCAGCATCCTGACCAACGCAGCCGATGGCGGCCGCGAGTTCGTGCCGTTCACGGGCACGAACGGCTATAACTACAATGACAGCTTCTATTTCCAGCGGCAGAACAAGCGCTACAACGGCGCGACGTTCCTGAACTACGAAGTCTCGAAGGCGATCCAGCTCTACGCGAACGGGCTGTACCTGCGATCCGAATCGCAAAGCCAGTCGGATCCCGCGACCATCCAGCCCGGCTCGACGCCGTACGACATCAACTGCAACAACCCCCTGCTGTCCGCGCAACAGGCGGGCGCGCTGTGCGGATCGGCGGCCGGCACCAGCACGAACGTCCGCACCGACGTCCGCTACCGCTTCACCGAACCGCAGACGACGCGGTCGTCGAACGAGATCTATCGCGCGGTGGCGGGCGTTCGCGGCGATCTCGGCAGCGCCTGGCATTACGATGTCGGCGGGGTCTATTCGACCACGCTGTACCGCCAGCAGCAGACCGGCCGGATCGACCCGACCAAGGTCGCCAACGCACTCCAGGTGGTCGACGTCAACGGCACGCCGACCTGCGTCTCGGCCGTCAACGGAACCGACCCGAACTGTGTCCCGCTCGACATCTTCTCGACCAACGGGCCGAGTTCTGCCGCTGTGGACTATCTGTCCTATGCGGAGGGCGGCGGCGTGTTCCGCGAACGCTATGAGCAATGGGTCGGCAATGCGAACGTCACCGGCGATCTCGGCGAATACGGCCTGAAGAGCCCGTTCTCGACCAAGGGCATCAACGTCGCGGTCGGCGGCGAATACCGCCGCAACACCTACCGCTCGCGCCCCGATGCCGCGTATCAGGCCGCCTTCGGCTCGACGCCGACGACCTTGTCCAACGAAGCCGCCGACCTGTACGGCGAGATCAACGTGCCACTGGTCAGCGACAAGCCGTTCATCCGCGACCTGAGCGTGGGCGCGGCGATCCGCGGCTCGAAATATTCGGGCATCGCGAAGGCGCAGTCGACCTACAAGATCGACGGCAGCTGGCGCCCGGTCGAGGACATCCTGTTCCGCGCGAGCTACAACAAGGCGACCCGCGCACCGAGCATCTACGAGCTCTCGTCCAACGCCAATACGAGCTACGGCACGCTCGATACGAACACGCTTGGCGATCCCTGCGCCGGCGCAAACCCGGTCGCGAGCCGCGAGATCTGCGCGAGCACCGGTGTCACCGACGCGCAATATGGCTCGATCGCGCAGTGTCCGGATTTCCTGTGCACCGTGCGCAACGGCTCGGAGGGGCTGGTGACGCCGGAGGTCGCGCATACCTACACCTACGGCCTCGTCCTGACGCCGCGGATGCTGCGCGGTTTCTCCGCCACCGCCGATTATTACAGCATCGAGATCGAGAACGGCATCGGCTATTACCGGGCGATCGATTTCCTCCAGACCTGCGCCAACACCGGCTATGAGTTCTTCTGCAGCCAGCTGAAGCGCAACGCCGACGGGACGCTGTTCAGCAATGCCGGCTCCGCGACGGGCTATATCAACCAGGGGTATAGCAACCTCGGTCGGACCAATGCGCGCGGCTTCAATTTCTCCGCGAACTACGACACGCGCCTGGGCAATTGGGCACGCTTCTCGACCAGCTACACCTCGACGCTGCAGACCGCCAAGGGCGGCGATCTCGGCCTGCCCGATACCGACTTCAACGTGGTCGGGCTGTTCGGCCCGTATGCCGGCCAAGGCTATCGCCGCTACCAGCATAATTTCCGGTTCACGCTGTCCTCGCCCGAATCCGCGCAGACGCAGGGGCTGATCTCGGTCAACTGGCGCCATCATTCGGGGCTGAAGAACTCGCGCCTCGACGGCAATCCGATCTTCGGCGAGGACGATCCGACCGTGCCGGACGAATACAAGTACCTGCCGGCCTATGACGTCTTCGATCTGAGCGGCAGCGTGACGATATCGCGCGCGCTGACGCTGCGGCTGGTGGTGAACAACGTGCTGAACCGCGCGGCACCGGTCCGCCCGAGCCCGCCGCTCGAGGCCGCCGAACGCGTCAACACCTCGCCGTCGGTCTACGACGCGCTCGGCCGGTCGATCAACATCGGGGCGACGGTCGATTTCTGAGCTAGGTACCAAGTCCCCCGCGTCCGGCCGCGTATCGCGTCGCGCCGTCCTGGCCGGTGGCACCGGATCGATGTTTGCCGGGCTGTTCGCGGCGGCGGGCGATGCCGGTGCCGCCGAGCCGGGGGCGGATGCACGGCACCGGATCACGGCCGACCAGCCGGCCACCGAATGGCTGCTCGGTCATCCGGTCGGCAACGGGCAGCTGGGCGCGATGATGGGCGGCGGGATCGCGCGCGACACCCTGTCGCTCAACCACGATACGCTGTGGAGCGGTCAGCCTGCCGGTATGCCGGATCACGACGGCCGCGAAGCGCTGGCGGCAGTCCGTCAGGCCGTCTTCGCAGGCGACCCGGTGGGTGCCGACCGGCTCAGCAAGTCGCTCCAGGGACCGTTCAGCGCCAGCTACGCGCCGATGGCGGATCTCGACCTCGAGATGGATCATGCCGAAGCCCCGGAGGCGTATCGACGCGTGCTCGATCTCGATCGCGCGGTAGCATCGGTCGGCTATCGCTGTGGCGGGACGAACTTCGGCCGCGAGCTGTTCGTCTCTCACCCGGACGGGGTGATCGTCCTGCGCCTGAGCGCGGATCGACGCGGCAAGATCGATTGCCGCCTCAAACTGACCAGCAAGCTGCGCGCGACGGCGACAACCACCGCGAAAGCCGGCAGCAACCGGATCGCGCTGGTCGGCAAGGCGCCGACGCTGTGCGAACCCAATTACCGCGACGTCCCCGACCCCGTTCGATACTCGGATGCGCCCGGCCACGGCATGGCGTTCGCGACGATCCTGTCGGTCGAGACCGAAGGCGGCGCGATCACCGCGTCGGACGGTGCGCTGCACATACGCGGCGCCACCACGGTGCTGATCCGGATCGCCGCCGCCACCGGATTCCGCCGCTTCGACCTGATGCCGGACACGCCCGTCGAGACCGTACGCGCCTCGGCCGAGCGCATCCTCGCCGCCGGCACGCGGCATGGCTACGCGACGCTGCTCAGCCGTCACGTCACCGATCATCAGGCGCTCTATCGCCGCGCCTCGCTCGAACTCCAGGGTGCCGCGAGCGACCGCGACACCCCGCGCGCGGAGCGTCTCTTCCAGCTCGGCCGCTATCTGATGATCGCCAGTTCGCGTAGCCACACCATGCCCGCGAACCTTCAGGGCGTGTGGAATACCGAGATCCGCCCGCCCTGGAGCGCGAACTACACCACCAACATCAATCTCCAGATGAACTATTGGCCGGCGGAGAGTTGCAATCTCGCGGACTGCCATCTGCCGCTGATCGACCATATCGAGCGGCTGGCCGTCACCGGCACGCAGACCGCGCGACGCCTCTACGGCCTGCCCGGCTGGTGCGTGCATCACAACAGCGACATGTGGGCGATGAGCAATCCTGTCGGTGCAGGCGTCGGTGATCCCAATTGGGCGAACTGGCAGATGGCGGGGCCGTGGCTGGTCCAGCACGTCTGGGAGCATTACCGCTTCGGCGGCGACCGCACGTTCCTGAAGGCGCGCGGCTTCCCGCTGATGCGCAGTTGTGCGGAGTTCTGTGCGGCATGGCTCGTCCGCGATCCCCGTAGCGGCAACCTGACCACCGCACCGTCGATCTCGCCCGAGAACCTGTTCCTGACGGCCAGCGGCAAGTCCGCGGCGATCTCGGCAGGCTGCACGATGGACCTCGCGCTGATCCGCGAGCTGTTCGCCAACTGCATCGCGGCGATGGTGGTGATCGGCGATGTCGACGGGCTCAGCGCCCGCCTCACGGGGTTGCTAGAACAGCTCGAACCCTACCGGGTCGGTCGCTACGGCCAGCTTCAGGAATGGTCCGCGGATTTTCCCGAGCAGGATCCGGGGCATCGCCACATCTCGCATCTCTATCCGCTGTATCCGGGCGACGCGATCGACCCGGTCCGGACGCCGCGGCTCGCGCAGGCCGCCCGTGCCTCGATGGCACGCCGCGAGGCGCATGGCGGCGCCAGCACCGGGTGGAGCCGCGCCTGGGCGACCGCGGTGTGGGCCAGACTCGGCGACGGCGCGCAGGCCGGGCGGTCGCTCTCCGCCTTCATCGCCAACAGCATCGCGGCCAATCTGCTCGACACCCACCCCGCACAACCGCGCCCGGTGTTCCAGATCGACGGCAATCTGGGCATCACCGCCGCGATCGCCGAGATGCTGCTGCAAAGCCGCGAGACGGAGATCGCGCTGCTGCCCGCGCTCCCGCCGCAATGGACTTCGGGCCGCGTCGCCGGGCTGCGCGCGCGCGGGCGTCACGAGGTCGCGATCAGCTGGAGCGGCCTGCACGTCGACGCGACCGTGATCGCCGGGGGCGAGCGCCTGACGGTCCGGATGCCGCCGGGCTTCGAGCCGGTGACGGTGTCGCAACAGGGCAAGGCCATCCGGCTCGAACGAAACCCGCATGCGATCACGGTCGCAACCACGCCGGGCCGCCCCTACCGCATCGCGCTACGCAGGCGCTCCGACGCCGCATGACCCAAGATTTTCCAGGAGCCGCCATGTCGATCATCACCCGCCGCAATATGCTGGCAACGGGGCTGGCCTCCGGACTGGCATCCGTCGGCACGTCGAACGGCTGGGCGCGCAAGGCTACGTCCGCAGCAGCGCCCGCGCCTTGGGGAGCAACCCCCTCCCCGCGCCAGCTCGCCTGGCATGCGCGCGAGCAATATGCCTTCGTCCACTTCTCGATCAACACCTTCACCGATCGCGAATGGGGCTATGGCGACGAGGATCCCAAGCTGTTCGCGCCGACCGACTTCTCGGCGGATCAGATCGTCGGCGCGGCCAAGGCCGGCGGCCTGCGCGGGATCGTCCTGACCGCCAAGCATCATGACGGCTTCTGCCTGTGGCCGACGATGCTGACCGAGCATTGCGTGCGCAACAGCCCGTTCCGCGACGGCAAGGGCGACATCGTCGGCGAATTCGAACAGGCCGCGCGGCGGGCCGGGCTCGACTTCGCGATCTATCTGTCGCCCTGGGATCGCAATCACGCGGACTATGGCCGCCCCGCCTATCTCGATTACTACCGCAAGCAGATCGTCGAGCTCTGCACGCGCTATGGCACGCTGTTCGAGTTCTGGTTCGATGGCGCCAATGGCGGCGACGGCTATTATGGCGGCGCGCGCGAGACGCGGAAGATCGATTCCGAAACCTATTACGACTGGCCGTCGATCTTCGCCCTCGTCCACCAGCATCAGCCGATGGCCTGCACCTTCGAACCGCTCGGCTCCGACGCGCGCTGGGTCGGCAACGAAGACGGGGTCGCCGGCGATCCGTGCTGGCCGACCATGGCCGATCACAAGCCGACCCAGGCCGAGGGCAATGCCGGCCTACGCAACGGCCCCTTGTGGTGGCCCGCCGAGACCAACACCTCGATCCGGCCGGGCTGGTTCTATCACGCCGACGAGGATTCGAAGGTCAAGGATCCCCAGCGGATGCTGAAGCTGTTCGACGAATCGATCGCGCGCGGGACCAATTTGATCCTGAACCTGCCGCCCGACCGGCGCGGTCGCCTCGCCGATCCGGACGTTGCGGTGCTGCAATCCTTCGGTGCGGCACAGCGCGCGACGTTCGCGAAGGATCGCGCGCAGGGTGCGGTCGCCTCGGCCGATCACGTCCGCGGGCCGGGCTTTGCCGCGCGGAACGTGCTCGACGGCGATCCCAAGAGCTATTGGTCGACGCCCGATGCCATCCGCACGCCCAGCCTCGTGCTGGACCTGCCGCCCGGCACCAGCTTCGATCTGATCCGTATCCGCGAGTTTCTCCCGCTCGGCGTGCGCGTGGACCGGTTTGCGATCGATATCGACCGGGGTGCGGGATGGTCGGAAGTCGCGCGCGGCGAATGCATTGCGGCACAGCGCGTCGTCCGCCTGCCGACTCCCGTGGTCGCGCGACGACTGCGCATCCGGATCGTCGCGGCCCAGGCATGCCCGGCGATCAGCGAAGTCGCGCTGTTCCGACAGGTCGCCCCGGTTGCCGTTAAACTACCCGAAGCCCGCGCCCGCGACGTACTGCCATCCTCCGACCTCTCGATCGTCGCCGCGACGGGGTCTGGCGCCGGGGCCTTGATCGACAATGATCCGGGCAGCGTCTGGCAGGTTCCGGTCGCCGCCGCCTCGGGATCGGCGACGGTCACGATCAAGCTCGCGAGGCGGCAACGACTGGCAGGTTTCATCCTGACCCCCTCGCGCGCCGTGAACACGGACAGCGCACCACCGAAGCGGTTCGTCGTGGAAACCAGCGTCGACGGTAAGGCCTGGACCAAAGCCGCGTCCGACGAATTCTCGAACATCGCCAACGCGCTATCGCCGCAACGCATCCTGTTCGCCGCCAAGACCGACGCGGGCTATGTACGGATGACGTTCATCGGCCTGGCGGCGCCCAAGAACCACATGGCGGTCGCCGGTATCGACCTGTTCGGATAGGCGTTTTCAGGATGGGCGGGCCGATGATCTGAACGGGCCCAGGCCGTGCGTGGTATTTCGATCGCCCCGCGGATCGCCTATCGCCCATCCGCGCCTAGCGCTTACTGCACCCGCATGCCACACCCTGTTGCATACCAGAACAAGGGGTTATGAATGCGCGCCGCTGCCTGTCTGATCGTTCTCCTCGCCTCCGCCGCTACGGCCCAGACGCCCGGCACGCCCTATCATCGTGCGCCCGACGCGATCGCCAGGGCGCTGGAAACGCCGCCGACCCCCGGCGTCGCCGTCAGCCCCGATCACCGGACGCTGGCCATCCTCGGCCGCGAGAACCTGCCGTCGATCGCCAACCTGTCCAAGCCGATCCTGCGCCTCGGCGGCTACCGCATCGACCCGGCGACCAACGGCCAGGCCGAGGTTCGCGTCCAGTGGCTGAACGCGCTCGGCTTCAAGGACGTGGCGACCGGCAGGACCATCGCGGTCAAGCTTCCCGCGGGCCTGCGCTTCGCCGCGCCCGACTGGTCGCCCGATGGCACCCGCCTCGCCTTCTATGCGCAGGACCCCGATGGCCTGTCGTTGTGGATCGCCGATCGCGACGGCAGCGCGCGCGCCGTTGCGAAGGCCCTCAACGGCACGTTCGGCACCCCGTTCGCGTGGACACCCGACAGCAAGGCGCTGATCGCCTACACCGTCCCCGCCGGCCGCGGCACGGCGCCGGCGGCCAGCATCACCCCGACGGGTCCGGTCGTACAGGAAAGCAACGGCCGGACATCGGCGGCGCGCACCTACGAAGACCTGCTCGGCGATGCGCACGACGAGGCGCTGTTCGACTATTACTTCACCGGCCAGCTCGTCCGGATCGACCTTGCCGGGGCGGCGAGCGCGATCGGCAAGCCGGGCCTGATCACCGATTTCAGCGTGTCGCCCGACGGTCGCTACCTGCTGACCGAACGGCTCAAGCGTCCCTATTCCTATCTGTTGCCGGCGCGCTATTTCCCTACCGAGATCGCCGTCTCGACGATCGACGGCCAGCCGGTGAAGACGCTGGTCGATCGCCCGCTGGCCGACGATCTTCCGGTCGATTTCGACGCCACCGTCACGGGTCCGCGGGAGGCGATGTGGCGGTCGGACGCGCCTGCGACGCTCGCCTGGGCCGAGGCGCTCGACGGCGGCAATCCCCGCGCGAAGATCGCGTTCCACGACAAGGTCATGATGCAGGCCGCGCCGTTCGACGCGGCCCCTGTCGAACTGGCGATGACCCCGGCGCGCTATGCGGAGACCCTATGGGGCGACGACGGCTTCGCGATGGTGATCGATCGCGAATGGCGGTCGCGTACCGAGCATCGCCTCGCCGTGGCCCCGTCGCGCCCCGGCCAGACGCGCATCGTGTCGACGCGCAACTACCAGGATCAATATGGCGATCCCGGCGATCCGATGATCGAGGAGAATGCCGCGGGCAAGCCGGTGATGCGTTTCACGCCTGCGCATGACGGCGTCTACGTCACCGGCGAGGGCGCGACCAAGGCGGGTGCCTTCCCGTTCCTCGCGACGATGCCGCTGACGGGGACGGGAACGGGAACGGGGACGGGAAGCGCGCAGACCCGGCTCTGGACCGCCAAGGCGCCCTATTACGAGACGGTCGTCGCGCTGCTCGACGACAAGGCGCAGCGCATCCTGACGCGGCGCGAGAGCGCGACGCTCGCGCCCAACTACATGATCCGCAGCGTGAAGGGCGGCAGCGCCAAGCCGGTGACCGCGTTTGCCGATCCCGCCCCGGTCTTTGCCGGCGTGACGAAGCGCACGATCACCTATGCGCGCGCCGACGGACTGCCCTTGTCCGGCTCGCTGTATCTGCCCGCCGGCTATGATGCGAAGCGCGACGGGCCGCTGCCGACGTTGCTCTGGGCGTATCCGGGCGAATTCACCGACGCGAAGGTGGCGGGGCAGACCGTCGACCAGGGCAACCGCTTCGTCCGTCCGCGCGGGATCAGCCACCTGTTCCTGCTGACGCAGGGCTATGCGATCCTCGACAACCCGGCGATGCCGATCATCGGCGAGGGCGGCGCGGAGGCGAACGACACCTATATCAAGCAGCTCCAGCAGGATGCGCAGGCGGCGGTCGATGCGGTGGTCACGCTGGGCGTCGCCGACCGGTCGCGGATGGCGGTCGGCGGGCACAGCTATGGCGCGTTCATGACCGCCAACCTGCTGGCGCATACCGACCTGTTCCGGGCCGGCATCGCCCGGTCGGGCGCGTATAACCGCACGTTGACCCCGTTCGGCTTCCAGGCCGAACAACGCACCTATTGGCAGGCGACGCCGACCTATACCGAGATGAGCCCGTTCACCTATGCCGACCGGATCAAGTCACCGATCCTGCTCATCCACGGCGCCGCCGACGACAATAGCGGCACCTTCCCGATCCAGTCCGAACGCATGTACGCGGCGCTGAAGGGCAATGGCGCGACGGTGCGCTACGTCGTGCTGCCCAACGAGCCGCATGGGTATCGGGCACTGGAGTCGACCGAGGAAACGCTGTGGCAGATGACCGACTGGCTGGACCGCCACGTCAAGCCGAAGCAGCCCCCTGCCGCGGTCGAGCGTGCGAAGCCGGTCGCGAAATGATCCGGTCCGCTATCGCCGACTTTTTTTGACCCTCGTGTTCTTCAAAGAACAGGCGGTAGACAATTTCGGTCCACCACGTCCGGACATTCCTATTTCCCCTGCGCCCGCCAGCGCTGGATCGTGCGGCCGATGATCTGGTCTTCGTGGCCGACGTCGCGCCACAGGTCCGAGAATAGCGGATCGCCGGATGCGGGGCGCTTCGACTCCTCGAGGTTGTCGAAGCTTACCCGGATCGGGATGGTCACGCCTTCGCCGGAGATGATGCATTCGCGGTTGCGGAGCGCGGGGATCGAATCGAGGAAACCGCGCGCGCCCTCCGGCATCGCCGCGCGGACGAACGCCTGGTCGCGGTCGTTGTTGAGGCGCATCGCGATGATCGTGCCGCACTGCGACAGCACGCCTTCCGCCAGATCCGACGGGCGCTGCGTGATCAGGCCCAGCGACACGCCGTATTTGCGCCCTTCCTTGGCGATCCGCCCGAGGATGCGCCCGACCGCGCTGCCCGTTTCCTCACCCGCCGGAATATAGCGATGCGCCTCCTCGCAGACGAGCAGGATCGGGCGCTGCGGTTCGTTGCGCGACCAGATCGCGAAGTCGAACGTCATGCGCGCCAGCACCGCGACGACCACCGAGGTGATCTCAGACGGCACGCCCGAGACGTCGATGATCGAGATCGGCTTGCCCTCGCCGGGCAGGCGGAAGATGCGCGCGAGAAAGCCCGCCATCGTGTCCGCGACGAGCATGCCTGAAAACATGAAGCCATAGCGCGGGTCCGCCTTGATCTCGTCGATCTTGGTCTTCAGCCGGAGATAGGGCGCAGTGTCGCCGGCGCGGTCCATCTTGCCCATTTCGGCGTTGATGATCGTCGTAAGGTCACTGAGCAGATACGGAATCGGCGCATCGACCGTCAACTTTGCGATCTCCTGGCCGATGCGGCTCTTGGCTTTGGCGGCGAGCAGGCATTTGGCGAGGATGTCGGCATCGAACTGCCGCGCGGAACCACTGCTGGTGAGGAACACCTCGCAATGCTCCTCGAAGTTCATCAGCCAATACGGCATCTGAAGGTTCGAGACGTCGTAGATCGCACCGTTGGACTTGAACGCAGCGGCATATTCGCCGTGCGGATCGATCATCACGATATGACCCTGCGGCGCGAGTTCGCAGATCCGGTGGAGGATCAGCGCAGCGCCGGTCGACTTGCCCGTGCCGGTCGATCCGACGAGCGCGAAATGCTTGCCGAGCATCGCATCGACGTACAGCGCGGCGCGGATGTCGTCGGTCGGATACACCGTACCGACGGTGATGTTGGCGCGGTCGTCGGCGGCGTAGATCTGTTGCAGGTCGGCGGTGGTGATCGGAAACACCTCGCAGCCCGGCATCGGATAGCGGGTGACGCCGCGGCGGAAGCGATGGAGCTTGCCGGTGAGCGTCTCCTCGTCGCCCTCGCCCAGGAAATCGATCTCGGCGGCTATGCAGGTGCCGGCGGCGTCCTCGAGTTTCAGCGAGCGGACATTAGCGACCAGCCACGACGTACCGACGCGCATCTTGACCTGGCTGCCGACCTGGCCGGCACCGACGACGACCGGGTCGGGATCGTCGAGCAGCGCGCCCATCGAGGCGCGGTCGAGCAGTACGCGGCTGCTGGAGCCGGCGATCGCATAGACGACGCCGATCGGGGCAAAATCTGCGTCGGCGATCGCGCCCGCGCCTTCGGCCGGTAATTTCTGCAGGAACGCGTCATGTCCCGACAAGTCGCTCATGCTACCAAGATCTCCGGTCATTACCGGTCCGCTGTGGCAGCCAAGGCGTAAATATCCGGTGAGGATGTACATCCGCCCATGTTCTCCCGCGAAGGCGGGTCCAGTCTGGGGCCCCGCCTTCGCGGGGAAACACGCCGCCTGTGCCGCGGTACTATACTCTTCGCGCGATCCAGCCTGCCGCCCAGCCGAGAAAAACCGATAGCGCGACCGCGACCAGCCCGTAGATCACCGACGATCGTTCGGCGGCGCGGGCGACGAAGCGCTCGAAGCCCGATTTGCGGATCTCGATATCGCGCACCGCCGCCGCCAGCACGCGGCCGTCGCGGATCAGGAACGTCTCCGCAGTGAAGCGACCGACGGGCACGCGCGCCGGGATCGACACGCGTGCGCGGTAGAGGACACCGTCGGTGATCTCGACCGCGCGCGGCGCCTCGTAATACAGGCCGGCGCGGCGCTTGAGATCCACCAGGCCTTTCTGAAAACGGTCCTGCGTGTCGACCGGCGCGCTGGATGCGGGCGACAATTGCAGGCTGCCGAGCCCGAGTTCGTAGATCGCGCGCGTCCGATCGTCGACGAGGCGGTCGATCGGCTTGGACGAGGCGATCGCGTAGAAACTGGGGGCCGAGCGATAGCGCAGGCGCGAGGCGTTGACCCAGATCCCCGCGACCTTTTCCTTCTCGCGCATCAGGACCGACTGGGTCGGGCCCTTCACGACGACGACGACATCGGTTGGGTGCTCGTCGCTCGGCAACCGCCCGCCGGGATAGAGGATCGCGCCGAACAGGAGGAGCTCGGCACCGGTGAAGCTGTAGGCGATCTCGATATTGCGCTGCGACACGTCGGGGACGAGCACGGGTTTCGCCTGCGCCATCAGCAGTGGCGCCAGGAGGACGAGCCAGCAAGCCCTCATGAGAGCGTGACCGAGAAAATCTCCTCGGGCCGCCAGACCAGCCCGAGCAGGATGCGCGCGCCGACCAGCAGCACCATCACCGCGAGCGCGAGGCGCAGATATTCCGGGCGGAACTTGGTGGCAAAGCGCGCGCCGATCTGTGCGCCGACCACCGAGCCGAGAAGGAGCAGTCCGGCGAGGACGATGTCGACCGCCTTGGTGGTCGTCGCGTGGACCATCGTCGCGACCGCGGTCACGAACAACGTCTGGAACAACGACGTGCCGACGACGACGGAGGTCGCCATGCCGAGCAGGTAGATCATCGCGGGGACGAGGATGAAACCGCCGCCGATGCCGAGCAGGATCGTCAGGATGCCGGTGAAGAAGCCAAGCAGCAACGGCGCGAGCGGCGAGATGTAGAGCCCCGACGCATAGAAGCGTGTGCGCAGCGGGAGTGCGGCGACGAGCGGATGATGGCGGCGCTTGCGCGCCTTGGGAGGGCGCCCCGTGCGGGCGCGACCGATCGTGCCGATCGATTCCTTGGCCATCATGCCGCCGATCGAGCCGAGCATGAGGACGTAGACGATCGCGATCACCGTATCGATCTGGCCGCTTTGCTGGAGCAGCCTGAACAGCCACGCGCCGAAGAACGAGCCGAGGATACCGCCCGCGACCAGCACGCCGCCCATCTTCGTATCGACGCCCTTGCGCCTGAAATGCGCGAACACGCCCGACACGCTCGCGCCGGTCACCTGGCTCGCGGACGAGGCGGCGGCGACGGTCGGCGGGATGCCGTAGACGATCAGCAACGGCGTCGTCAGGAAGCCGCCGCCGACCCCGAACATGCCCGACAACAGCCCGACGCCCCCACCAAGCAGGATGATGACGAGCGCGTTGACCGACAGGTTGGCGACGGGGAGATACAGATCCACGGCCGCAGCGTTACACTGGATTGCGCGCGCGGGGCTAGGCTCGACGCGCGCGAACTGGATTGGAGGCGTTGGGTAGACGATGGTCGCTCCCTCCCTGCGCTATGGGGCGCGTCAGAAGTTGCTGCCGATCGACAGCGCAGGCCCCGAACCCGGGCGCGCGCCACCGGCGATTCGCTCGCGCCAGTCGAGCGTCAGACGCAACGTCTTCGCCGCAACCGGCAGTGTCGCGACGATCGAGGGGCCGATATCAAAGCGCTCGGCATCGCGTTGTGCGCTTCCCCATGCGCCGACGCCAATCTCGACCCGGGCGCCACCGACCTTGCCCAATGGATGCGTCATGCGCGCCGAGGCATCGACATATGCTTCGATGCCATCGCGTGCGATCGCGCCGGCCTGCCCATAGGCTTCGACACGGATGCCCGGCGCGATATCGGACGGCCCATAGCCGGCGATCACCCCCAACGTCGGCCCGCCGCGCCCGCCGTCGAGCGCGATCCTGTGCTCGGCGACCAGGCGGATCGGTAACCGCATCGGTTGCCATTCGATGCCGAGCGCCGCCTCTCGCCCGATGCCTTCGAGCGGCGTAGCGACGCGCGCCACCACCGCGAATTTGCGGCGGCTATCGATCGCATAGGCTAGTCGCAGTCCACCTTGAGAGGCACCAAGCTGGCCGCCCGACACAGTACCGGCCGCACCGCCCCGCGCGAGCAGCCACGCGCTTCCACTCAGGCGACTCGGCCGCTTGGCGATGAAGGGCGGTGCGACCGGCGACGGGACGGCATAGGTCTGCGGCTCAACAGCGAGCGGGGCGTGAGGAATGGGGCGCGCTACCGAAGGGGGTGGTCGAACCGGTGGCGGCTGCCATGGCCGCAGTGCGGCGAAGATCGACGGCGCGACGACGACAGGCGCAACGGTCGCCATCCGCGGCTTCGCACGCGGGTGCCCCATAACCGCGGCGGCAACTTGCGGGACCAGCGCTTCGATGACCCGGGGAAGTACCTCGGACGCGGGGAGCGATGCGACCTCCGGCAATAGCCACGCCACACGGATCATCACCCATCCGCCCAGTGCAAGCGCGAGAAAGCGCAGCGGGCGGCCGACGCTCATCGTGCCGCGGCGGCGAGGCCTGGATCGTCGATACGGAGGATCGAGTCGGAGGGCAAGTCGGGAAACTCGTGCCGCGTCTTGTCCCAGACCGGGGCCGCACCGCGCAACATGCCGACATAGACGACCACCGCGCGCGGTGCGGCGATCAGCGAGACGAGATTACCAACCAGGAACCGGGGCAGCGCCCAGAACGCCTCACGCACGCCGTAACTGCGCCCGGTGAATATCATCCGCATGCCGAGTCGCCACGCAAGCAACGCACCGTTGGCGACCAGCAGCCAGAACGCGACCGGATAGGCGCCATTTGCGTAAGGCGATGCCCCGTCCGAATACGCATGCATCGCCAGCGACAGAAACCACATCGGCACCGCGATATACCCGACCGCCAGGATCACGACCGCCAGCGGCGCGCGGCGATCGCGCATCCGCATCCAGTGATCGGCAACCGCGCGCGGCCGTCCCCAGCCGGTACGGTCCCAGCCTGCCAGCGCGATGCCCGTCATCCATCGCGTCTT
The DNA here is from genome assembly GCF_024273235.1 of Sphingomonas faeni. Taxonomy (GTDB): domain Bacteria; phylum Pseudomonadota; class Alphaproteobacteria; order Sphingomonadales; family Sphingomonadaceae; genus Sphingomonas; species Sphingomonas faeni_A. Next base: position 22,364 of record NZ_JANBVH010000004.1, on the reverse strand, counting down.
CTGGCGGACCGAACCGCCGAGCGTACACGGAAAATAGGCGCGCACCGCGACGACCGTTCCGGCGTCGTCCGCCGCGACCCGGGCGAAGATGCCGCGCGCGCCCAGTTCTGCGAGCCGCAAGCCCAGCTCGTAATCCTCGGTCAGGCTGGTGGCATCGAACGGATCGCCGCCGCGCGCCTGCGCAATCATCGCCAAGACAGCCGGTGCGATCGCACAGCCGGTGCCGGCGAGCGGCATTGCCGCGCCAAGGGCGGTCCGGACGACGATCTGCTTGGCGTGGGACTCGGCGAATTCGTCAGCGTAGTGCCCCGACACCAGCCGGGCACCGCAGTGGACCAGCGGCAGGACAGGGATCTGGATGACATCATACCGCTCGATCAGGCTGTCGAAGACGCGCAGTTCCTGCGGGTGCACCACGTCTTCGGCATCGTGCAGCACGATCGCCTTGGTCGGCGGCTGCCCCGAGGCTCGCTCCCGCAGATCGTCGCGGCAGAACGCATGCCATATCGTATTGAGGCAGTCCGCCTTGGTCGTCGGTCCGTCATGGTCCCCGATCACGAGCCGGATACGCGGGTCGCGTTCGGCCACCCCAACGATAGCATCGATCGTGCCGCGATCGTTGGGGTAGGCGCCGACATAGATGCGGTAATCGTCGTGATCGTAGCGTTGAAGCGCGGTGGTCAGCATCCCGCCGATGACCGCCACCTCGTCCCATGCGGCGACGAATGCCGCGATCCGCCCGGCAATGCGCGGCGGCGGCAAGCTCGCGAGGGTCAGGCGAGGCCGACCGCCATGCCTGACCCGGTGCCTGATCCGATGTCCGATATAAAGCAGATCGACCAACAGATCGTCGATCCCGCCCAGCAACAACCCTACGCCCGCAAACAGCAGCATCTCACGCGCGGACGCGTCGATGATCCACAGCGACTCGCCCAAGCCACACCCCCGTGGTGAGCGTACCGCAGCCTACCCCCATTACGGATATAGTCGGATCGGAATCGGATGTTTGCCGACAGGACACGCACCGATCTTTGATGAATTCGCACAAGTCAGGCCGAACCATCGCGTCGAACATGCGTTACAACGATGATCCCTTTCCCCCTTTCGGGATCGGCGCCGACGATGCCCGGCCCGGCCGCACCGCTGCATGGCAGAGGGTGCGGCCTAAGCCGAAATCCGGATCGCGTTGGGCCTCCTCGAACTATGGCCGGTCGCGACCGCCGCCGCCGGTGTTGCTGCCGTTGCCCGCGCCGCCGCCGGCACCCGCTGCGCCGACCGTGCCGATATTGCCGAACAGATCCTGGAAGAACCCGCGCTCGCGGCCGAGCGTCGGAGTCTTCTTGCCGTACGGCTTGATCGAGGCGACCTGATCGAGGCCGCCGCGACGAATCGCGGTGACGGTGCCCTTCTGGTCGAAGCTGATCTGCAACGTGATCTGTGCATTCGGACGCGGATTGCGGAACGCGAGGTTGCGGCTGTCGCGCGCGAGATAATACCAGTCGCCCTGGTCGAACTGCCCGGCCAGCGTCGGCTTGCCGAGCGTGGCGAGCACCGACTGGCGATTGTCGACGCCCGGCTGGACCGAGTTGACGAGGTCGGTGTCGACCACATAGCCCTGGTGCGAGCGCAGCTGGGTGCAGCCCCCACTGGCCAATGCGGCAACCGCAAGTGCTGCGGCGAGACCCGTACGGGCGGAAAACACGCTCATATAAACTCCCAACCGGGGCACGCGAAAACACGTGACGAGTCCCACGCATTTGCATCGGCCGCCGTTCGCCTCGATATGCGAGGTTGCGCGGGCAAACAAGCCGAAGCGCGGTTGCGACCTGAAGGACGACGGATTGAGCTGGTTCGGAAGACTGCTCGGCGAGAAGCCGGACGAGGCATTGCCGCTGTATAACGCGGTGGTCGCCCGCGCGCGCGCGGAGCATTGGTACCGGGAGGGCGCGGTGCCGGACACGGTCGACGGCCGGTTCGACATGATCGCGACGCTGCTGGCATTCACGATGCTACGGCTCGAGGCCGAGCAGGCGGGTGGCGATCCCGCGGCGCGGCTGGCCGAGCGGTTCGTCGACGACATGGACGGGCAGCTGCGCGAGATCGGGATCGGGGACATCATCGTCGGCAAGCATATCGGCAAGATGATGAGCATGCTCGGCGGGCGGCTCGGTGCCTACCGCGAGGGCCTGGCGGCAGGCGATATCGCGCCGGCGCTGGTGCGGAACCTGTACCGGGGTTCGGCGCCGGACGACGCTGCCCTAGCGCATGTCCGCGACTCGGTGACCGCTTTTCATGCCGGGCTGGCTGCGATGCCGCTACCAAATCTGTTATCTGGAGAATTGCCGTGAAGCCCGAGTTCAGCCGCCCCGAACGCCTCGACACGATCGGCGAGCGCGAGCGGATCGTCGAGATCGTCGCCAACGAGGACGAGCGCGCGGCACTGGCGAAGCGGTTCGATCTGCTCTCGATCGCGCGGCTCGACGCGCGACTCGGGATCAAGCGTACCGATAGCGGCATCGTCGTGAAGGGGCGCGTCACCGGCGCGGCGGTGCAGGCGTGCTCGGTGACCGACGAACCGCTCGATACGCAGATCGACGAGCCGGTCGCGCTGCTGTTCGTCGAACAGTTGATCGCCGAGGGAGACGAGGTCGAGCTGTCCGACGACGCGCTCGACATGGTGGCGATCCAGGGCGGGACGATCGATCTGGGCGAGGCGGCGGCGGACACGCTGGCGCTGTCGATCGACCCGTTCCCGCGTGGGCCTAACGCGGCAGCGGCGCTGGCGGCAGCGGGGGTGATCAGCGAGGACGAGTTCCGGCCGGCGAATGCGTTCTCGGACCTGAAGGCGAGGATGGCGAAGAAGGGGTGAATCTAGCTCCCCTCCCTGGAAGGGAGGGGTTGGGGGTGGGTCGGCCCGTTGTTCGAAGGTTTGGGTAGCCAACCGGCCGACCCACCCCCGGCCCCTCCCTTCCAGGGAGGGGTGAAGAGCAGGGCTAGCCCGGCGACGGTGTCGGATCGGGCTGCCGCCTTCGCCGGGGTAGTGGGCGTTCGAGGGCATACCCACCCTCTTGTTCACCCGCGAAGGCGGGTGCCCAGACTGGATCCTCGCCTTCGCGGGGAAACAGGTTAGTCCGCGTCTGGACCTAGCGTCGGATCGAGATCGCGAGGGCGGATAAAGCGGGTCAGGCGGGCAGTGCTTGTCGCGACATCCCCCCACTCCCCTTCGAACTGAAGCTCCGCAATGCTGGCCGTCGGATATTTGTCCTCGACCGCATCGCGCAGCGGGTCGGCCCCATCCGCAACCAGCATCAGCACCAGATCCTCCAGCCCGGGGTTGTGCCCGACCAGCAACGCGCTCTGCGTCTCCGCCGGAAAGCCGTGCACCACGTCCAGCAACGTCGCCGCCGAAGCCAGATACACGCGCCGGTCCCAGGCAGGCGCGATCGTCCTGCCATAGCCCGATTCGATCTGCTCCAACGTCTCCGTAACCCGTACCGCCGGCGACGCGATCGCATGATCGAACACGAGTCCCAGCGACCGCATGTGCCGGCCGACCATCGCGGCGGCGCGCTTGCCCTTGGCGTTGAGCGGGCGATCGAAATCGCGCGCGACCGGATCGTCCCAGCCGGACTTGGCGTGGCGCAACAGCGTCAACGTCTTCATGGCAATCCTCAAGCCGGTTCGCGGCTTTCATGCCCTACCGGGACCCGTGAGGAAAGCCGGCTTGCGACTCGGGCCACCGCTTCTTCGAGCGTCACGCGGGCGATCGGCACGCCCGGCGGGAACGCGCTGAGCAGTCGCGACGGCATCGCGGCGGACAGCATCACGAACACGCCGGAATCGTCGGCGCGGCGGATCAGCCGGCCGAACGCCTGCGCCAAACGCGCGCGGACGAGACGATCGTCATACGCTGAACCACCGCCCGCGAGCCTGCGCGCGGCGTGGAGAACTGAGGGTTTCGCCCAAGGCACGCCCTCCATAACTACCAGCCGCAGCGATTCGCCGGGCACGTCGACGCCATCTCGGAGCGCATCGGTGCCGAGCAGCGACGCGCCGGGATCGTCGCGAAAGATGTCGACCAAGGTGCCGGTGTCGATCGGGTCGACGTGCTGCGCGTGTAGCGGCAGGCCTTCGCGCGCGAGTCGATCGGCGATGCGGCCATGCACGCCGCGCAACCTGCGGATGGCAGTGAACAGCCCGAGCGTACCGCCGCGGCTGGCGACGATCAGTTGCGCATAGGCATTGGCAAGCGCGCCGATATCGCCACGCTTGACGTCGGTGACGATCAGCACTTCGGCTTGGCGCGTATAGTCGAACGGGCTCTTCGCCTCGAACCGCGCGGCGGGGCGCAGCAGATGCGGCGCGCCGGTGCGGGCTTCGGCCACCTCCCAGTCGCCGCCGCCGGTGAGCGTCGCCGAGGTGACGAGCGCACCATGGGCGGGCTTCAGGACGATCTCGGCGAACGGGCGCGTCGGGTCGAGCCAGTGACGGTGGAGGCCGATGTCGAACTCGCGGCCCTCGATCCGATCGACCGCGAGCCAATCGACGAAATCGCCATCGACCGGGCCGCCGACGCGCGCGAGCAGCGATAGCCACGACGCCACCGTCTCCGCGCGCCAGCCGATCGAGGCGATCGCGCCCTCGACCCGGGCTCGGGCAGGGCCGTCCATCCAGTCGGGCGCTTCGGCGAGAACCGCTTCGAGGCGACGCCCGAGCGTCACGAGCGGCCGGACAAGGGCGTCGAGGGCGGCGGCGGCGGGCGCGGCGGCCTCGATCAGCGTCGCATCGGGTTCGGCGAGTTCGGTTTCCAGGCCATAGCCCGCGTCACCGGGTTGCTCGGCCCGTGCGTAGGTGAGCCCCCGGACGGCGGCGAGCAACGTCTCGATCGGTCCGAACGGCGCGCCTTCGCCGAGGCGTTGGAGCCAGTCGTCGGACGCGAGTGCCCCCGCCGCCGTTACCGCGTCGGAGATCGCCCGCGCACCCTGTTCGTCATAGCTGGCGAGATCGGACAGGCGTGCGGCGAGCCCCCGCCGCCGCCCGCGACCGCTCGATTCGGGGCCGAGGATCCAGCGACGCAGTTCGATCGTCTCGGCGCCGGTCAGCGCGGTCGCGAACATCGAATCGGCCGCGTCGAAGATATGGTGCCCCTCGTCGAACACGTAGCGCGTCGGGCGGGTGGCGAGTTCGCGGCCGCGTGCCGCGTTGACCATCACCAGCGCGTGGTTGGCGATGACGATGTCGGCGTCGGACGAGGCGCGGGCGGCGCGCTCGATGAAGCATTTCCGGTAGTGCGGGCAGCCCGCGTACACGCACTCGCCGCGCCGGTCGGTCAGCGCGGTCGAGCCGTTGCGGCGGAACAAGGTCGGCAGCCAGCCGGGCAGGTCGCCGCCGACCATGTCGCCGTCGGCGCTATAGGCGGCCCAGCGCGCGACGAGATGCGCCAAAATCGCCGCGCGGCCCGCGAACCCGCCCTGCAGCGCGTCCTCCAGGTTGAGCAGGCAAAGGTAATTCTCGCGCCCCTTCCGCGTGACGACCTTGGCCTTGCGGGTCGCCGCGTCGGGATACAGACGTGCGGTTTCCTGCCCCAACTGGCGCTGGAGCGTCTTCGTGTAGGTCGAGATCCACACTGCACCACCCGCCTTTTCGGCCCAGAGCGAGGCGGGGGCGAGATAGCCCAATGTCTTGCCGATCCCGGTGCCCGCCTCGGCGAGGACGAGGTTGGGCGTGTCGCGCATCGCGCGCGGCGCGAAGGCGGCGGTTGCGGCGCCGGCATAGGCGCGCTGGCCGGGGCGTTCCTCGGCGCCGTGGCCGGTGAGGTCGACGAGGCGCGCTTCGGCGTCGCCGGGTTCGATCGTGACCGTGCGCGGGGCGGGGCGTGGGGCGTGCTCCTCCCATTCGGGGAGCGACGAGAACAGCCAGCGTTCGTTGACGGACGGTTTCTTCAGCCGCTCGGCGACGACGGGAGCCCAGGGCCAGCGCAGGCGGAACAGCGATTGCGCCGCGGTCCACGCGCCCTCACGCTCGGGCCAATCGGCGTCGGTGAGCGCCAGCATCGCGTCGGCAGCGCGCAGAAGGAACGGCGCGACCTCCGCGTCCTCGGTCGGCACGTCGAGCCCGGTAACCCGCGCGATTCCCTTCGGCGTCGGCACCGCGAACTGCGCGGGGCGCAGGAAAGCATAGAGTTCGAGCAGGTCGAGCCCGAACAGATCGGGATAGCCGAGGCGCTGCCCGACGAGCGGCGCGTTGAGCATGATTACCGGCGTGTCGGCCGCGATCCGGATCGCCTCGCCCCGCCCGATCGGACGGGCACCGTCCGCGTTCGCGATCCAGATGCCGGCGTGGCTGGCGTGGAGGGCGGGATAGGGCAGCACCGCGCGACCTTGTGCGAAGCGGAACGAAAGGGCAACCTTTTGCTGCTTGTTCTCCCGCGACGGTGGGAGTCTAGGATAGTGGAGCGTCAAATCGGTGACCTATCCCGTCATCCCAGCGAAAGCTGGGATATCCCCGTGGAGATCGCAGCACCCGTCCCATGAATATCCCAGCTTTCGCTGGGATGACGGTTGGAGGGAGGGATGGTGGGACGGCGGGTGAGCGGGTGAGCAGAAAACGGGAGGGTTGTGCGCTTCCTCCACCACACGCTATCGCCGCCCGCATGACCGAAGACCTCCGCACCGCCGCCCTCGAATCCAAAGCCTGGCCGTACGAGGAGGCGCGCAAACTCCTGAAGCGCTATCCGAACGGCAAGTCGGGCGACCCTGTGCTGTTCGAGACCGGGTACGGACCGTCGGGCCTGCCGCACATCGGCACTTTCAACGAGGTGCTGCGCACGACGATGGTGCGCAATGCCTTCCACGCGCTGAGCGACACGCCGACGCGGCTGATCGCGTTTTCGGACGACATGGACGGCCTGCGCAAAGTGCCGGACAACGTCCCCAACGGCGACATGCTGCGCGAACATCTCGGCAAGCCGCTGACGCAGATCCCCGATCCGTTCGGCACGCATTCGAGCTTTGCCGCACATAACAACGCGATTCTGCGCGAGTTTCTCGACCGCTACGGCTTCGACTATGAGTTCGCGTCGTCGACCGACTATTACACGTCCGGGCGCTTCAACGAGGCGCTGAAGGGCGTGCTGCGGCATTTCCAGGGCATTCAGGACGTGATGCTGCCTACGCTGCGCGCGGAACGCCGCGCGACCTATTCACCGGTACTGCCGATCTCGCCGACCAGCGGCATCGTGTTGCAGGTGCCGATCGAGGTGATCGACGCCGAGGCCGGGCTCATCGCCTTTGAAGACGAGGGACAGCGGATCGAGCAGTCGGTACTCGGCGGTAAGGCCAAGCTCCAGTGGAAGGTCGATTGGGCGATGCGCTGGGTCGCGCTAGGCGTCGACTACGAGATGGCGGGCAAGGACCTGATCGATTCGGTGACGCAGTCGTCGAAGATTGCGCGCGTGCTCGGCGGGCGGCCGCCCGAGGGCTTCAACTACGAGATGTTCCTCGACGAGAATGGCGAGAAGATCTCGAAGTCGAAGGGCAATGGCCTGAGCCTCGAACAGTGGCTGACCTATGGCCCGGAGGAATCGCTGGCCTTCTACGCGTATCGCGAGCCCAAGAAGGCGAAGTCGCTGCACATGGGCGTGATCCCGCGCGCGGTGGACGAATATTGGCAGTTCCGCGGCAATTATGCCGGCCAGGACCTGAAGCAGAAGCTCGGCAACCCGGTCCATCACATCCATGACGGCAAGCTGCCGACGGGCGAGCTGCCGGTGACGTTCGGGCTGTTGCTCAACCTCGTCGGGGTGATGGGCGATGCGAGCAAGGAGCAGGTCTGGGGCTATCTGGCGAACTACGTGCCCGATGCGTCGGCGGATAAATACCCGGAGCTCGACCGGCTGATCGGCTATGCGCTGGCCTATAGCCGCGATTTCGTCGCGCCGACGCTCAAGCGCCGCGCGCCCGAGGGTGTCGAGGTCGCGGCGCTGGAGCGGCTGGATGCGGAACTCGCCGCGCTGTCGGCCGAGGCGAGCGCGGAGGATATCCAGAACATCGTCTACGAGATCGGCAAGACCGGCGGGTTCGAGACCCTGCGCGACTGGTTCAAGGCGCTGTACGAGACGTTGCTCGGCTCCGAGCAGGGCCCGCGGATGGGGAGCTTCATCGCGCTGTATGGGGTGGCGAATTCGCGGAAGCTGATCGCGGAGGCGTTGGCGCGCTAAGGCCACGCCCCGAAAGAGATATCCACCCCGGCGCAGGCCGGGGCCCAATTGGGATACGCTGTTAACGAGCCTTCACGCTTCGTTACTCCGACCTTTCCAGTTGGGCCCCGGCCTTCGCCGGGGTGGTGTTTGAGCCCTCCGGTCTCGCGCGCCAACTAGACGAGTCCAGTAGAACATATTAGCAACAAGCCAGCCTCCCCCGATTCGGAAACCGGCATGTTCCATCGACCGATCGCCCGTCATCGCCTGTTCTTCGCGATCCGCCCGCCGCTTCCGCTCGCGCGCCAGATTACCGCCGCAGCGTCGTGGTTCGAGACCGACGGGGACAAACTCCGCCCCGAGCATCTTCACGTCACGATCGACATCCTCGACGACCATGACCGCGTGTCGACGGCCTTGGAGCGCGACCTGAAGGCGATCGGCGATGCGGTCGAGGCGGCGCCCTTCGCGCTCCGGTTCGATACCGTCGTCGGCAGCGAGCGATCCATCGCGCTGCGTCCGCGCCACAAGAATGCCTCGCTCGCCGCGCTGCATCAGCGGATCGCGGTGGCACGCGGGGCGGCCGGGTTGCGCGCCCGCGAAGGCTATCGGTTCAGTCCTCACATGACGCTCGGCTACCGCGAGGGCGCACCGTTCACGCAGGCCATCGCGCCGATCGGCTGGACCGCGGATGCGTTCGTGCTGGTCCACAGCCATGTCGGCCGGACACGCCACGACGTGATCGGGCGCTGGCTGCTGGACGGCGACGACGATCGGCAACTGGCGCTGTTCTGAGCCGTCGAATTTGCCGAACGCGCGCGACCCGGTAGGACCCGCAAGGCGATCGGTCGGTTCTTCCCTCGTGACCGCGCACCAAGGAGCAAAGATGCGGCTGTTCTTCGACGAGGCCCAGCGGAGCCATGCGCCAGCGCGCGAACTGCACAACGGCGCGTTCACCGCTTATGCGGAGACGCCTGCGCGGATCGACTCGATCCTGCGCGCGATCGGTCCGGTCGAAGCGCCGGAGGATCGCGGCGAGGCGCCGATCCTGGCCGTCCACCCCGCGCTGTACGTCGCGTTCCTCAAGGATGCAGCGCGACTGTGGCGCGAGGCAGGTCGCGAGGGCGACGCGATCCCCTACACCTTCCCGATCCGCGGGCGCCGGCCGCTCGATCTCACCCGGATCGACGCGTTGATTGGCGCGCACAGCTTCGACGCGACCACGCCGATCACGCCGCAGGCCTGGGCCGCCTCCTATGGCAGCGCCCAGTCCGCGCTTGCCGCAACGCATGCGGTACTCGACGGCGACCGCGCGGCGTTCGCCCTGTGTCGCCCGCCCGGCCACCATGCCGGCGCGGATTATTGCGGCGGATATTGCCACCTCAACACCGCCGCGATCGCCGCGCAGGCCGCGCGCGACGCCGGGGTTGACCGCGTCGCGATCCTCGATATCGATTATCACCACGGCAACGGCACGCAGGACATCTTCTACGCGAGAGGCGACGTGTTCTACGCGTCGGTCCACGCTGATCCGAAGACCGACTATCCCTTCTACTGGGGCCACGCCGACGAAACGGGTGAAGGCGAAGGGATCGGCACCACGCTGAACCTCCCCCTCCCGCACGGCACGCGGATCGATGCCTTCCGTGCGGCGCAGACGACCGCGCTCGACGCGATCGCCGCCTTCGATCCGGGGCTGCTGGTCGTCAGCTTCGGCGCGGACACGTGGGAGCGCGATCCGATCTCGCATTTCAAACTGACCACGCCCGACTATGCGGTGCTGGCCGCCGACATCGCGGCACGCGGTTGGCCGACCGCCATCGTCATGGAGGGCGGCTACGCGGTCGATGCACTGGGGCACAACGTCGCGAGTTTCCTGAGTGGCTTCTGAGGCGCCGATCGCTCTGGGCACGCCAGCCTATCGCCGGCTGACGCTGGCGATGCTGTTCGCAGGGTTCTCGACCTTCTCGCTGCTGTATTCGGTGCAGCCGTTGCTGCCGCTGTTCGCCGCGCAATACAGCCTCACCGCGGAGGCGGCATCGCTCGCGGTGTCGCTCGCGACCGGACCACTCGCGATCGGCATCCTGTTCGCGGGGTTCGTGTCCGACCGCGTCGGCCGGCGCCCGCTGATGATCGCGGCGATGTTCGCGGCGGGCGCGCTGACGCTCGCGGCGGCGGTCGTGCCGGGGTGGAGCGGGTTGCTGGTGCTGCGCTTCCTGACCGGCGTCGCGCTCGCGGGGGTGCCGGCGGTGGCGATGGCCTATGTCGCGGAGGAGGTCGATGCGGGCGCGGTCGGCGCGGCGATGGGGCTGTATATCGCCGGGAGCGCGCTTGGCGGCATGGCCGGGCGACTGGTCGTGAGCGTCGTTGCCGATCTCGAAGGCTGGCGCTGGGCGCTTGCCGCAGTCGGGCTCGCGGGGCTGGCGATGGCGGAGGCATTCCGCCGGCTCGCGCCGCTCTCGCGCAATTTCACGCCGAGCGTGGGACGACCGGGCGCGCTGTTGCGGAGTGCCGGATCGTTGTTCGTCGATCGCGCGATGCCGCTGCTGTATCTCGAAGCGTTCCTGCTGATGGGCGTGTTCGTCACGATCTATAACTATGCCGGCTTCCGGTTGATGCGCCCGCCTTATGGCCTCAGCCAGGCGGCGGTCGGCGGCGTGTTCCTGCTCTACGTGCTCGGCTCGGTGAGTTCGGCGAAGTTCGGGACGCTGGCCGGGCGGCTCGGACGGCGGAAGGTGTTCTGGGTGCCCGTCGTGCTGCTGATCGCCGGCGTCGCGCTGACCGCGATGACGCCGCTGGTGCTGGTGATCGCGGGGATCGCGGTGGTGACGATCGGCTTTTTCGGCGCGCATTCGATCGCGAGCGCCTGGGTAGGGCGGCGTGCGCAGGGCTCGCGCGGGCAGGCGGCGGCGTTCTATTTGTTCTTCTATTATATGGGATCGAGCGTGCTGGGATCGGCCGGCGGGTTCGCGTGGACTCATGCCGGTTGGCCGGGCGTGACGGCGTTCTGCCTGTTGCTGGGGGTGGCGGCGCTGGCGATCGGGCTGGTGCTGCGAACGGTGCCGCCGCTGGTGGTGGAGCCGCCGGTGCCGCAGCGGATGCCCGATCCGTGACCACCCTCCCCCGTCATCCCGACCATTCCCGTAATCCCGACCATTCCCGTCATCCCAGCGAAAGCTGGGATATCATCGTTTGGCCCACGTCATCTGATACGGAGGATACCCCAGCTTTCGCTGGGGTGACGAGATTTGGCGGGCTCGGTCGAAACTCGAGCAACGAGTACTCGTCCTTTTTACCGTGACGCCACATCCTCTACCGCGACGCCACGTCCGTTGCGTCGACCGGCGGCAGCCCCGCCATGCCCTTCGCGACCGCCTCGACCCGCTCCATGACGCGCAGGACGTTGCCGCCGGACAGCTTCGCCAGATCGCCATCGCTCCACCCCCGCCGCGCCAGTTCCGCGAACAGCAGCGGATAGCCGTCGACGCCCTTCAGCCCGATCGGCCCGGTCCCCTGGATCCCGTCGAAATCGCCGCCGAGCCCGACATGGTCGTGGCCCGCGATCGTCGCGATATGCTCGACATGATCGGCGACGATCGCGGCGGTGACCTGCGGCTCCGGGTGGGCGGCGTCCCACGTTACCAGCGGCGCAGGCGATTTGGCGCCGTAGACTCCCGCCGGCACGCCGACCGACTTCGCATAGGCCGAGCGCGCGACGTCCCACGCCCGCCACTCGGCCGACAGGAAGGACGGGTAGAAGTTGACCATCACCACGCCCCCGTTCGCACCGATCGCCCGCAGCAGGTCGTCGGGGATGTTGCGCGGCACGTCGGCGATCGCCCGCGCGCTCGAGTGCGAGGCGATCACCGGCGCCTTGGTGGCCGCCAAAGCTGCGGCCATCGTCGCGTCCGAGACGTGGGAGACGTCGACGATCATGCCGATCCGGTTCATCTCTGCGATCACCTGGCGGCCGAACTCGCTCAAGCCGTTCGCGCGCGGCGAATCGGTCGAACTGTCCGCCCAGTTCAGGCTCTTGCCGTGCGTCAGCGTCATATAGGCGACGCCGAGCGCGCGGTATTGGCGCAGCACCGACAGCCGCCCGTCGATCTGGTGCCCGCCCTCGACGCCGATCAGCGACGCGATCCGCCCCGCCTTTTCGATCCGTCGGATGTCCGCGGCGGTGGTGGCGAGTTCGAACGTCGCCGGGTTGGCCGCGACGAAGCGGCGGACGATATCGATCTCCTCCAGCGTCATCTCGACCGCACGCGGCGCATCGGCGGGAATGTAGACCGACCAGAACTGCCCCCCGACATGGCCCTTACGCAGCCGGGGAATGTCGGTCTGCAACGGGTTCGGCAGCCGTGCGGTGTCGGCGGAGAGATCGACCGCCTCGACCTTCGCGTCGTGCAACTCGCGGATTTCCCAGGCGAGGTCGTTATGCCCGTCGATCACCGGGCTGCGCTCCAGCACGCGCTCGATCCGGCGAGAAAGCGCGGCGTCCGGACCCGCCTGCGCGGCCAGCAGCAGGAATGCGGCGATCATGTCTTTGTCCCCCGTAGCGTCCACTCCATCCTGAAGGAGGTGTTCGCGCGCGACAAGCCGGGTAAGGCGCTCGCCGAACGTGAGAAGAGGGGCGGAATTGGACACGGGAACGGCCGGATCGGCGCGCAAGGCGGACAGCCGCCTCTCCACCGCGATCGCGATCGCGCGGCTGATAGGGATCATGGGGATCGTCTATGTCCATGCCTGGACCGGGCGGACCGCGGAAGAGCTGGCGGCGGTCGCGTTCGATTGGCAGGCGGTTCTTCGTACCGTGCTGGGCGAGATGTTCGGGCGTAGCGCCGTACCGCTGCTCGGGATGATCTCGGGCTGGCTGGTGGTCTCGACCGCGACGCGGCGGGGCTATGGCCCGTTCCTGCTCGGCAAGGCGCGGACGATCCTGCTGCCGATGCTCCTGTGGAATGCGATCGCGATTGTGCTGGTCGGGGCGGCGGCAACGTTCGGCGACCTGAAGGCGCCGACGCCGTCGAGCATCGGCTGGACGCTGAACGAACTCGTGCCGCTCGTCCACGCCAACGACATCAACGTGCAGATGCCGTTCCTGCGCGATCTGTTCGTCTGCATGATGATCGCGCCGCTGCTGGTGCGCGCGTCGAGTATCTGGCTGGCGCTGGTCGCCGTGATCGTGATCGTGGTCGCGTGGAGCGTGTCCGGGGTGTATGTCCCGCTGCTGTTGCGGCCGCAGATCCTGCTGTTCTTCACCGCCGGGATCGCCGCGCGGCGATTTGGCGTGGCAGAGAAGGTGGCGGGGTGGCCTGTCGCGCTCTGTTCGCTGCCGTTCGTCGTGCTGATCGCGCCGCGACTCTGGACCGCGCTGCTGGGGAACGTGTTTTTTGATGCGCATCCCCATGCGATGGCGGCGTTCGACATATTGTTTCGATTGGCCTCGGCGATGCTGTTCTGGCGGGTCGCTTGGGTACTGGCGGGGAGTAGCGTCGCGGATCGGTTGAGGACGACCGAGCGCTACGGGCTTCTCGCGTTCTGCGATCATCTGGTGCTGTTGTGGCTGTTCGGGCCGGTGATCGGGCTCGCGACCGGCGCGCTGGGGGCGGGGCTGTACCCGGCGTACCTGCTGGCGCAGCCGTTGCTGGTGCTCGGGGCTACGGTCGCTCTGGGGCGGGGGCTGATGACGGTCTCGCCAGCGGTGGCGCGGGTGCTCAGCGGAGGGCGACTCGGGCGTTAGGGGTCGGAGCTTACGCCCCCAACGCAACCGTCATTCCCGCGAAGGCGGGAACCCATACTGGCTGGCCTCGCCTTAAAATCGCATGCTTCTGAGAATATGGATCCCCGCCTCCGCGGGGATGACGACACGTTTATGTGCGATCACTCCCTGCCGTGCCGCGCTGCGATCAGGACCCGCGTGACGGCGGATCGAGCTGGTTCACCCATTCCTGGTTGTGGACGACGGTCGAGCGGACCGGGCGGCCGGCGGCGTCTAACCACGGGCGATAGCGGAAGCGGAGCTCGATCAGGCGGCAGGTGGTCGCGTCGAGTACCGCGTTTCCGCTGGAGCGCGTGACACTGCAATGCGTGACGCTGCCGTCGGTCTCGATCGTGTAGCGGACGCCGACGATCCCGCCCGCACCGATCACCGCCTCGGCATTGGGGAAGTCCTTGTTCTTGAATCGGCCCTTGAGGAGGCGGGGCGGGCTTTCGTCGCCACCGTCGCCGTCGCCATCCCCGGAGCGGCCGCTGCCGGTGCCATTGCCCTCGCCGCCTGCGCCCGTGCCCGGCCCGGGGATAGGCGCGGCGCCGGAGGTGGCGTCGCTGCCGGGGCCGGGTTTGAGCGCGGCGATGACCGGCGGTGGTGGGACGATTGGGGGAATGATCGGTTTGGGGACGACGAGTTCGGTCGCCTTCGAGCGGAGATTGGCCGGAGACGCCGCGCCCTCGGGGCGGTGGCTCTTCGCGGGGCGGGGGATGATCTTTTCAGGCGGCGGTGGTGGTGGGGTGGGACCGACGGCGAAGGTCTTGAGGGCGTCGGGGATCGCGGTGGGGATGGTGACGCCGAGACCGAGGATGAGGGCGTAGCCGATGACGGCGCAGAGTAGCGCGGCGCCGGCGGCTGATATGAGCCGATCGCGCTGGTTCTGGTAGACGCCGTACATGCTGGGTAATTGGGAAGGCGAGCGGCAGGCGGCAACTGTGCGCGAAGGCACGAGAACGATCTCGGTACTCCAGACGTATTCGGTGCTTATCCCGCTTCGACAGATGCACCTCCCCGGCGCAGGCCGGGGTCCAAGTGGAAAGGTCGATGTAACGAAGGACCATCCGTCGTTACCTCCGTTTCCCAATTGGGCCCCGGCCTTCGCCGGGGTGGTGGTCGCTTTAGGTGAAATAGACCGCAGTTTGTAAGCGTATCGGTTCGGCGTCGGCAGACCTGTACGTTCGGCAGACACAAGAACGGGCGGTGCGACCTTCGTCACACCGCCCGTTCGTGGCGCGCGACGCGGGAGTAAATCCCGCATCGTCGGTCGGCGCTATGGCGCCGCCGGCCGCAATCGCTTTTGCGCGGGACTTCGCCCGCGCATCGGCGTTCGCCTAAAGCTTCTCGGTCAGTTCCGGCACGATCTTGAACAGATCGCCAACCAGGCCGATGTCCGCGACCTGGAAGATCGGCGCGTCCTCGTCCTTGTTGATCGCGACGATGACCTTCGAGTCCTTCATCCCCGCGAGATGCTGGATTGCGCCCGAGATGCCGATCGCGACATACACTTCCGGGGCGACGATCTTGCCGGTCTGGCCGACCTGATAGTCGTTCGGCGCATAGCCCGCATCGACCGCGGCGCGCGAGGCACCGACGCCGGCGCCGAGCTTGTCCGCCAGCGGATCGATCAGCGCATGGAACTGGTCGCTCGAGGCGAGCGCGCGGCCACCCGAGACGATGATCTTCGCGCTGGTCAGTTCGGGACGCTCGTTCTTCGCGATCTCGGCGCCGGCGAAGGTCGACAGACCCTTGTCGCCGCCGGTCGACGCGACCGCTTCGATTGCGCCAGAACCACCCTCGGTCGCGGCCTTGGCGAACGCCGTGCCGCGCACCGTGATGACCTTCTTCGCATCCGACGACTGCACGGTTGCAATGGCGTTGCCGGCATAGATCGGCCGCGTGAACGTGTCTTCGCTCTCGACCGACAGGATGTCGCTGATCTGCATGACGTCGAGCAACGCGGCCACGCGCGGCGCGATGTTCTTGCCGTGCGTGGTGGACGGCGCGACGAACGCGTCGTGCGTGGCCATCAGCTCGACGATCAGCGGCGCGACGTTCTCGGCGAGCGCATGCGCGAACGCAGCGTCGTCGGCGACGTGCACCTTGCCGACGCCGGCGATCTTGGCGGCTTCGGCAGCGACGCCGTCGACGCCCTGGCCGACGACCAGCAGATGGACTTCGCCGAGCTGACTTGCCGCCGTTACGGCAGAGAGCGTGGCATCCTTGACGGCCTGACCGTCATGTTCGACCCAAACCAATGTCTTCATGACAAAACCTTTTCCAAAATTCCGTTCGGGCTGAGCGAAGTCGAAGTCCCCTCGCTTGGGGCATGCCCTTCGACTTCGCTCAGGGCGAACGGATGATTACTTGGCGACGCCCATTTCCTTGAGCTTGCCGACCAGCGCGTCGACATCGGCGACCTTGATCCCGGCCGAGCGCTTGGCGGGCTCGACCACCTTCAGCGTGGTCAGGCGCGGCGTCACGTCGACGCCGAAATCGGCCGGCGTCTTCTGCGCCATCGGCTTCGACTTCGCCTTCATGATGTTCGGCAGCGAGGCGTAGCGCGGCTCGTTGAGGCGAAGATCGGTGGTAATGATCGCGGGCAGCTTCAGCGTGTCGGTCTCGGCACCGCCATCGACTTCGCGCGTCACGTTGACCGAACCGTCGGCGATCTCGACCTTCGACGCGAACGTGCCCTGGCCCCAGTTCAGGAGGCCGGCGAGCATCTGGCCCGTTTGATTATTGTCGTCGTCGATCGCCTGCTTGCCGAGGATCACCATGTCGGGCTTTTCCTCCTCGACGATCTTGGCGAGGATCTTGGCGACGCCGAGTGGCTCGACCTTGGTCTCGCTGACGACGAGGATCGCACGGTCTGCACCCATCGCGAGCGCGGTACGCAGCGTTTCCTGCGATTTCTGCTCGCCGATCGAGACGACGACGATCTCCGTCACGCCCTTGTCTTTCAGGCGGATCGCCTCTTCGACCGCGATCTCGTCGAACGGATTCATGCTCATCTTGACGTTCGCCAGATCGACGCCCGTTCCGTCCGCCTTCACGCGGGGCTTCACATTGTAGTCAAGCACGCGCTTGACCGGCACCAGCACCTTCATCGGGGTTCCTTCCAAGGTGAATCTATTCGTTCTCGCCCGCCTGTTACCCAGGGGTCGTTGCCGGGACAGATGGCTGCTTCAAGCCGTTTTCGCAAGTCCGGTATGGAAACATCGCGATGCCGTAGCGTCACGGCGGTATGCCCGGCGGTCGAGTCGTAATTCCAACGAATCCTCCCCCGCCAGGGGGAGGTGGCTGGCTCTTGCCAGACGGAGGGGGAGGTAAGCGAAACCGATATGCCGTGTCCTCCCCCTCCGTCACCTCCGGCGACACCTCCCCCTGGCGGGGGAGGATCGTGAAGCTAGCAGCCGAACCCAACGAAAAAGGGCCCGGACGTTCCCGTCCGAGCCACTCTTTTCGCAGAATCAGTATGCGAGGTCGAAGGCGGTTAGGCCGCGACCTTCTGCACCTCTGCGACGATCTTCTTGGCCGCATCGCCCAGGTCGTTCGCGGGAACGATTGCGAGACCGGAGTTCGCGAGGATCTCCTTGCCCTTCTCGACATTCGT
The DNA here is from genome assembly GCF_024273235.1 of Sphingomonas faeni. Lineage (GTDB taxonomy): Bacteria > Pseudomonadota > Alphaproteobacteria > Sphingomonadales > Sphingomonadaceae > Sphingomonas > Sphingomonas faeni_A. The sequence continues at coordinate 4,784 of NZ_JANBVH010000004.1, read as the reverse complement.
GCCCTCGAGGCGGACCACCAGCGGCACCGACAGGTTCACTTCCTTCGCCGCGGCGACAATGCCGTCGGCGATGATGTCGCACTTCATGATGCCGCCGAAGATGTTGACCAGGATGCCCTTCACGTTGGGATCCGCGAGGATGATCTTGAACGCGGCCGTCACCTTCTCCTTGTTGGCGCCGCCGCCGACGTCGAGGAAGTTGGCCGGGAACATGCCGTTGAGCTTGATGATGTCCATCGTCGCCATCGCGAGACCCGCGCCGTTGACCATGCAGCCGATGTCGCCATCGAGCTTGATATAGGCGAGGTCGTACTTCGACGCCTCGAGCTCGGCGGGATCTTCCTCGGTCTCGTCGCGCAGCTGGAGCAGGTCCTTGTGGCGGAACAGCGCGTTGCCGTCGAACGCGACCTTCGCGTCGAGCACCATCAGCTTGCCGTCCTTGGTGACGGCGAGCGGGTTGATCTCGATCTGCTCGGCATCGGTGCCCATGAACGCGTCATACAGCTTCGACGCGGTGTTCGCGGCCTGCTTGGCGAGATCGCCGGTCAGCTTCAGCGCGGCGGCAACGGCGCGGCCGTGGTGCGGCATGAAGCCGGTAGCCTGGTCGATGTCGATCGACTGGATCTTCTCGGGCGTGTCGTGCGCGACGGCTTCGATGTCCATGCCGCCTTCGGTGGAGACGACCATCATGACGCGGCCGGTGGTGCGGTTGAGCGTCAGCGCGAGGTAGAATTCCTTGTCGATGTCGACGCCGTCGGTGACGTACAGGCGGTTGACCTGCTTGCCCGCGTCACCCGTCTGGATGGTGACGAGCGTGTTGCCGAGCATGTCGGTCGCGGCCGCGCGAACCTCGTCCTCGGTCTTGGCGAGGCGGACGCCGCCCTTGGCATCGGGGCCAAGCTCGACGAACTTGCCCTTGCCGCGGCCGCCGGCGTGGATCTGCGCCTTGACGACATAGAGCGGTCCGGGAAGCTTCTTGGACGCCTCGACGGCCTCCTCGACGGTCAGCGCCGCGAAACCGGCAGGCACGGGGACGCCGAACTTGGCCAGCAGTTCCTTGGCCTGGTATTCATGGATGTTCATCGGGAAGGCTCCACGCAATTTTTAGGAAACTCGGGAATTGCGTCGGCGTAAAGCACAGGGCGGGCAGCAAATCCACCCTTAAGGCACATGCACTTGCGTCTCGTTCGCAATAGAGGCGTATCCTTGTTGAGTTGATCTGGTTTTCCCTGGGACAATTCGCCTTTTGCCGTCGAGCCTTACCGCCCCTATATGCAGGGCATGGCGATCTGGCTCGGCATCCTCCTGTTCATCGGCACCGTGATCGGCATGGAGGCGTTCGCCTATGCCGCGCACCGCTGGATCATGCACGGCTTCGGCTGGTTCCTGCACGAGAGTCACCACCGCGCCCGCCACGGTAATTGGGAATTGAACGACCTGTATGCGGCGATCTTCGCGGTGCCGTCGTTCGTGCTGTTGCTGGGCGGCGTGCAGCTCGGCTGGTGGCCGGGGTTCGCCTGGATCGGTGCGGGGATCGCAGCCTATGGCGCGATCTATTTCGGGTTTCACGACGTGATCGTGCACCAGCGCATTCCGACGCGGTATCTGCCCAAGTCGAAATACATGAAGCGGATCGTCCAGGCGCACCGCCTGCACCACGTCGTCGAGACGAAGGAGGGCAATGTCAGCTTCGGTTTCCTCGTCGCGCCGAAGCCCGAGGATCTGAAGGCGGAACTGAAGCGACGGTCGCGCGCTGGTATTCGAGCGCCCGTCAAGCCGCGAGCGGCCAAATCCCAAGTCGCCGAATCGTAAGGCGTTTGGAGATTGGTAACCACTTGGGGAGCAGTATCCCGGACATGACACAGCCGGTCCCCATCCCTCCCGCCGAACCGAAAGGCGAGGAGCTTCGTCAGGCGCTACGCAAGGCCGTCAAGATGCGCGCCCATCTGCGCGATCGGGGCCAGACGCGATTCGAGATCGAGGTTACGGATTTGTCGCTCTCCGGATTTCGTGCGGAGACGAGCTTTACGTTGTGGCCGGGGACGGTGGTGTGGCTGACGCTTCCGGGGCTCGCGGCACTCGAAGCGGTGGTCGCGTGGCGTGACAAGTTCAAATACGGTTGCGCGTTCGCCAAGCCGCTGCATCCGGCGGTATTCGAGCACATCGTGGCGCTGTCGCAGCGATAGGACGCCAGCTCGTTCTCCTGCGAACGCAGGAGCCCAGGATTACTTAGCCCGGCCTTTGGTTACACTGGATTCCTGCGTTCGCAGGAAAACGGCGAGGAACGTCGGCAAAGCCGCCGTCGGTCGGTTCGGCATGACCGAACCGCCGGCCGTGCCGGGCGCTGACCGCGTTGCGATCAGCGGCGCGGACGACGCCGCACCTGCGCCCGTCAATCGAACAGGCTCGACACGCTCGTCTCGTCCGCGATCCGCTTAATCGCCTCGCCGAGCAGCGGCGCGATCTGGAGGTGGCGGATCTTGCCGTGGGCGCCCTTGATCACGTCGTGGTTGCCGATCGAGTCGGTGATCACCAGTTCACGCAATTCCGAACCCTCGACTCGCGCAACCGCGCCACCCGACAGCACGCCATGCGTCACATACGCGACGACGTCCTCGGCGCCCGCTTCCTTCAACGCCGCCGCCGCGTTGCAGAGCGTCCCCGCCGAATCGACGATATCGTCGACCAAGATGCAGAAGCGTCCCTCGACCTCGCCGATGATGTTCATCACCTCCGACTCGCCCGCGCGCTCGCGACGCTTGTCGACGATCGCGAGCGGTGCGTTGTCGAGCCGCTTGGCGAGCACGCGCGCACGGACGACGCCGCCGACGTCGGGCGAGACGACCATCAAATTCTTGCCCTTGAACCGCGCGAGGATGTCCGCCGACATCACCGGCGCGGCATAGAGATTGTCGGTCGGGATATCGAAGAAGCCTTGGATCTGGCCGGCGTGGAGGTCGACCGACAGCACGCGGTTCGCGCCCGCGACGGTGATCAGATTGGCGACCAGCTTGGCCGAGATCGGCGTGCGCGGGCCCGGTTTCCGGTCCTGCCGCGCGTACCCCATGTACGGGATCACCGCGGTGATGCGCCGCGCCGACGCTCGCTTCAGCGCGTCGATCATGATCAGCAGTTCCATGAGGTTGTCGTTGGCCGGATAGCCGGTCGACTGGATCACGAACACGTCCTCGCCGCGGACGTTCTCGTTGATCTCGACGAACACCTCCTCGTCGGCGAACCGCCGCACACTGACGTCGGTCAGCGGAGTCTCAAGATAGGCGGCGATCTCCTGCGCGAGGGGCAGGTTCGAATTGCCGGTCATCAGTTTCATGAAGCTCTTTCCCGCTCGATATTCCGCACCCCTTAGGCGCAGCTTCCGATTGGTGGAAGGGTTTGCCCGCGCGGGCGCCGCTCCGTACAGCGGCAGGATGACCGTGATCACCCGTTTCGCCCCCTCGCCCACCGGCCGGCTGCATGTCGGCAACATCCGCACCGCGCTCCACAACTGGATGTTCGCGCGGGCCAATGGCGGCAAGTTCGTGTTGCGGATCGACGATACCGATCCCGAACGCAGCGAAGAGCGCTTCGTCGACGCGATCCGCGCCGATCTCGACTGGCTCGGGATGACGCCCGATGCGGAGGAGCGGCAGTCGGCGCGGTTCGCGTTGTACGAGGCGCGGTTCGACGCGCTGGTCGCGAGCGGGCACGTGTATCCGGCGTATGAGACGACGCAGGAGCTCGACCTGAAGCGCAAGATCCAGGCCGGGCGAGGGTTGCCGCCGATCTATGATCGCGCGGCGCTGGCGCTCGACGACGAGGCGCGGGCGAAGCTGGAGGCGGACGGCGTACGCCCGCATTGGCGGTTCAAGCTCGATTACGACTCGGCGATCGCCTGGGACGACCTGATCCGGGGTCCGCAGCATTTTGAAGCGAAGACGATGAGCGATCCGGTGATCCGGCGCGCGGACGGCTCGTGGCTGTACATGCTGCCGTCGGCGATCGACGATGCCGAGATGGGCGTGACTCACGTCGTGCGCGGCGAGGATCATGTGTCGAACACCGCGCTCCAGCTGCAGATGTTCGCCGCGCTCGGCGTTGCGCCGCCGCGGTTTGCGCACGAGGCGTTGCTGACGGGCGCGGAGGGCAAGCTGTCAAAGCGGCTCGGCTCGCTCGGCGTCGATCACTTCCGCGAGGTCGGGATCGAACCGCAGGCGGTGCGCGCACTGCTCGCGCGGATCGGGACGAGCGACCCGGTCGAGCCGATCGCCGACGCCGCGCCGCTGATCGCGGGGTTCGACTTCGCGCGGTTCGGGCGGGCACCGGCGCGGTTCGACGAGGCGGAACTGGCGGCGCTGAACGCGCGGATCCTGCATGCGCTGCCGTTCGAGGCGGTGGCCGGGCGGTTGCCCGAGGGCATGGATGTGGCGGCCTGGGAGGCGGTGCGGCCGAACCTGGTGACGCTGGCCGATGCGGCGGACTGGTGGGGCGTCATCGAGGGACCGATCGCGGTCGAGGGCGATGTGGAGGCTGAGTATCTCGATCAGGCGCTGGCGGCGGCGGGGGAGATCGATTGGTCGAGCGACCCCTGGCATGCGCTGACCGCCCGGTTGAAGGCGGAGACGGGGCGCAAGGGGAAGGCGCTGTTCCTGCCGTTGCGGCGCGCGTTGACGGGGCGCGATCATGGCCCGGACATGGCGGCGTTGCTGCCGCTGATCGGGCGCGAGCGGGCGATGGAGCGACTCGCGGCGCGGTGATGTCGCGTTGCGGGACGTTGCTCCGCCTCC